>NZ_QTPQ01000009.1:0-183924 GCF_003853425.1 Burkholderia sp. Bp9140
CGTCCGCTTGATCCCTTGCTCCACTTGGCACCTCTTCGATTCGTCGAAAAAGTGTCAACCTATTTCAGGACGGGTCACGGAAATGAAAAAAGGCCGGCTAAAAGCCGGCCTTTTCAAAAACAGATGGTGCCCAGGAGAGGACTCGAACCTCCACGATGTTGCCACCGCTAGGACCTGAACCTAGTGCGTCTACCAATTCCGCCACCTGGGCACGTTTTGCAGTAGCTGCTTGCTGCAAAGAAGTGAAATTATAGCGTGTCTGAAGAGACTGTCAACACAATTTGATCGGTGGCGATAAAAATATCGCGCGTTGCGTGTTCGGGGCATCAGACGCCGATCGGATCCGCGCGCTTTGCCGCGAAATTCCAGTGCAGCGCTTCGCTCGTGTCGACGCGGGCGGGCAGCAGACCGGCTGCGAGAAACGTATCGGCGATCTTCTGTTGCTCGCCGAGGTTCTGCGTGACCACGGCGCGTACGAGATAGCTGCGGCGCGCGTTCGCGCGCTCGATCGTCTTCGCGTCGAGTCCCCAGATCGGCGCAAGGGTATTGGCGGCCTCCTGCTGATGTTCGCGCAGCCACGTGCCGGCCTGCGAGAGCCGGTCGAACACGATCTGGATGACGTCCGGACGCGTGGCAGCAAAGCTGCTCGATGCGAGGTAATAGCGCTGGTACGAAGCAAGCCCGTTGCCGTCGGCCAGAATCCGCACGTCGGGGTTCGAGTCGACGGATGCGACATACGGATCCCACGTGATCCACGCATCGACGCTGCCGCGCTCGAACGCCGCGCGGCCGTCTGCCGGCGTCAGGTAGTGGATTGCCGCGTCGGCGGGGGCGAGCTTTGCGCGTGCGAGTGCGGCAAGCAGCAGGTAGTGGCTGCCGGCAGCCTTCGTGACGGCGATGCGCTTGGCCCTGAGATCGGCGAGCGTGCGCAGCGCGCTGTCGCGCTTGACGATAATGGCCTGCGCTTTCGGTGACGGTGCTTCCTGCGCGACGTACACGAAGCGCGCATGCGCGGCCTGTGCGAAGACGGGAACCGTGTCGGCCACGTCGGCGCTGAAATCGACGGCGCCGACATTGAGTGCTTCGGTCAGCGGCAAGCCGCTCGCGAACTCATGCCACGACACGCGCAGGCCGAGCGGCGCGAGCGACTGTTCCAGCGTGCCGCGCGTCTTGAGCAGCGTAATGAGCGTCGACGATTTCTGGTATCCGATGCGCAACGCGGATGGCGTGCTCTCGGCATGCGTCCGGATGCCGGCGGCGCTCAGGCCGGCGGCCAGTATCGCGCGCGTGAACGCGCGGCGCTTCATTGGCGTCATGGGGCGAACTCCTCGTTGGATTCGTCGATAACAAGGCGGCTAACGTACCAACGGGGAGGGCAATCGATAACCGATTAATTCTGCTATCGATCGGAGTGACGGGCATATGGCGCGGCCAGTGCGCGCAATGTGCCGCCGGAAATGAAAAAAGGCCGGCTAAAAGCCGACCTTTTCAAAAACGGATGGTGCCCAGGAGAGGACTCGAACCTCCACGATGTTGCCACCGCTAGGACCTGAACCTAGTGCGTCTACCAATTCCGCCACCTGGGCACGTTTTGCAGTAGCTGCTTGCTGCAAAGAAGCGAAATTATAGCGCCCCAATTATCCGTGTCAACACTTTTTTGCGATGCGCCGCAAACCGGCCGCTGTGGCGCCTGCACGCGGCATTCGCGTCATTTGGCAACACAGGCGGGTGATAGAATGGTCCGCCGCCGTCACTATAGAACTGTCTGACGGACACTTCTATGTTGATGCCGTGCACCATCAGTCAACGCAACGAGAACAATCATCGACAAACCCTTGAGCAAATATCCGTACCCCATTCCGAGCCGTGAAGAGATTCTCGGCGTGCTGCGTACGAGCGACGCGCCGCTGGCCGCCAACGACATCGCCGAAGCGCTGTCGATCAAGCGCCAGGAGCGCGAGGGGTTCTTCCGCCGTGTCGCCGCGATGGAACGCGACGGCCAGATCCGCCTCGACAAGCGCGGCCATTACCAGCTCACTCATCCGTCGAACTTCGTAGCCGGTCGCGTGCAGGGGCATCGCGACGGCTACGGGTTCGTGATCCGCGACGACGGCCAGGACGACCTGTTCTTGCCGAACGGCGAAATGCAGAAGGTGATGCACAACGACCGCGTGCTCGCGCGGATCGTCGGCTACGATCGCCGCGGCCGGCCGGAAGGCCATGTCGTCGAGGTCACCGAGCGCGCGAACAAGCGCGTGATCGGCCGCCTGCTCAACGAGAACGGCGCGCTGATCGTCGCGCCCGAAGACAAGCGCATCGGCCACGACATCCTGATCACGCAGAACGTGAAGAAGGCGAAGGTCGGGCAGGTCGTGGTCGTCGAACTGACCGACTTCCCGAGCCGCCATTCGCAACCGCTCGGCCGGGTCGTCGAAGTGCTCGGCGACATCGACGATCCGGGCATGGAAATCGAGATCGCCGTGCGCAAGTACGGCGTGCCGCACGAATTCAGCCAGCCGGCGCTCGACGAAGCCGCCGCGCTGCCGGACAAGGTGCGGCCGGGCGATCTGCGCTTCCGCGTCGATTTGCGCGACGTGCCGCTCGTGACGATCGACGGCGAGGACGCCCGCGACTTCGACGATGCCGTCTACTGCGAGCCGACCAAGGTCGGTCGCGGCGACGGCTTCCGCCTGATCGTCGCGATCGCCGACGTGTCGCACTACGTGCAGCCGGGCAACGGCCTCGATACCGACGCGCTGGAACGCAGCACGTCGGTCTATTTCCCGCGCCGCGTGATCCCGATGCTGCCGGAGAAGCTGTCGAACGGGCTGTGCTCGCTGAATCCGCAGGTCGACCGCTGCGTGCTCGCGTGCGACATGGTGATTACCGCGCGCGGCGAGATCAAGGCGTACCAGTTCTATCCGGCCGTGATCCATTCGGCCGCGCGCCTGACGTACACCGAAGTCGCGGCCGTGCTGTCGAACACGAAGGGGCCGGAGGCCGCGCGCCGCGCGGACCTGCTGCCGCACCTGCAGGACCTGTACGGCGTCTACAAGTCGCTGTTCGCCGCACGTCAGAAGCGCGGCGCGATCGATTTCGACACGACCGAGACGTACATCGTCTGCAACTCGCAGGGCAAGATCGAACAGATCGTGCCGCGTCAGCGCAACGATGCGCACAAGCTGATCGAGGAATGCATGCTGGCCGCGAACGTCTGCGCGGCCGACTTCCTGAAGCGCAACAAGCACCCGGGCCTGTACCGCGTGCACGCGGGCCCGACTCCGGAGAAGCTCGAGAACCTGCGTGCGTTCCTGCGCGGCATGGGCCTGACGCTCGGCGGCGGCGACAAGCCGCATGCGAGCGACTATGCGGCGCTGATGGCGCAGATCCGCGACCGGCCCGACGCGCAGATGCTGCAGCCGATGCTGTTGCGCTCGATGCAGCAGGCCGTCTACAGCCCGGACAACATCGGTCACTTCGGTCTCGCGTATGAGGCGTACGCGCACTTCACGAGCCCGATCCGCCGCTATCCCGACCTGCTCACGCACCGCGCGATCTACGCGATCCTGTCCGGCAAGAAGTACGTGCCGAAGGCGCCGGACGGTTTCGAGCTGAACACCGCGCTGTCGCCGCGCGCCCGCGCGATGCAGCAAGCCGACGACGAAGCGCGCGGCCGTTCGCGCTCGAACACGGCGATCTGGGAAGAGCTCGGCCTGCACTGCTCGGCGAACGAGCGGCGTGCCGACGAAGCGTCGCGCGACGTCGAGGCCTGGCTCAAGTGCTACTTCATGCGCGACAAGCTCGGCGAGGAGTACGGCGGGATGGTGAACGGCGTCACGTCGTTCGGCATCTTCGTGCAGCTCGATACGCTGTTCATCGAAGGGCTCGTGCACGTCACGGAACTCGGCTCGGACTACTTCCAGTACGACGAGATCAAGAACGAACTGCGCGGCGAGCGCACCGGTATCCGCTATCGCCTGTCGGATCGCGTGCGCGTGCAGGTGAGCCGCGTCGATCTCGACGCGCGCAAGATCGACTTCCGCCTCGTGCGCGACACGCCGGTGAAGGCGCCGCGTCCCGCACCGGCGCCGGCTGCCGCCGGTAACGGTAACGATCGCGGCGGCCCGCGCGTGCGTTCGTTGCCGCTGGTGGAGGAGGCCGCGCCGCATCGCAAGAAGGCGGCCAGCGCGCCGACCGCCGCGGTGAAGGAAGCGCGCGCCGCGCGTGCGGCGAAGAAGAAGGGCGGTACTGCGGTGAAGACGGCCGCGAAGAAGGCACACGCCCGCAAGAAGTATTGATCGTTCGGGACGGCGCCAGCGCCGCCCTTGCAGCATCGAGAGACGCCGCGTTCTACCGGTCACCGGCCGGCAACGCGGCGCTTTCCTTTTCCATGGATCGCGGCCGCGCGCATTGCGCGGCCGCACGTTTGATCGAAGGTTGTTCCAGTCATGTCACGTCTGAAGGTTCTTTACGGTTTTCATGCGGTGACCGCACGTTTGCGGCACGATGCATCGACGGTTGCGGAGGTGCTGTACGACCAGACGCGCCGCGACCGCCGCATGCAGGACTTCCTGCACGCCGCGAAGGAAGCGGGCGTGCGGCTGATCGCGGCCGACGAAACGCGCCTGTGGGGCCTCGCGCATACCGAGCGCCACCAGGGCGTCGTCGCGCGCGTCGAGGACATCCCGCTCGCGCAGAACCTGTCCGAGCTGCTCGACGGCATCCAGGGGCCGGCGCTGCTGCTGGTGCTCGATGGCGTCACCGATCCGCACAACCTCGGTGCATGCTTGCGTGTCGCGGATTCGGCCGGTGCGCATGCGGTGATTGCGCCGCGTGACCGCGCGGTCGGCCTGAATGCGACCGCGGCGAAGGTCGCGAGCGGCGCGGCCGACACGGTGCCGTACATCACGGTCACGAACCTCGCCCGCGCGCTGCGCGAGCTGAAGGATGCGGGTGTATGGGTCATCGGCACCTCGGACGAAGCGTCGGCGACGCTGTACGACACGAAGCTCGACGGCCCCGTCGCCATCGTGATGGGCGCGGAAGGCGAAGGCATGCGCCGGCTCACGCGCGACACCTGCGACGAAGTGATGAGCATTCCGATGGCCGGCAGCGTGGAAAGCCTGAACGTGTCGGTCGCGAGCGGCGTGTGCCTGTACGAAGCGGTGCGGCAGCGGCGCGTGAAGGGCTGACTACGGGGCTGACATACGGGGCTGACCCACGCGGTCTCGCGCGATGCGCGGGCCGCTACGACCCGAACGACGCGAGCCGTGATTGCGCGCGGCACGCGGCTCCCGGAACTCGCGAACCATGACTATGTTTCGCCTCGGCGCATCGTGCGCCGTCCTTGGCCTGCTGGCTGCCTGTACGTCGCCGTCGCTGCTCGAGCGCGGCACCTACTACGCCGACACGAGCCTGCACGCGCGCGGCGCCGATTCGCGGATCCGCTTTCTCGTGATGCATTACACCGAAAGCGACGAAGCGAAATCGCTGCGCACGCTGACGGGCGATTCCGTCAGCGCGCACTACGTCGTGCCGTCGCAACCGCCCATCGAACACGGGATGCCGGTCGTCTACCAGCTCGTTCCGGAATCGAAGCGCGCATGGCATGCGGGCATCAGCGAATGGCAGGGCACGACCGAGCTCAATGCGGCGTCGATCGGCATCGAAAACGTGAACCGCGGCCCGCTCGATCCGCAAAACCGTACCTGGCAGCCGTATCCGCCCGACCAGGTCGATGCGCTGATTGTGCTGTCGAAGGATATTGTCGAGCGCTTCGGGATTCCGCCGACGCGTGTGGTCGGACATAGCGATATCGCGCCGCAACGCAAGATCGATCCAGGGCCGCTGTTTCCGTGGCATGCGCTCGCGCAAGCCGGCGTCGGCGCATGGCCGGACGAGGCGACGGTGGCCGCGCGGCTCGGCAGTCGCGATCCGCACGCGCTCGTCGACGTGCGCGAATTGCAGCTGAAGCTCGCGCGCTACGGCTACGACGTGCCGACCGACGGCGTGCTCGACGTACGCACGCGACGCGTATTCGCCGCGTTCCAGATGCACTTCCGTCCGTCCGACTATGCGGGCAATCCGGATGCCGCGACCGACGCGATCGCGCAGGCACTGCTCGACAAGTATTTCCCCGCCACGCCGGCAGTCGGCCACGCGTCCGACACCGGGGCGCCTTGACCGTCGGCGTGCCCGGCGCCCACACCCTCGCGGAAAAAGCCCGGGCCGTCTTCCGAGTCCGGTAAACTGGCGGTTTTCCGCAATCCCGCTGTATTCCCACCCCATGACTCAAGACGAACTCAAACGCCTGGTCGGCCAGGCGGCCGCCGATTATGTGATCCAGAACGTGCCGGAAGGCGCCGTGATCGGCGTCGGCACCGGCTCGACCGCCAACTGCTTCATCGACGCGCTCGCGGCCGTCAAATCGCGCTACCGCGGCGCCGTATCGAGCTCGATCGCGACGACCGACCGCCTGAAATCGCATGGCATCAAGGTGTTCGACCTGAACGAGGTCGAATCGCTGCAGGTGTACGTCGACGGTGCCGACGAGATCGACGCAAGCGGCGCAATGATCAAGGGCGGCGGAGGCGCGCTGACGCGCGAGAAGATCGTCGCATCGGTGGCCGATACCTTCGTCTGCATCGCGGACGGCAGCAAGCGCGTGCCGGTGCTCGGCGCCTTCCCGCTGCCGATCGAGGTCGTGCCGATGGCGCGCACGGCGATCGGCCGGCGCGTGACCGCGCTCGGCGGCGTGCCGGTGCTGCGCGTGACGCAGGACGGCGCACCGTACATCACCGACAACGGCAACGAGATCATCGACGTGAAGGGGCTGCAGATCGCCGATCCGCGCGGTTTCGAAGCGCAGGTCAACGCATGGCCGGGCGTCGTGACGGTCGGCCTGTTCGCCGAGCGCGGCGCGAATCTGTGCCTGCTCGGCACGGCAAACGGCGTTGAAACGATCGTTTATCCCGGTTAATCACAACTGAATGAGAAGCAGTCCGTAATGGCGTCAGGATGCCGTAATGGATTGCATGTTTAAATTTGGCAAAAATCGCGGCCCGGCAAGCGCAGAGCGCTTTCCGGGCTTTTTTTGAAGCCTTATAAATCACCCCGTCAAAAAGAGGGATAACCCTGTCAGGTGTTTACCAGATAGCGAAATATCCTCGAACTCATCAACTTATAGATCATAAGAACAGTCGTAACCAGGGCCGGCGGAACTGCGGAGCAGGTGTTCGCAAATCGACGCACGGGGAGGTGTCATGGAGCAGGGCAAAGACCGGTCACTGGTCGCCAAAGTGATGGATGGGCTTGTCGAAGGTATCGTCGAAGACAAGTATGGCGGCATTCTGCCGCCGCAGGACGTGCTATCGAAAGAGTTCGATGTGAGCCGTACGGTGATGCGCGAAGCATTATCGATGTTGCTTGCGCGCGACATGCTCGACGTGCGTCCGAAAGTCGGCACGCGCGTTCGACCGATGCGCGACTGGCGCATGATCGATGAGGACGTGGTGAGCTGGCGGTTTCGCGCGAAGCCGGATCCGCAGTTCATGCGCGACGTCATCGAATTCCGGATGCTGATCGAACCGCGCGCGACCGCGCAGGCGGCGGTCCGTGCGACGGCCGTCGACATTGCGGGCATCCGCGAGGCGTTTGACGCGTTCAAGGTGTTGCAACCGGGCGACCCCGGCTACGACACGGCGGACGAACTGCTGCACACGCGGATCGTCCAGGCGAGCGGCAACCAGTTCTTCCAGCAGATGGCGGCGATCGTGCGCGGTGCGGTGCGGCTCGTGAATCCGCGCGTCGTGCAGAAGGATGGTGCGCACGATATCGCGGTCAAGGCGCATGCGCGCGTCGTCGATGCGATCGAACGTCGCGATCCGCGCGAAGCCGAAGCGGCGTCGCTCGCCCTGATCGATTTCAGCGCCGACGAGATTTCGCGCGATTTCTCCGTCGACGTGCCCGTACGCGCCTGAATTCGCACGCGTCGCTTATCCGCGAGCCGGCGAGCCGTTTATCATGACGGCCGGCCGGCAGCGTGCCGGCCACCGTCATACGACCGACACGGAAGATCCGGATGAACGACCTCGACAACCGCCCGGTGCGCTTCGGCATCATCGGCGCTGGCAGCATTGCACGCCGTTTCGCGCAAAGCCTCGCCCGCGTGCCCGGTGCCGTGCTCGCCGGCGTGTGGGCACGCCGCGCCGACGCGGCAACCGCCTTCTGCGAAGGCTGCGGCGGCACGCCTGCCGCCAGCCTCGATGCACTTCTCGCGAGCGACATCGACGCGATCTACATCGCGACCCTCCACGACAGTCACGCGTACTACGCGCAGGCGGCGCTCGGCGCCGGCAAGGCCGTGCTGTGCGAAAAGCCGGCGACGCTGAACGCGGCGCAACTCGACGCGGTGCTGGATGCGGCGCGCGCTGCCGGACGGCTCTTCATGGAAGCGATGAAGCCGCCGTTCTTTCCGTTGTACCGTCAGTTGCGTGCGCACCTGCATGACGACCCGATCGGCGAGATCCGGCTCGTGCGCGCGGGCTGCGCGTCGTCGTCGGTGCCTGGCGATCATTCGGTCTATCGTCTCGACCGTGCCGGCGGCGCGCTGCTCGACATCGGGATCTACGAAGCGTTTCTCGCGGTCGACTGGCTCGGTGCCGCACGCGACGTGCAGACGCTCGGGCGCGTCGGCGCGACGGGCGTCGACGTATTCGCGAGCCTGAACAGCCGCCACGCGAACGGCGGCATCGCGCAGCTCTTTTGCGGGCTCGACGTGATGGGGCGCGGCGACGCGCTGCTCGCGGCGGCGGGCGGGCACGTGACGATTCACGAGAAGTGGTGGAACCCTGCGCGGGCGACGATTCGCTATGCCGACGGGCGTACCGTCGAGCTCGATGCGCCGGTCGACGGCGGCGGCCTGAACTACGAGACCGCGCATTTCTGCGATCTGCTGCGCGCGGGCGAGCTCGAGAGCCCGATCATGACGCACGACCATTCACGACAGATGATCGCGATGACCGATGCGGCACGCGCGGCGCTCGGCGTGCGCTATCCGGGCGAGTAGGCAGGAAGGAAGGGGCCGGGCGCGCATCCGCGGCCCGGCGAGAGAGGCAACGTGCTCAGTGCCGCGCGGGCAGCGACAGGCGCTGTTCGTACCAGCGCTGGACCCATTCGAGGATCTGGCACAGCACCCAGTAGACCGCGGCGGCGGCGAGGTACAGCGGCAACGGCTGGTAGGTCGCCGCGATCACTTCCTGCGCGCTGCGCAGCAGCTCGGTCACGGTGATCACGGATACGAGCGACGTGTCCTTGATCAGGCTGATCAGGCTGTTCGACAGGCTCGGCACGGCGATGCGCAGCGCCTGAGGGCCGATCACGAAGCGCAGCGTCTGGCCCCACGACAGCCCGAGGCTGTATGCGGCCAGCCATTGGCCGCGCGCGATCCCGTTGATCGCGCCGCGCATGCTTTCGGACATGTAAGCGGCGACGTTCGCGGATAGCGCGATGACGCCGGCCGGCGTCGGATCGAGCGAGATGCCGAGGCTCGGCAGCCCGTAATAGATCACGAAGATCTGCACGAGCAGCGGCGTGCCGCGCATCAGGCTCACGTATGTGCGCGCGAGCCACGCGAGCGCGTTGACCCAGATGCGTTCGAAGCCTTCGAGCGGTTCGCTTTGCCGGATGCCCATCATCGCGAGCACGACGGCGCCGAACAGGCCGAACACCATCGACAGCACGGCGAACTTGACGGTCAGTACGGCACCTTGGGCGAGCACCGGCAGCGATTGGACGAGCAGGGACGTTGTCGACATGGAATACGAATCGGATGCGTGCGCGAAAGCGCAATCATAAACCGGACCGGTAAAACAAAGGGCGGCATCGTTTCGGATGCCGCCCTTTCCGGCCCGCCGTCAGGCGGGAAACAGAGGCGTGCTTACTTGATCGGCTTCGTCACGTCGATGCCGAACCACTTGTCCGAGATCTTCGTGAACGTGCCGTCGGCTTCGAGCTGCGCCATCGCGTCGTCGATTGCCTTCTGGAACTTCGGATTGCCCTTCTTGAACGGGATGCCCGACGGATTCGCCGAGCCGACGTTCGCGCCCGGGCGCAGCGGCAGTTGCGAGTTCTTCGTCAGGTACGCGAGCATCAGGCGGTCGTTCAGTGCCGCATCGAGGCGGCCGGCCGCGAGGTCGCGCAGGTACTCGGGCGCGCCCGGGTACGTCTTCACGTCGATGCCGGGAACCGACTTCGCCATGTCCATGTAGTTCGTACCGAGCGCGACGCCGAGCTTCTTGCCCTTCAGGTCTTCGAGCGACTTGAACTGGCGCGTGTCGTCCTTGCGCTGGATCAGCTGCGCGGACGAGTACGTGTACGCGGGCGAGAAGTCGAGCGTTTCCTTGCGCTTGTCGGTGATGCCGACCTGGTTGGAGATCACGTCGAACTTGCCGGCCTGCAGGCCCGCGATGATGCCGCTCCATTCGGTCGTGACGAATTCGGCCTTCACGCCGAGCTTCGCGGCGACGGCCTTCGCGATGTCGACGTCGAAGCCGACGAGTTCGCCTTGCGGGTTCTTCGAGTTGAACGGCGGGAACGTGCCTTCGAGGCCGACGCGCAGCGTGCCGCGTTGCTTCACCTGGTCGAGGAGGTCGGCCGCATGTGCGGTGGCGGCGGCGAACGACGTGCCGATCAGGCCGGCGACCAGCAGCTTCTTCAGCAGCGAAATTTTCATCGTGTGAGCTTCCTTGCCCCAGTGGGGCGCTTGATTCTGACAGTGGGATCGATCATAGCAAAAATACAATCGACCACGAAATATCGTTTGTTTATGGCTATATTACGCGGTGCGTTCGCGCGCGATGGCCTTCACGCATTCGGCCACGAGCGCGGGGCCGCGATAGATGAAGCCCGTGTAAAGCTGGACGAGCGATGCGCCGGCCGCGAGCTTCACGCGTGCGTCCTCGCCCGAGAAAATGCCGCCCACGCCGATGATCGGCACCGCGCTGCCGACTTCGGCATGCAGCTTGCGGATCACTTCGTTCGATGCGTCGAACACCGGACGGCCCGACAGGCCGCCGGCTTCGTCCGCGTGCGGCAGGCCCTGCACGGCCGCGCGCGACAGCGTCGTGTTGGTGGCGATGACCGCCTCGATCTTGTGGCGCAGCAGCGTGTCGGCGATTTCCTTCACCTGTTCGTCGTCGAGATCGGGGGCGATCTTCAGCGCGAGCGGCACGAGCTTGCCGTGGAGATCGGCGAGACGCTGCTGCTTGTCCTTCAGCGCGGCGAGCAGCGCGTCGAGTTCGCCCGCGCCCTGCAACTGGCGCAGGTTCTTCGTGTTCGGCGACGAAATGTTGATCGTCACGTAGCTCGCGAACGGGTACACGCGCTCGAGGCAGTAGAGATAGTCTTCCGCGGCGCGCTCGATCGGCGTGTCGGCATTCTTGCCGATGTTCAGGCCGAGGATGCCGCGATAACGGGCCGCCTGGACGTTCTTCACGAACTGGTCGACGCCGTGGTTGTTGAAGCCCATCCGGTTGATCAGCGCTTCGGCCTGCGGCAGGCGGAACATCCGCGGGCGCGGATTGCCCGGCTGCGGGCGCGGCGTGACCGTGCCGACCTCGATGAAGCCGAAGCCGAGCGAGGCGAGGCCGTCGATGGCGGCGCCGTCCTTGTCGAGGCCGGCGGCGAGACCGACGGGGTTGCGGAACGTGAGCCCCATCACGGTGCGCGGCGCATCGGGCACGCGAGCCGACAGCGCGCAGGCGAGGCCCGTGCGGCCGGCCGCGCCGAGCGCGCGCAGCGTGAGGTGGTGAGCGTCTTCCGCATCCATCTTGAACAGGGATGCGCGGGCCAGCGGATAGAGGGAACTGAACACGGGAATTGGGCGGACGGCCGGAATGAATGACAACCCGCTATTTTACCGGGAGTTGCGCGGCAAGGGCGGGCTTCGCCTCGCACGCGCCGGCGGCGCTTCTCGTGCGGTGCGGCGCCGCGTGCACGGGCGGAAACGGTGCCCGTTGCAGGCGCGAAGCCGCGCCGCGGGGCGGCCCGTCAACCCGACCCGGAATGTCCGCCCGGCAGCGGCGCGCGGGCCAGTGCCGCGTCGACCGGCGGCAGGTCGACCCGATCGGGATCGAGGATTTTCCAGCGGCCGTCGAGCAATCCTTCGAGCGGATGGAAGTTCGCCTTGTAGGCCATCTTCGGGCTCTCGCGGATCCAGTAGCCGAGATATACGTACGGCAGGCCGAGGCTCTTCGCCTGCTCGATCTGCCACAGGATGTTGTAGGTGCCGTAGCTCGTGTGCTGGTCGTCGGGCTCGAAGAACGTGTAGACCGACGACAGTCCGTCGCCGAGGATGTCGATCATGCTGACCATGCGCAGCTTGCCGGGTTCGCCGCCCGGCGCGTCGACGTCGCGGAATTCGACGAGGCGCGAATTGATCCGGCTCTGCAGCAGGAACTGCTCGTACTGGTCACGGCTGTCGCGGTCCATGCCGCCGCCCGCGTGGCGCGCGGACTGGTAGCGCATGTAGAGCGCGTAGTGCTCCTCGTCGTAGTGCAGCGGCGAGACCGTCGCGACGAGCGCGCGGTGCCGCTTCCACATCCGGCGCTGCGTGCGCGACGGCGTGAACGCGCAGACCGGCACCCGCACCGGTACGCAGGCACGGCAGCCGTCGCAGTACGGGCGGTAGGTGAACACGCCCGAGCGCCGGAAGCCTGCCTTGACGAGCTCGGTATAGATGTCGGAGTTGATCAGGTGGCTCGGCGTCGCGACTTGCGAGCGCGCGATGCGGCCGTCCAGATAGCTGCACGGATAGGGCGCCGTTGCATAGAATTGCAGCGCCGAAAGCGGTGAAAGCGGCAGCTCAGTCGGGTGAGTCATGGGCAGCTCTCGATGCAGGGAGGGAGTGCCGCGCTAGCGCTCGGTCCCGGAGGGCGCCGCCGTTTCGGCGGGGCCCGTCAGCGCGGCGAGCACGCGCTTGTCGAACTGCCACGGAATCGGCGGTTCGGCCACTGCGCGGCGCACGTGAGCGACAAAGGCCTTGCGTGCGATCTCGCGGCCGCCGAGCGACGCTAGATGCGACGTATTCTGCTGGCAGTCTATCATCTCCAGCCCCTGCTCGCGAAGGTGGGCGACGAGCGTCGCCAGCGCGATCTTCGACGCATCGGTGGCGTCGGCGTACATCGACTCGCCGAAGAACATCCGCCCGAACACGACGCCGTAGAGGCCGCCGACGCGGCGCCCGTCGTGCCACGTCTCGATGCTGTGCGCGTTGCCGGACCGGTAGAGCGATGTATACGCGTCGATGATCTCGGCCGTGATCCAGGTGCCGCGCTGCCCGCGGCGCGGCGCCTGCGCGCACGCGCGCATCACGCCCGGAAAGTCATGATCGACGCGCACTTCCCACGTCGGGTCGCGCAGCACGCGCCTGAGCGTCTTGCGCAGCGATGGGGATACCTTGAATTCGGCCGGTGCGAGGATCATCCGCGGGTCGGGGCTCCACCACAGCACGGGCTGGCCATCCGAATACCACGGGAAGATGCCGCGCAGGTAGGCGTCGATCAGGCGCGACGGCAGCAGGTCGGCACTCGCGGCGAGCAGCCCCGGCGCGCCGGTTGCAGGACCGAGCGCGCGTTCAATGGGCGGAAACGGATCGTCCGGGCCGAGCCAGGGGACCATGGGGCGCGGGCTCAGCCGGTGCGCAGCGAGCGGAAGATATCGCCGGTATGCACGCCGTAGTCGCCGGCGGCGCGATCGGCGAAGAAGAAGCGCAGGGTCTGGCTGACGGTCGGGAACGCGATCTCGTCCCACGGAATGTCGGCTTCGTCGAACAGCTTGACTTCGAGGCTTTCCTCGCCGGCCTCGTAAGCCGGATCGGTGAGCCGCGCCAGATAGAACAGATGGACCTGATGCACGTGCGGCACGTTGAGCAGCGTGAACAGATTCTGCACCTCGACGCGCGCGCCGGCTTCCTCGAGCGTTTCGCGCGCGGCGGCTTCGGCCGTCGTCTCGCCCATTTCCATGAAGCCCGCCGGCAGCGTCCAGAATCCGTAGCGCGGTTCGATCGCGCGGCGGCACAGCAGGACCTGATCGCCCCAGACCGGTACCGTGCCCACCACGTTGCGCGGATTCTGGTAATGGATCGTGCCGCAGTGATCGCAGATGAAGCGCTCGCGGTTGTCGCCCGGAGGAATGCGCGCGATGACTTCGTGACCGCAGACGGAGCAGAATTTCATGACGAGTGGAAGGGACGAGGTGATGCGAGTGTATCACCGGGGCGAGGCATTCTCGAACGCGACCGCGTGTGTGCGGCGTGCCGCGCGCAGCGCAACGTGCGGTGCGCGGGATCGGGCGCGAAAAAACAAAAAGCCCGGCGCAGGGCCGGGCTTTTTGCATGAATCGGGACGTTGGTTGCGGGGGTAGGATTTGAACCTACGACCTTCGGGTTATGAGCCCGACGAGCTGCCAGACTGCTCCACCCCGCGTCCGTCGAAGAAATGAATTATATGGACTAACCCGAATGCTTGCAAGCACTTTCTCACAATCGCGATGCAATCACGGGCGGGGCCCTTGTAGGGCCGGTACGGCAGGCGCGTGCGCTAGAATCGAGCGGTTTGCATGTGCGGTTCATTCCTGCAGCGGAGTCGTGCGCGAATTGCGTCGGTGCCGTTGCACCACTCACTACTGCATCGACGGATTCATGGACATCGCTCACGATCTGCAATCGATCGGCGCTCAGGAACAGGCGCTCGTGTTTCCCCATTTCGACCCGGCTCGTGCCTGGGCGCTCGGCAACCGGATGCATGCGCTCGCGACCTCGCGCGGTCACGCGATCGCGATCGACATCGTCACGTTCGGCCAGCCGCTGTTCTACGCGGCGCTCGCCGGCGCGACGCCCGACAACGCCGACTGGGTGCGCCGCAAGCGCAACGTCGTCGCGCATTTCCGCCGCAGCTCGTATGCGATCGGCTTGCGCATGCAGCAGGCCGGCGCCACGCTCGCGGACAAGCACGGGCTGCCGGTCTCCGAGTATTCGCCGCACGGCGGCGCGTTTCCGCTGACCGTCGCGGGGGCCGGCGTGATCGGCTCGATCACGGCATCGGGGCTGCCGCAGCGCGCGGATCACGAGTTCGTCGTCGAAGCGCTGTGCGCCGAACTCGGGCAGGACTATGCCGTGCTGGCGCTTGCGAGGAGCTGAGCGATGCAGCTTCCGGGTTACGCATGGCTCGCGATCGCGATCGTCGCGGAAGTGATCGGCACGTCCGCGCTGCGCGCGGCGGACGGCTTCACGCGCTTCTGGCCGTCGGCGCTCGTCGTGGCCGGTTACGGCATCGCGTTCTACTGTCTGTCGCTCACGCTGCGCACGATGCCCGTCGGCATCATCTATGCGGTGTGGTCGGGCGCCGGCATCGTGCTGATCACGCTCGTCGCGATGCTGCTCTATCGTCAGGTGCCGGACCTGCCGGCGGTGATCGGCCTCGGGCTGATCGTCTCGGGCGTCGTGGTGCTGAACCTGTTCTCGAAGATGCAGGCGCACTGAGCGTGCGCCCGCGATACGCCGGATGGCTCACATGACCGATTCCACTTCCGCTTCCGCCGACGCCGCCCAGCCCGACGTGCGCGCGTATGTCTCGAACCGCATCGGCTATCTCGAACTGAACCGGCCGAAGGCGCTGAACGCGCTGTCGGTCGGGATGATCCGCCTGATGCAGCAGGCGCTCGACGCGTGGCGTGACGACGCCGACGTGGTCGCCGTCGTCGTGCACAGCCCGCATCCGCGGGCGTTCTGCGCGGGCGGCGACGTGCGCTTCTTTCACGACGCGTGGCAGCGCGGCGACCGCGATGCGGTGGACATGTTCTTCATCGAGGAATACACGCTCAATCACACGATCTTCGCCTATCCGAAACCGTACATCGCGCTGATGCACGGCGTTGTGATGGGCGGCGGCATGGGTATTTCGCAGGCGGCGCGGCATACGGGCGGCTTGCGTGTCGTCACCGATTCGACGAAGGTGGCGATGCCCGAAACGCGCATCGGCCTGTTCCCGGACGTCGGGATGAGCTGGTTTCTCGCGCGCACGCCGGGCGCGATCGGCCGCTATCTCGCGGTGACCGGCGCGACGCTCGACGCGGCCGGCGCACTGTATGCGCAGCTCGCCGACGTCTACCTGCCCGATGCCGCGCTGCCGGCGCTGCTCGATACGCTGCGTAGCGCGCGCATCGACAGCGGGGCGCAGGCCGTCGCGTGCGTGGCCGACGCGGCTGCCGCGCACAGGGTCGTGCCGACGCCCGACACGTCGGCGCTGGCCGACGCGCGTGCCGGGATCGATCGGCATTTCGCGCAAGCCGACATCGGTGCGATCCTCGCGTCGCTCGACGCCGAGCAGGATTGCGCGGCCGTCGACGGATGGGTCGAGAAGGCGACCCACGCGATGCGCAGCCAGCTGTCGCCGCTGTCGATGGCCGTATCGCTCGAAGTCGTCGAACGGGCCCGTGGCGCGACGATGGCCGATTGCCTGCGGCGCGATCTCGACCTCACGCGTTCGACGTTTGCGCACGGCGACGTGATCGAAGGCGTGCGCGCGCTGATCGTCGACAAGGACCACCAGCCGGTCTGGCGCTTCAAGTCGACCGCCGATATCGACCGGGCCGACGTGCTCGCGATGTTCGACAGCCCGTGGACGCCCGACACGCACCCGCTGCGCAACCTCAAGGACTGACGCGCCGCGGTATCGACGTGAAAAGCAAAAAAGGCCGCCTGCACATGCAGGCGGCCTTTTCACTGGCGGATGCCGATCGAGCTCGGCGGCGGCGGGCCGCGCCTCGCCGCAAGACGTGCGTCAATCGGCGCCGGCGTCGTCCGACATGAACGCACGCATGAACACGAGCGCGCCGAAACCCCAGAGCGCGTTCGCCGCGAAACCGGCTGTGAGCACCGGCATCATGTTGCCCGATGGCCAGATCCCGCGCAGCGGATCGATCGCGAACACGCGGGCGGCCGTCAGCACGATGCCGCCGAACACCAGCGCGCCGATCCACGGCGCCTCGCGCTCCGGCGACACGCGCAGCAGCCACGCCATCGGGATCGCGCAGCACGCGCTGATCAGCGCGTTCGCGACAAATTCAGGAATGCCGAGCGGCGCGAACGGTTGCGTGGAGAAGCCGGCTGCGGCGATCAGGTCGGCCGTGTGCAGGAGCGCGAGCGTCGCTTCGCGAAAGAAGAGGGCGGCCAGGAAGCCGGACAGGAACGGCAGGATGACTTTCTGCATCGATGAGTGCATTGCAGGCGCGTACGACCGGGGCCGTCCGCGCGAAGTTATTCGGACAGGTGCGTCATTATAGGGCCCGGCTAGGGCCCGGCCGACGCGATATTCGCTGGAGCGTCGTGCTAATCACGAAAGCGGAAAACCTAAGCTCAAAAAAATCGTTCCAAAGCCCTGCACCGATCCATAGACTGATTTCCCAGAAACAGCCGTGCAATCGCGTACTCGCCCGCTGCACGGCCCGACCGGCGAGCCATCCCGATTCGAACGCACACCATGCATGCGTCGCTCGTCCGCGACGCGAGCAGGCCTCGTTTTATCCAGATTCCGGCAAGAACAGTCAAGCAGGAGCAGCAGATGAATGTTTTCTGGTTTATCCCCACGCACGGCGACAGCCGTTATCTCGGCACCGCCGAAGGCGCGCGCGCCGCGGACTACGATTATTTCAAGCAGATCGCCGTCGCGGCCGACACGCTCGGCTATGAAGGCGTGCTGCTGCCGACCGGCCGTTCCTGCGAGGATGCGTGGGTCGTCGCGTCGAGCCTGATTCCGGCGACGCAGCGCCTGAAGTTCCTGGTCGCGGTGCGTCCGGGTATTGCATCGCCGGGGCTGGCCGCGCGGATGGCCGCGACCTTCGACCGCCTGTCGGGCGGCCGCCTGCTGATCAACGTCGTGACGGGGGGCGATGCCGCCGAGCTCGAAGGCGATGGACTGTTCGCCGATCACGACACGCGCTACGAGATCACCGACGATTTCCTGCACATCTGGCGCGGGCTGCTTGCCGCATCGCACGACAACGGCGGCTTCGACTACATCGGCAAGCACCTTCAGTCGAAGGGCGGCAAGGCGCTTTACCCGCCCGTGCAGCGTCCGCATCCGCCGTTGTGGTTCGGCGGGTCGTCGCCGGCCGCGCACGCAATCGCCGCGGATCACATCGACACCTATCTGACCTGGGGAGAGCCGCCCGAGGCCGTCGCGAAGAAGATCGCCGACATCCGTGCGCGCGCCGAATCGCGCGGCCGCAAGATCCGGTTCGGCATCCGCATGCACGTGATCGTGCGCGAGACCGAGGACGAAGCATGGCGCGATGCCGAGCGCCTCATCAGCCGTCTCGACGACGAGACGATCGCCCGTGCGCAGAAGGCATTCTCGAACATGGATTCGGAAGGCCAGCGCCGGATGGCCGCGTTGCACGGCGGCAAGCGCGGCGGCCGCGAGGCGCTCGAGGTGTATCCGAACCTGTGGGCCGGTGTCGGGCTCGTACGTGGGGGCGCCGGTACCGCGCTCGTCGGCAATCCCGAGCAGGTCGCGGAGCGCATGCGCGAATACGCGGACCTCGGCATCGAGACGTTCATCCTGTCCGGCTATCCGCACCTCGAGGAGTCTTACCGTTTTGCCGAGCTCGTGTTCCCGCTGATCAAGGGCGAGGGTGCAAAGCGGCCGTCCGGCCCGCTGTCGGGTCCGTTCGGCGAGATCGTCGGCAACAACTACCTGCCTAAGGCAAGCCAGAGCTGAGCGAAGGAGGCCTGCGATGACAACGAAAACGTCGACGGCCGCTGCCGCCGTGGCCGCTCGCACGTGGCGCGGTATCGCGCCGTGGCTCGTGCCGCTCGCGCTGCTGGCCGCATGGGAGATCGGCGCGCGCGTCGGCTGGCTGTCGACCCGCGTGCTGCCCGAACCGGTGGCGGTCGTGCGCGCCGCGTGGTCGCTCGTGACCTCGGGCGAGATGTGGGCGAACGTGAAGGTGAGTACCTGGCGCGCGCTGTTCGGTTTCGCGATCGGCGGCGGCGTCGGCCTGGCGCTCGGGCTCGCGACCGGCCTGTCGAAAGCGGCAGAGGTCGCGCTCGATTCGACGATCCAGATGATCCGCAACATCCCCGCGCTCGCGATGATTCCGCTCGTGATCCTGTGGTTCGGCATCGACGAGAAGGCGAAGCTGTTCCTCGTCGCGCTCGGCGTGTTCTTTCCGGTCTACATCAACACGTATCACGGGATCCGCTCGGTCGACGCGAACCTGATCGAGATGGCGAAGAGCTACGGCGTGCGCGGCTTCGCGCTGTATCGCGACGTGATCCTGCCCGGCGCATTGCCGTCGATTCTCGTCGGCGTGCGCTTCGCGCTCGGGCTGATGTGGGTGATGCTGATCGTCGCGGAAACGATTTCCGCGCAGTCGGGCATCGGCTACATGACGATGAACGCGCGCGAATTCCTGCAAACCGATGTGGTGGTGGTCGGCATCCTGCTGTATGCGGTGCTCGGCAAGCTGGCCGACGTGCTGGCGAAATGGATCGAGCGCGTGACGCTGCGCTGGCACCCCGCTTATCAATCAGGAGCAAAGGCATGAATGCGACCACTTCGGCGGCCGCCTACGGCCCGCTCGCCGGCGCAGACCTCGAGGCCGAACTGGCGCAGGCGCGCGTGACCGACGACGACGCACGGGATGCGGCGATCGTCGATCGGGACGGCGGCGCATCCGTCGTTCCGCTTGCACGGCGGCGCACCGGCAGCCCGGCACAGGACGACGCGGTGACGCTGTCGGGTGTCAGCAAGCGTTTCGGCACACGGACCGTGCTCGACAACGTCGAACTCGGCATCGCGCGCGGCAGCTTCGTCGCGATCGTCGGCCGCAGCGGCTGCGGGAAATCCACGCTGCTGCGCCTCGTCGCAGGGCTCGAGGCGCCGAGCAGCGGTGCGCTCGTGACGCGCGGCGAGGGCGGCGGCACGCTCGACACGCGGATCATGTACCAGGACGCACGGTTGCTGCCGTGGAAGACCGTGCTGCAGAACGTGATGCTGGGCCTTGGTCGCGGCGCGCGCGATCAGGCGCGCGCGGTGCTCGACGAAGTCGGGCTGCTCGAGCGGGCGAACGACTGGCCCGCGCAGTTGTCGGGCGGCCAGCGGCAGCGCGTCGCGCTCGCGCGGGCGCTCGTGCACCGGCCGCAACTGCTGCTGCTCGACGAGCCGCTCGGCGCGCTCGACGCGCTGACCCGGATCGAGATGCATGCGCTGATCGAGCGGTTGTGGCGCGAGCATCGGTTCACCGCGTTGCTCGTCACGCACGACGTGCAGGAAGCCGTCGCGCTCGGCGACCGCATCCTGCTGATCGAGCAGGGGCGGGTCGCCCTTGATCAGCCGGTGCCGCTCGACCGGCCGCGTGCGCGCGCATCGGCCGCGTTCGCCGCGCTGGAAGACCGTGTGCTGCAACGCGTGCTCGCCGGTGGCGCCGGCGGGGCTGATCAGCGCACGGCGCTTGAAGTCGATCACGTACGACCGGTCGGGCAGATTCGCTGGGCCGTTTAATTCCGGGCGGCACCGGCCGCCTGTTCTCAGACTTTTTTCTTCGGAGCGATCAACCCGATGAGCATCACTGCAATCAACGTGCGTAACCAGTTCAAAGGCAAGGTGAAGGAGATCATTCGCGGGCCGGTGGTGTCCGAGGTCGACGTCGAGACGCCGTTCGGCATCGTCACGTCGGTGATCACGACGCGTTCGGTCGACGAACTCGAGCTGAAGGTCGGCGCGGAAGTCGTCGCGCTCGTGAAGTCCACCGAAGTGTCGATCGCGCGTCTCTGAGCGCGGGTCTTCCGTGCCGGGGTGGCGCGGGCGGTCTGTCCGTCCGCGACGCACCGGCTTTCGCGTCGCGCGTTTGCCTCGGTATTCGGCGTCCGGATGAAGTGCTAGGATGGAACGACACCGACGCCGGAGGCCAACGCATGACCCCCATCCTTTCTCCCGAAGCCATCGAGGCGCTGAAGTGGATCGACCAGTTCGGCGACAGCCGGCCGGTTCCGGCCGCGTTCGACGATGTCGTCTATGCGTTGCTGAACGAAGGGCTGATCTACCAGGCGGCGGCCGACCGCGTCGACCTGACCGCCGACGGCAAATCCATTTTGTCTAACGAATACGATTGAGCGCACGGCGCCGGCCGCCGAGGCGGCCTGGCGCTGCGTCGCCACGGAGCGTGCGATGGAACCGAGAGGCAGTGATCTCGGCGATTTCAGCGAGCCGTACCGCGGCTACGAGATCGAGGTGAAGACCGAGCAGGTGTGGGACGGCGAGCATGCGCACTACCGCGTGCTGGAAGGCGCGGCCGTGCGGATCGACTGGCGGCTCGTGAAGGTCGACGGGATGCTGCTCACCGAGCGGCGCGTGATCGAGCGCGTACTCGACGAGGCGCGGCGGGCCATCGACGCCGAACTGGGCGAGGGCGGGCCGGTCTAGTCAGGCTGCCGGGCCGGTCGGGTCGCGTTGCGGTAAAATCTCGGGTTGTTTCCCGCGCCGCTTGCTGCCCCGAATTCCATGTCCGCACCGTCCTCGCTTCCTCCCCGCCGCGTTTCCGTGGCGCCCATGCTCGACTGGACCGACCGTCATTGCCGGTCGTTCCATCGCACGCTGACGCGCGACACGTGGCTGTATACGGAAATGATCACGACGGGCGCGCTGCTGTTCGGCGACGCGCAGCGGCATCTCGCGTTCGCGCCGAACGAGTCGCCGGTCGCGCTGCAGTTGGGCGGCAGCGAACCGGACGATCTCGCGCGCGCCGCGAAGCTCGGCGAGCAGTGGGGCTATGACGAGATCAACCTGAATTGCGGCTGTCCGTCCGAGCGTGTGCAGCGCGGTGCGTTCGGCGCGTGCCTGATGAACGAGCCGCAACTCGTCGCCGACTGCGTGAAGGCGATGTGCGATGCGGTGTCGGTGCCGGTCACGGTCAAGCACCGGATCGGTGTCGACGCTGTCGAGGATTATGCATTCGTACGGGACTTCGTCGGCAAGGTGGCGGAAGCGGGCTGCGAGACGTTCGTCGTGCACGCACGCAATGCGATCCTGAAGGGGCTGTCGCCGAAGGAGAACCGCGAGATCCCGCCGCTCAAGTACGACTATGCGTATCAGCTGAAGCGCGATTTCCCGTCGCTGGAGATCGTGATCAACGGCGGGATCAAGACGCTCGACGAAGTCGCGCAGCATCTCGAGCATGTCGACGGCGTGATGCTCGGCCGCGAGGCTTATCACAACCCGTATGTGCTCGCGGGCGTCGATGGGCGCTTCTATGGTTCGACCGCTGCGGTGCCGACGCGCGAAGAGGCCGAGGCGAAACTGATCGAATACTGCGCGGCGGAACTGAAGCGCGGCACGTATCTCGGCGCGATCGTCCGGCACGCACTCGGGCTGTATCGCGGTGTCGCGGGTGCGCGCGGCTGGCGTCGCGTGCTGTCGGACAACAAGAAGCTCGCGCGCGCCGATCTGGCCGTGTTCGACGAGGCGCGCGCGCATCTGAACGACGCTCTCGAAAATTTTGAAAAAAATGCTTTGCAAGACGGAAAAGTCTTCGTATAATCTTGTTCTTCGCTGCTGAACACGAAACGAAACAGCGAAGAAACAAAGTAGTATCAGTGGTGGCTGTAGCTCAGTTGGTAGAGTCCAGGATTGTGATTCCTGTCGTCGTGGGTTCGAGTCCCATCAGCCACCCCAACAAATTCAATGACTTGCAGCGCGATTAGCCGATCCCGCAGCAAGTTTTGGAAGATGGGCTTTCGGAAAAACGGAAGCTCATCTGCCAAGAGAAACCCGCCATCGAGCGGGTTTTTTGTTTTTGGGTTCTACGCATCGCGCGTATTTGACGGCGGCGATCGTGGGTTTCCCGCATCATGCGCTCATTTGACCAGCCCGAGCATCCACGACGTGCGCTTCCTTTCGTAGTAGCGCATCAGTCACGACCGGTTCGTATTCGACCGCTCCGGCTGTTCGCTTCGGCTTGTGTTGCCGAAGAGATGGACGCTTGTGGTCCGCTGTAGCGCGAGTGCATCGTCTATCACGGTTTTCAGCTCGCGCGAACAACTGCGCGAGTTTCACGCGCTGTTGTTCGCCTGCCTTCCGCTTCCCGATTGGTACCTCGACATCTTCCCGGCGGATGCCGTGACGGTGCAGTTCGTGAAACTCGGCATCGTCGCGCTGACGGGACAGTCAATTGATCCAGGCGCAATCGCATGTCCAGATCAAGTTATCGCAGCTAGCGTGATCACTGGCCCATTGCCTTCAACTTCAGCCATCTGAGCGGCGCGGTGACGCGCCAACTTGATGAGGCAAGGAGTGCATGCTTCTCGCGCTCAAGTTCGTCAATGCGCTTTGCACCGGAGGCAACTTGAATTTCGAGGCTATCCCGCTCTGCATCATGTGACGCGAGTTGCGATCGAAGCTGATTCGATTCCGCTTCGGCTGCCGCGCGATATGCATCGAAATCGGCTGCGACGCGATGCGCTTCGGCAAGCACGTATGAGGCCCGATCGAGAGTTGAAAGCCGTGCGATGAGGTCGGTCCGGTCGAACCCCGCGACGAGATTCGGAAATCGGAATTGCAGGGTATGCTCGTAGCCGACTACGTATGCATCGTCTTCTGCGGTCAGATCTAGATAACGAGTACCGTCGACGGCATATACGTACGGGAAGATGCTCAAAAGCCGCTCACGAAATTCCGGATAGGTGATGCGCCGGAACATATTGAGGCAGAAATGGTTCATTTCCAGCACAACACGAGGCTTGAAGCGCTGTAGCGTCTCGCGACCGCCTTCGAATACATCGAGTTCAAACCCTTCAACATCGATCTTTATGAAATCGATGCGGTCAAGTCCGAGCGAAGGGAATGCCTCGTCGAGCGTGCGCACCGGAACATCAACTTGGAAATACCCCGTATTGGCGATATGAAATTGGTTGGCGACGAATGCGCCAGCTGAATCGCCTTCGGAGCCTTGCATAGGCAGCGTTCCGGTCTGTTTTCCGAGGGCGAAATTATGTATCGCTACGTTGGAAATCATGCCAACGTTCTTGGACAGATTCGCGAATGTCCGCGGCACCGGCTCAAACGCGACCACTTTGCCGTCACTGACAATCTGCGAAAGCGCGAGCGCGGTGCAGCCGATATTGGCGCCTATATCGAGTACTTGCGCACCGCTGTCGCACAATACCGCAAGCATCGATACAAGTTGCGGTTCGAATGGGTCAGTCAGCTTTGCTATATAGCTGTCGCTGTCGTTGCCCTGGATGAGCCATCGTCTTCCGCCAATGCCAACACTGCGTTCCATAGGTATCTCTCGAAAGAAAGAAGTTTGTGGATTGCCGTTGAAGCCGGTCGAAAGTATAACGTCAACACTATCTCAAGCCGCCTCGCAGCCGCTTTTCCGTTACGGGGCTCGGCGAAGAGCGATCTCGCGAGGAGCGCTGCGAGGGTGAGGCCCATTCGACTTCCCGATGCCGCAACTCGGTGCCGTCACGCCATTCGAGCGTTGTCGCCCGGTCACCTCTGCGTCCTTCGCGGACCCGCAAAGCAAGCGGTCGTCGCGGCACGCCCATTGCCCCGCACATTGGCGGAATAAGCCAGTGACTTGGCGCAAACCGCCAATGCTTGACATGCTTGCATTCGTGTAATGTATCGGTTCCTCGTGCCCTCAGCTTTGCAGGGCCGTTCGGTCCCGACGACCTGGAAGGCGTCGGGGCATTTTTTTGGCGGCGGCGCCGTCGTGCGGCATCTCATGCGATTCGCGATTTGCGATTTGCGATTCGGCCCGCAGTCGAAACAATCGGCTTCTACGAGCACAACGGCTGGCGATTGACGGGCGTCGAAACCAGCTTCATCGACCGGACGTCGGTCACCGACCGGATTTACGTGATCGAGGCCTGGCGGCCTGTCGGCGTCGAATCGAACGGCTGCCCACTGCACGACCCATTCCGCAAACGACGAAGCGTCGCGTCCGTCACTCGCCGCAATACCGCACGAGCAGATCGGCCTCCGTTTCATGCACCTCGACGGGCAGGCTCGTCGCCCCTGCATACGCCAGATAGCGCGCGCGATGCTGGCCGTTCCGGAACGACGCGACGCCGACTTTCGACAGGCCCGGAATGCCGAGCAGCGTCCGCGTTCTTGTTTCGCGAAACGTGATGAACGGCATGTCGGGAATCCGGGCCTTGGCCGGGTCGAGGAAATCGCGGATGCCGGCGGCCTTGCCGGGCGCCCAGTACTGAACCGACGGCAGCACGTAGTCGGTCGTGTCGCGGTCGGCGCAAGCGAGCAGTTTCGTCAGGTCGACCGTCACGACGCGATGCCGCGAGTCGTCGGATGCGAATACCCGCTTGAGATGCGTATAGGCATAGGCGGCATGTCCGGGAAGCTGGATGATCCAGACATCGACGCCGTCATGTTGTGCCCGAGCGAGTGTCATGGTTTCCTTGGGTGGGGCATGTGATCTTTGTGGCCCGAGTCTAGCAGTGCGGCGGCGGAGCACGCAGATGTCCGGAACAGCAGGAGTGAAATCACGCGCGAAAGAACGCGGCGCGGAATCGGACACGGAACGGATGCGGCCAGACATTTTCAGTCGATGTCGACAGTTTGCGAGATTATCGCGACATGACGGGAGCGTTCCGGTTGAAAGAGTGAGTTGCCGCACAGACGGTTGCACGGGCCACGATCACACTCTGGCCGGTTGACCGTTCTACCCCGGCCCGGTCAACCGTTTCCCCGCTCGCTCGCGCAGGAGCGGGGGCTTTTTGCCCGCCCGACGCATGCAGGCCGCGTCGGCGGAACCGGACAGGCGTTCGGCAGGCGGCGCTTCGCGTCCCGGCATCCGTTCGCCTGATCCGCATGAATCGCTTTCCTCGTGCCTGAGCAATCGCTTGGGCCCATCGCCGGTTACGGCCGGCGATGCCTGGGTCCCGGCGGCGCGCGATCGCGCTGCCGGGATGCTTTTTGACCCGGGCCCGTCAAGGCCCGGTCGCGCGCAACGCGTGTGTCAGCCGGATCAGCCTGCCTGCTCGACGCTGGTTTCCCAGCTGTCGTATTCTCCGCCGAGCGAGCGGATCTCGCGATTGATCTCGAGCGTATGGTGCGTGATGTCGGCCAGCGCCATCGTGCCTTCGTGCGCAAACCGCACGGCCGATTTGCCATCCTCGGTCGGTGCGACCGATTCGACCAGGTAGCCTTTCGACTCGGCCCAGTCGGCGAACTGGTGCGCGTCGCTCGGCTCCGGGAAGTAGGCCCAGTGCATCACGCGCCGGCGGATATCGCTCACGTCGCCTTTCTGCCGCAGTGCTTCGAGCACGCGCATGTCGCGCATCAGCTGCCAGTCGTCGTCGGTCGGGTAGAGCGTGCGCCAGTACGTTTCCTTGTCCGGATCGTCCTGGTATGCATACTGAAGTGCGTAGGTCGTCTGTTCGGCCAGCGAGTCGATGATCTCGGCCGCGGCTTCCTCGTCGAACGGCACGTAGAACAGGAAATCCTGGTTGCCGTCGACCGTGACGCGGCCGACCTGTACGCCGTTTTTCGCGGTCACGGCGGCGTCCAGCAGATCCTCGATCTTCGTGAGATCGGCGAACTCGGCACGGCTCGGCAGGCCATCGGGCGTCGGATGCGCAAGCGTGACGCGCACGCTGAGCAGCGACGTGCGCGGGTCGCTTTCGGCGATTTCCGCAAAGCCGTGATTGAAGCTGATGAAGGCCTGATGGTCGCCCATTCTGGCAGGGAAGGTTCCCCAGGCGTCGGTCATGTGTTTCTCCCGTGCACGATTGTCTGTTGACGGTTGCAAAGCGTCCCAATGTATCATCGAAAATCGCGCTGGCCGACGCCGCGCGGACGATCCCGCATCCCGCCGGCCGCGGTGGCGGTCGAATTCGCGTGATATCGCCCGATCGCCGGCTTCCAGCGTCAGGCGTTCGCTCGGCAGCAACCGTTTCGAAGGAGATTTCGATGTCGATGTTCGCGGTGAATGGTGTCCGAATCGATGTGCTCAGTGCGCGCGTGACGCATGTGCGCTGGGCAGCCGTCAATCCGGCGGACCGGTCGTGGGCGGCAACGCCGAGCGAGGCGTCGGTGGCGGAAGTGGCGCGCGCGCTTGCGGCGGGCAACGACGTTCACGCCGTATTCGACGAAGCGGACGGAACGGCGGTGGGGCCGAGGCTGAAGCGCGTGCTGTATCGCGACGCGTCGGAAGGGATCGAACTCGACATCGACGCCACGAACGAGTCGCGTACGCTGCGTGATCTTCCACAGATCTGAGCGGCGTTCGACGCGTGTTCACGCAAGCCGTCCACAAAAGCGAATCGTGCTGCCGCGCGCGAAACCACGGCCGGATACACAGTCACCCCGTTGGCCACTGCACTCTGCCTGATGCTCGCGGCCTGTCAGACTGAATCGGTACAGCCCTCTCCCGAGACCGCATCGGCCGCGGTTCCCGCATCGTCGCCGGCGACGTCGATTCGTGGAATCGGTCTCGCACCGCACCTCGCGGGCAGAGTCGCTGGGCGGTCGGTCAATGCACGTCCAACGGCGCGGTCAAGGTAGGCAATTGACGGGAGCGGCCGACGCGATGAACGAACAGGCAAGCGCAACCAAGGATTCCGTCTGGCATGTCGATCCGGTTGCGGGTACGGTGACCGGCGCGTTGCCGATGGCCCTGCGGGTCGACGGCCGCGGTTTCAGAAGCAAGGCGATCATCAGCGCGGTGCTGGCCGGCCTGTCGCGAGCGAATAAAAAAATCTCCGCGCGCGTGTCGATTTCCGTCGAGCCCGTCCGTCGTGGCATTGGAGGCGTGCGCATCGTGCGTCCGTCCCGATTTCCGACACGACAACCGACTGAAGGAGCGACACCCATGGCCACGTCCGTCAACCCGATCCCGGAAGGGATGCGCACGCTGACGCCGCATCTGATCTGCGCCGGCGCAGCCGCAGCCATCGATTTCTACAAGCGTGCGTTCAACGCGACCGAACGGTTCCGCCTGCCGACCCCGGACGGCCGGCTTGCGCACGCGTGCCTCGCAATTGGCGATTCGACGCTGATGCTCGTGGATGAAATGCCGGAGCATGGCGCACTCGGACCGAAGGCGCTGAAAGGCTCGCCGGTCTGCCTGCACCTGTTCGTGACGGACACCGACGCGGCGATCGCGCAGGCCGTCGCGGCCGGCGCAACGGTCAAGATGCCGGCCGCCGACATGTTCTGGGGCGATCGCTATGGGCAGGTTGAGGATCCGTTCGGCCATCGCTGGTCGATCGCGACCCATCAACGCGATCTCACGCCCGAGCAGATCGCGGAAGCGATGGCGAGCGCGCCGCCGTGCGGAAGCTGACCGCGCCGGGCGAACCGGGCTGACGCGGCGCGCGGTTCGTCCGCGCTCAGGCGCCGGCGGCCTTGCCGCGTTGCTTGTCCTCGTACATGCGGCGATCGGCCGATTCGAGCAGGTCGGCCACCGTGTGATGCCGCGCGGGATCGTATGCGACGTGGCCGACACTGAACCGGATCGCATAGCCGCGTGCGTCGGCCGCGTTGCGCAGCGCGAGTGCCCGCGTGACGCGTTCGATCGGCTCGCCGACGTCGGCCGGATCGGCGGCGCTCGACAGCACGACGAATTCGTCGCCGCCGAGCCGGGCGATCACGTCGCTGTCGCGCAGCGCACCGGTCAGCGTGTCCGCGAAAGTCTTGAGCGCGCGGTCGCCTTCGGCATGACCGAAGCGATCGTTGATCGCCTTGAAGCCGTTCAGGTCGAAGAACAGCAATACCGCGTGCCGGCCCGTGCGATCGCACAGGCTCAGCACGTGACGCGCGAGAATCTCGAAGCCGCGCCGGTTCGTCAGTTGGGTCAGCTCGTCGGTCGTCGCGAGATGCAGCGCCGCGATTTCGCGTTCAGTCATGTGCGCGAGATCGCCGAGCAGCGCGAGTTCCCGATACGGCCGCGTTCCACGACTGCATGTCGAACAGCATCGCGCATTCTCCATTGCACAGCCACGATGGGGCGGGGCAGACCGTCGGTGCGATGCAGGTGCTTCACACGTCATGCGTAGCTGCACGACACGCAACTTGATGTCCGGTGCCTCAAGCTGTCCGACGTGACGCCGTAAACAGGGTGAGATCAATCGTTCATCTATCGCACCATGGTTCGAATTCTGTACGTGGGGTACCTCGCGTTTGCGCTGTACCTGCTCTATCCAATGGTCCAGAACACGCTGGCCATCAGCACGGACTGCGTACTCGGCGCGCTGCCGGGCGGCAATCGCGATCTGCCGAAGCTTTCGGCAAGCGATGCGCATGCGCGGGCGGGCCGTTGTGTCGTCGCGCAGATCGCCGAGCGAGCGCCCGACAATCACCGATTGCATTGATGCCGCTGATCGCGGTGCCGCCACGCCTGGCGTGCCGGCCATTCGGCCAGGTTGATTGGCGCGTCATGCACACCGATCATTGACGACATCACGGAGCGAATGCATGCAACGACGCGCGTCGGCCGCGCCGCACGCCGATTGCGATCGCGTGCTGGCGATGCGTCAGTACGACGAGCGGTACGGCGCGCCCTGGTCGAAGCGGCTTTGCCAGTGCGCGAGGTAGCGCGACGCGAGCTGCGGATTGTTCCAGACCACGACGACGTTTTCGGAGTTGCGGCTGGCTGCCGATGCGCTGTAGTTGAACGAGCCGGTCTCGACATGTTCGGCATCGATCACGAGGTACTTGTCGTGGTGGATCGCGTAGGCGTCGATCGTGCGCGTCGGAATGCCGGCGTTGACGAGCAGGTTCAGCGCCTGCTTGCTGCTCTTCGCGCGATTGCCCTTGTCGTCCACGACGACCGCGACATTCACGCCGCGCCGCTTCGCGGCGAGCAGCGCGCGCGTGACGGGCGGCGACGTGAACGAATAGGCGGCCACGCGAATCGAGGTGCGCGCGGCGCCGATCGCCTTCAGCACGAGCGCCTCGGCACCGCCATCGGGCGAAAATGCCGATTCGACGGCTTGCGTCGCGGGTGCTTCATGGGTCGGGGCGGGCAGCAACTGCGCGATGAAGTCGATCGCCTGCTGCAGCAGCGATTCGTTGTGCGTCTTGCCGAAGGCGGCAAAGGGTGTGGCGAGCAGGGAAGCGGCGAGGCAGGCGGTGGCGAGGCGTTTGCGCGACAACATCGTGGACAGCGAATGATTTTGAGACAGCGGGCCGTGAGTGTAACGCAGACATGGCGGCGCGGTCACGTTCGGATGCGAACGGGAGCGATGACATGGTGGCCTGCAGTGGTCGACGTGGCGAAGCTCATCATGCCGCGTGGTATCTGCATCGGCCGGATGGTCGCGCCGGTTGGCGGATGTCGATGATGAACGGGCGCGTGCGCAAGTAGAACGACACGGCCCCGCATGACGAAATGCGCGCACGCGCTCGTGCAGATTCAATGCGCTGTGCGATTGATGAGGTTGAAACAGCAGACCGGGCGCGGCAACACGAATGCTCGGCAGGTGCAAACGCATGCAACACGCGGATGCATGATGGCCGCGCTGCGATGCGCGCGCGGCAGGCTGCGCTGCAGCGCTGCATCAAGGGTCAGGCATCGAGCGGTCCCGTTGCCTCGCGTGCGCGCCATCCGGGCCCGGGTTCCGGCTGCACGTCGTGCGCATCGAGTGGCTCGCCGCACGCCGAGCACACTGCAACTGCGTGCATCAGCTGACCACAGGTGCGATGGCGCAATTGCACCGGCGGCCCCTGGCCGTCGTCCTTCCAGCGGTCGCCCCATGTCATCAGCGCGAGCAGGGCCGGATAGAGGTCGAGGCCTTTTTCCGTCAACCGGTATTCGAAGCGCGGCGGCCGCTCCTGATACGCGCGCTTGACCAGCACGCCTTCGTCGACCAGGCGCGCGAGCCGCTCGGACAGTACATGGCGCGTGAGGCCCAGTTGCGCCTGGAACGCATCGAAGCGGCGGCAGCCGAGAAAGGCGTTGCGCATGATCAGCATGGTCCAGCGATCGCCGAGCACGGCGAGCGTGCGCGCGACCGAACAGTTCAGCGTACCGATGTCATCCCATTTCATCGTCGAGTCTCTAGCGTCGGTTCAGCGAAATAGCGGGTTCGATTATAGAACCCGCCTTCGGTTGCAACAGGCGCGGCCGCGTTGACAATGGCCGGCACCGTTGCCGATAATGAGTTCCAATTTAGAACTTAATAGCGCGGCGACGCGCCTTCAACCCGGAGACAACCCGATGAATCCGCTTTCCCTGTCCGGTCTCGATCTGCTGCGTGCCGCGGCGGCCGGCGACGCGCCGCTCGCGTCGATTTCCGAGACGATCCCGATGCGTCCGCTGGGCGTCGAGCTCGGCTATGTGAAGTTTTCGGCGCGTGCGGACGGCCGCCACCTGAATCCGCTCGGCGGTGTGCACGGCGGGTTCGCCGCGACGGTGCTCGACTCCGTCACGGGCTGCGCGGTGCATTCGATGCTCGACGCGGGCGTTGGCTACGGCACGGTCGACCTGCATGTGAAGATGCTGCGCCCCGTGCCGCGCGACGTCGACCTGATCGCGGAAGGGCGCGTGATTCACCTGTCGCGCACGCTCGGCGTCGCGGAAGGCACGCTGAAGACGCCGGACGACAAGATCGTCGCGCACGCATCGGCGACCTGCTTCATTCAGCGGCCGCAGTAACGGAGCGGGGAGCGACGTGCGCGCCGGCCCGGCCGTCCGACGTGATCCGAACGGCGCGCACGCCGAGGCGGTCGTAGCGGCGGTAACCTGCATGAGCGAGGCGCGCACCTTGGGCTGCGCGAAGCCGTGCGCATCGGCCATCTGAAGCATTCGCTTCAATGTGATAGCGTTCCTGCTTTCCACTGACGCGACAGGAACAGCATGGAATACCGCACACTCGGCGATTCGGGCATTGAGGTCAGCCTGGTCGGCCTCGGCACGATGACGTGGGGCGAGCAGAATTCGGAGCGCGACGCCCACGAGCAGATCGATTACGCGCTCGGGCGGGGCGTCACGCTGATCGATGCCGCGGAGATGTATCCGGTGCCGCCGAAGCCCGAAACCCAGGGCCGCACGGAGCAGTACATCGGCACCTGGCTCGCGCGGCATCGCGCGCAACGCGACCGGATCGTGCTCGCGACGAAGATCGCAGGCCCGGCGCGGCAGCCGCACAATCCGCGCCACATCCGCGGCGAAGGCAACCAGTTCGACCGCAAGAACCTGACCGAGGCGCTCGACGGCAGCCTCGAGCGCCTGCAGACCGACTATGTCGACCTGTACCAGCTGCACTGGCCCGATCGCAGCACGACGACGTTCGGCCGCCCTGCGTATCCGTGGGTCGACGATGCTTATACGGTGCCGATCGAGGAAACGCTGGGCGTGCTCGCGGAATTCGTGAAGGCCGGCAAGGTCCGAGCGATCGGCGTGTCGAACGAAACGCCGTGGGGCGTCGCGCAGTTCCTGCGCGCAGCCGAGAAGCTCGGGCTGCCGCGCATTGCGAGCATCCAGAACCCGTACAGCCTGCTGAACCGCACGTTCGAGAGCGGCCTGTCCGAATTCACGCACCGCGACGGCATCGGCCTGCTCGCATATTCGCCGCTCGCCTTCGGATGGCTGTCCGGCAAGTACGAGAACGGCGCGCGTCCGGCCGGCGCGCGCATCACGCTGTTCGAGCGCTTCCAGCGCTACAGCAAGCCTCAGGCCGTCGAAGCGACGTCGCGCTATGTCGCGCTCGCGAAGCGCCACGGGCTGTCGCCCGCGCAGCTTGCGCTCGCGTTCGTCAACAGCCGGCCGTTCGTGCGCAGCAACCTGGTCGGCGCGACGTCGCTCGCGCAACTGAAGGAGAACATCGGCAGCATCGACGTGAAGCTGTCCGACGAGATCCTTGCCGAGATCGACGCGCTGCACGAACTGCAGCCGAACCCTGCGCCGTAAACTGCGAGCGGCCCGCGCGGCAGGCATGCCGCGACGGGCCGCGCTCGACGCGCATCGCGGCGCAGTCGTTTCCTGCGTGACCGCGGTTACCGCATCCCGAGCCGCGTGCGCGCGACCAACAGCGCAGCGAGACTCAACACCGCGCAGCCCATCAGGTACAGCGCCGGCGACAGCCGGTTGCCGGTGGCGCTGATCAGCCACGTGATCACGAACGGCGCGAAGCCGCCGAACAGCGTGACGCCCGTGTTGTAGCTGACCGCGAGACCGGTCGCGCGGGTCTGCGCCGGGAACAGCTCGGCCATCAGCGCCGGCAGTGCGCCGCAGTACGTCGCCTTCAGCACACCGATCCAGATCAGCGCGGCGAGCATCGTCGCGAACGAAGCGTGATGCGTGAGCCACACGAACGTCGGCCAGACGGTGGCGAGCATCAGCACGGCGGCGGCTGCCATCACGCGGATCCGCCCGGTGCGATCGGACAGGTGGCCGACGAGCGGCGTGACCAGCGTCAGCACGAAGCCGGTCGCGAGCGTCGCGGCGAAGCCCGTCGATGCCGGCAGCCCGAGCTGCTTGATCGCATAGGTCGGCATGTACAGCACCATGTAGTTGATCGCGGTCGAGATCACGAGCACGCCGATCGACAGCAGCACGCGCATCTTCTGGTCCGCGAACAGCTCGCGCACGGGCGCTTCGGAGCGCGCCTGCGTCTTGAACTCGATCCCTTCGTCGACGTAGCGGCGGATGTAGAGCCCGACCGGGCCGATCGCGAGGCCGAACAGGAACGGCACGCGCCAGCCCCAGCTTTCGAGTTGCGCGGCGCTCAGCGTCGAGGTCAGCAGCGCGCCGAAACCCGATGCGAGCAGCGTCGCGAGCCCCTGGCTCGCGAACTGCCAGCTCGACATGAAGCCGCGCCGCTGCGGCGCATGTTCGACCAGGAACGCGGTCGAGCTTGCGAATTCGCCGCCGGCGGAAAAGCCCTGCATCAGCCGCGACAGCATGATTCCGAGCGGCGCGAGGATGCCGATCGACGCATAGGTCGGCATCAGCGCGATCAGGAGCGTGCCGGCCATCATCATCCCGATCGACAGCAGCAGCGATGCCTTGCGCCCCGCGCGGTCGGCATAGGCGCCGAGCACGAAGCCGCCGATCGGCCGGATCAGGTAGGACAGCCCGAACGTGCCGAGCGTGAGCAGCAGCGACGTCGCCTCGCTGGTCGCGGGGAAGAACAGCTTGGCGATCGTTACCGCGAAAAAGCCGTAGACGATCAGGTCGAACCATTCGAGCGCATTGCCGATCGACGCGGCGAAGATGATGCGCCGGATCTTTGCTGCGCTGGGGCGCGCGGCGTCCTGCGTGGTCAGGGTGGTCGTATTCATCGTGTGAGCAGGTCCCGAGAAAGGAGCGAAGCGCGTTACAGGGCGGCGCCGGCCGCGGCGGGTGCCGCGCGGCGAACGGGCGGCGCGGCGTCGCCGAGATCCCAGAAGAGGCCGGCCATCATCTGCAGTCCCTCGCGCACGACACTCGCGAGCAGGTGCTCGTCCGGCGCGTGCTGCGAGCACGCCGGATACGAGTGCGGCACCCACAGGGTCGGCAGCCGCAGCGTATCGGCGAACACTTCGTTCGGCAGCGTGCCGCCGAGGTTCGGCAGGATCGCGGGCTTCTTGCCGGTCGTGCGCGCGAGCGACGCGACGGCCCAGCGGACCCACGGATCGTCCGGCGGCAGGCGCGTCGCTGGTGCGCCGCGCTCGACGTCGATCTCGATGGCGGCGAAGCCGTGCGCATCGAGATGCGCGCGCAGATGCGCGTGCAGCGCTTCCCAGTCGGTGCCGACCACGAAACGCAGCTGGCAGTGTGCATACGCGACGGGCGGAATCGCATTGACCGGATGGTCGGGATTGCCGGCCTTGAACGCGAGGATCTCGAACGTGTTCCAGCCGAACACGCGCTCGGCGGCGGAGAGGCCGGGCTCGCCCCAGTCGGCGTCGAGCGCCGGATCGCCGGGGCCGCCGCCGACGGACAGGTCGGCGAGTGCGGCGCGCACGGCCGCCGGGATCGGCGGCGGGCGCAGCCCCGCGACGCGGATCGCGCCGCGCGCGTCGACGAGGCTCGCGAGCGCGTTCGCGAGCACGGTCGCCGGGTTGCGCAGCAGCCCGCCCCAGTTGCCGGAGTGATGGCCGCCGTCGCGTGCGCGCAGGCTCAGCTTGAAGTTGACGGCGCCGCGCGAGCCGAGGAACACGGTCGGGCGCTCTGCGGTGACGCGCGGTCCGTCGGACGCGATCAGCACGTCGGCCGCGAGTGCATCGCGCTCCTGTCGGCACAGCGCGTCGAGGCCCGGCGACCCCGTTTCCTCGCCCATCTCGATCAGCAGTTTCGCGTTGAAGCCGAGCCGGCCGCCGCGCGCGTCGAGCACGCTCGCCAGCGCGGCCAGGTTGATCGTGTGCTGGCCCTTGTTGTCGGCGCTGCCGCGCCCGTACCAGCGATCGCCGTCGACGGTCAGCGTCCACGGCGACAGCGGCGCGCGCCATTGTGCGTCGTAGCCGCGCACGACGTCGCCGTGGCCGTAGATCAGGACGGTCGGCAGCGCGTCGTCCTCGTGGCGCGACGCCAGCAGGAACGGGCTGCCGCCGTCGACGGGGTTCTCGACGATCCGCGACGTGAAACCGAGGCGCGCGGCCTCCGGTGCGATCTCGTCGGTCAGGTAGGCGCGCAGCGCGGCACCCGCGCCGCTGTCCTGGCTTTCGGTGCGCAGGCCGACGCGGCGGCTCAGGGTCGTGAAGAACGCGCCCGATTCGAACTGGTTCAGCGCGTGCTGGATGGCGGCGGTACGGCTCAAGACTGTCTCCTTCGTCGGTTTTCCGGCGGGCGCGGCGCGCGCAGCCGGGAGTGCGATCGATTCTAGAAAGCCGTTTTTTTTGTCACAATGATCGAATTTCGAACATTTCGTTGCCGAAAAGGCAAAGCATAGCGGCCCGGACGTCGGGCTCGGAGACAGAACGATGGCGGCTTTCCTGCATGGTCTTGCACTGCGGTACTTCGTCGAAGTGGCGCGCACCGGGTCGATCAGCGACGCATCGGCGCGGCTGCACGTGGCCGTCTCGGCGATCAGCCGGCAGATCGCGAAGCTCGAGAGCGAGCTCGGCGCGCCGCTGTTCGAGCGCCGGCCGCGCGGGATGGCGCTGTCCGAGGCCGGCGAACGGCTGCTGGGCTTCGCGCAACGCAGCCTGCTGGAGGCCGAGCACGTGATGAAGGAAATCGGCGGGCTGGAGGCGCTGCACGGCAGCCTGCTGAAGATCGCCTGCTCGGAAGGGTTCGCGATCGATTTCCTGCCGGGCGCGCTTGCGGGCTTCAAGGCGCGCCACCCGGGCGTCGAGTTCTCGGTGTGGGTCGTGTCGCCGGCGGAGGCGACGCGGCGTGTGCGCGACGGCGATGCCGACATCGGGCTGACGTTCAGCCTGGCGCCGGAGCAGGGCGTGCGTGTCGAACACACGGAGCGTGCGCCGGTCTTCGTGCTCGTGCGGCGCGACCATCCGCTCGCGGCGCGTGACGCGGTGTCGCTCGCCGATGTCGCGCGGCATCCGCATGTATTGCCCGAGGCCGGCACGACGGTGCGCCAGCTGATCGACATCGCGTGCGTGCTCGACGGGATCATGCTCGAGCCGGAACTGACCAGCAACAACACCGCGGTGATGTACCGCTACGCGCAGCGCACCGGTGCGGTGATGTTCACGGGGCTGCTGTCGGTGCGCGACCGCTTCGACGCGGACGGCTTCGTCGTCGTGCCCGTCACGAACCCGCAGCTGCGCGAGCGCAGCATCCAGGTGCAGACCATGGCGGGGCGCGACCTGCCCGCGTCGGTACGCGCGTTCCGCGACCATCTGATCGACGCGATGAGCGCCGCGTCGCCCCCGCCGGTGGCCGCGCGCGGCCCGAGACGCCCGGGCGTGAGATAATCGCAAATCCGCCTTCCGTGTCCGTGCGGCTCACCGAGCCGCATCGCCCCTGTTCGACGCCAAATTGAAAAACCTGATTGTCACCCTCGATCGCGCCGGCGAGTTCGACGAGATCATCGACGTGCGTACGCCGCTCGAGTTCGCCGAGGACCATATTCCCGGCGCGCTGAACGCGCCCGTGCTCAGCAACGAGGAGCGCGTCATCGTCGGCACGATGTACCGCCAGGTGTCGCCGTACGAAGCGACGCGCGTCGGCGCGGCGATGGTCGCACGCAACATCGCGCGCCATCTCGACACCACGTTTGCCGACCGTCCGCGCAACTGGCGGCCGCTGATCTACTGCTGGCGCGGCGGCAAGCGCTCGGGCTCGATGACGACCTGGTTCAACCTGATCGGCTGGCAGGCGCGCCAGCTCGACGGCGGCTACAAGGCATACCGCCGCTCGGTGTGCGCGACGCTCGACACGCTGCCGACGCGGTTTCGCTACATCGCGCTCGTCGGTCATACGGGCTGCGGCAAGACGCGGCTGCTGAACGCGCTGCGCGACGTGGGTGCGCAGGCGCTCGATCTCGAGGCGCTCGCGTGTCATCGCGGCTCGCTGCTCGGCGCGCTGCCGGGCAAACCGCAACCGTCGCAGAAGGGGTTCGATTCGGGGCTCGTCGAGACACTCGGGCGTTTCGACCCCGAATGGCCGGTGTTCGTCGAATCGGAAAGCCGCAGGATCGGGCTCGTGCACCTGCCGATCGCGTTGATCGACGCGTTTCACGCCGGGCCGTGGGTGCAGGTCGACGCGGCGCACGACGAGCGCATCGCGTTTCTCCTCGACGACTATGCCCACCTGTTCGACGAGCCGGCCGCGTTCAAGGCGCAGCTCCAGCGGCTGATCGGCCTGCACAGCCGTGACGAGGTGGCGCACTGGAATGCGCTGATCGATGCCAACGCGCGGGCCGACCTGTTCACCGAACTGATCGACAAGCATTACGATCCCGCCTATGCGCGTACCTATCGCGCAACGTACAACAAGCCGAACCGGGCGCTGACGTTGATGTTCCAGCCGAATGCGGCCGACGTGCGCCAGCAGGCGCGCGCGCTGCTCGACGCGCTCGCGCAGACCGGGCTCCGGGCATCGCCCGTCGCCGGCGAGGCAGCGGGAGCCGGCACCGACCAAAACCAACCGACTACCACACGATGACGACCACACGCACCCAACCCAGTCCGGCGCTCGGCTGGATGACCTTCCTGCTGATCGCGGTCGCGGGACTGTTCTACGTGAAATGGTTCCCGTACTACAACAAGGCGTTCGTCGCCGCCGAGCATCATTCGATCGGCCAGTCGATCCTGATGGGGACGTCGGCGAGCGCGCCCGAGCCGTCGCTGAAGGCGGCGCTCGACTACGCGTGGGCGTACGGCAAGGCGATCTGGCAGGCGATGGTGCTCGGCCTGCTGCTCGGTTCGGCGGTGCAGGCGCTGCTGCCCGCGCACTGGGTCGCACGCGTGCTCGGCCGCACGGGCTTCGGCAGTGTCGCCGCAGGCGGCCTGCTGTCGCTGCCCGGCATGATGTGCACGTGCTGCGCGGCGCCGGTCGTCGCGGGCCTGCGCGCGCGGCACGCGTCGCCGGGCGGCGCGGTCGCGTTCTGGCTCGGCAACACGGTGCTGAATCCGGCCGCGCTGGTGTTCATGGGCTTCGTGCTCGGCTGGCACTGGAGCGCGCTGCGGCTCGTGCTCGGCATCGCGATGGTGTTCGGGGTCGGCTATCTGCTGAACCGCATCGCGCGCCCCGAGGACCGCAGCATCGACGACGCGCAACTCGCCGCGCTGGTGGCCGAGCAGGCCGCGGCCGGCAATCCGTTCATCCGCTGGATGAAGCTGCTCGCGCGCATGGCCGTGCGGCTCGTGCCCGAATACATCGTGCTCGTGCTGCTGCTCGGCGCGGCGCGTGCGTGGCTGTTCCCGCACATCGGCCCGGACATCGGCAACCATCTCGGCTGGATCGTCGCGTTCGCGGTCGCGGGCACGTTGTTCGTGATCCCGACGGCCGGCGAAGTGCCGATCATCCAGGCGATGCTGTCGCTCGGCATGGGCGTCGGCCCGGCCGCCGCGCTGCTGATGACGCTGCCGCCGATCAGCGTGCCGTCGCTCGCGATGCTCGCGCGTTCGTTCAAGCCGACCATGCTGGCGATCGTCACGGGCCTTGTCGTCGCGTTCGGGATCGTGAGCGGGCTGCTCGCGATCGCGTTCGGGTTCTGACGGGCACGCGGACGGGACGGCAAGCGGGCGCGACAGCCGGACGACTCCGGCTCGCGTGCCCGATCGGCCAGCGGGGCACGACATGCCTGGCAGCTGCAACCCGCGTGATGGCTGCCGCGCCGCGCGCAGACCGATCCCGCCGCGCGATCGTCGTATTCATCCGGCACCGCCGCTTCGCACGTGCGGTGCCCTTTACAAGAAGCAAACAGGAAAACGCATGACCCAACCGAAGATTCATCCTCGACTCGAAAAGGCGCTGACGCGCGGCGATCTCGCGATCCGCCAGGCCAATTCCGCGCGGGCGACTGCCGTGCTGAACGCGCTCGGCACGATGATCATCGAAGCCTCCGCCACGATCGGCGTCGAGGCCAGCATCGAGATTCCGCAGGGCGACCGCATTTACGATCCGGTAAACGGCCTGTGGCCGCAGAAGATGCTGGTGTCGTTCGACGGCCCGGTCGACGAAGCCGACACGGAAGAACTGCGCGCGGTCTATCTGGTCGCCGACGATCCGGGTACGCAGTTCCGCGTCGAATGGCATCGCGCGGACGGCAAGCTCGGCCGCCAGGAAGGCGGCCCGCTGGCGACCGTCGCGTTCCTGACCGACGTCGAGATTCCGTGGAGCGACGACGACGAGTAACGGCGTCTCGATTTCGTGGTATCAAGCCGGCGCCGTCCGCGCCGGCCGTCAGCGCATCATCCGCCGCCGGAACAGCCACGCGGAGACCACGAATCCACCGACCGCATAGCCGGCGAGCACCGCGAGATGCAGGCCGACGTCCGTCGCCGGCCGGCCGAGCATCGCGGGCCGGATCAGTTCGACCGCGTTCGCGAGCGGCAGCACGTGCGCCGCGTGCTGCGCGATCGGCGGCAGTTGCGTGATCGGGAAGAACACGCCCGACAGCAGCAGCATCGGCGTCAGCACGAGCGTCTGATAAAACATGAAGAAGTCGTAGGACGGCGCGAGTGCGGTGACGATCATCGCGGTGCTCGCGAACGCGAGGCCGGCGAGCGCGACCACGGGCAGCGCCGCGAGCATCGACGGAAACTGCGCATAGCCGAGCAGGCCCGCGACGAGCATGATCGCGACGCCCGACAGCAGCGCCTTGCTTGCGCCCCAGACAATCTCCCCGAGCACGATGTCGCCCAGCGCGAGCGGCGTGTGCATGATCGCCTCCCAGGTGCGCTGCACGTGCATCCGCGAGAAGCCCGAATACATCGACTCGAAGCTCGCGGACATCATCACGCTCGAACCGACCGTGCCGGCCGCGAGGAACGCGATATACGACACGCCGTCGACGTGGCCGAGCATCAGGCCGAGCCCGAACCCCAGGCCGAACAGGTAAATCATCGGATCGGCGAGATTGCCGAACAGCGATGCGAGCGCGAGCTTGCGCCACACGAGATAGTTGCGCCGCCACACGGCGATCCAGTTGGTCGCATTCGCGGGCAGCGCGATCGCGAAGCGGGACTCGCGTGGCGGTGCGGACGGCGCGGCGGCGGAATAGTTGCGTACGTCCATGATCGGTCAGTCCTGCATTTCGCGGCCCGTGAGCCGCAGGAACACGTCTTCCAGATTGGCCGGACGATGCAGATAGCGCAATCCCGTGCGACCCTTGAGTCGCGCACTGAGCGGCTCTGGATCGGTCACGTAGCAGAACAGCGTCTCGCCGCTGATCTCGGTGTGCTTCGCGAACGGCGCCAGCTCGTCGCGCAGCGCGACCGGGTCGGGCCCGTAGATCTCGATCACGTCGCAGCCGATCTCCGATTCGATCAGCGCGTGCGGCGCGCCTTCGGCGATCTTGCGGCCTTCCTCGATCACGCACAGCCGGTCGCACAGGCGCTCGGCCTCCTCCATGAAATGCGTGGTGATCAGGATCGTCTTGCCGCGCGCGAGCAGCGAGCGCAACCGCTCCCACATCAGGTGCCGCGCCTGCGGATCGAGGCCCGTCGTCGGCTCGTCGAGCACCAGGACGTCCGGATCGTTGACGAGCGCGCGGGCGAGCGTCAGACGCCGTTTCATCCCGCCGGACAGCTCGCCGACCTTCGCATCGGCCTTGTTTTCCAGCTTCGCGAATTCGAGCAGCGGCTGCACGAGCGCGCGTGAAGCCTGCGCCGATATCCCGAAATAGCGGCTGAACACGAGCAGGTTTTCGCGGACCGTGAAGTCGGGATCGAGGTTGTCGAACTGCGGGACGACACCGACGCGCTGGCGCGCATGCCGCGCGCGCGACGGAACCGGTTCGCCGCACAGTGAAATGGCCCCGGCATCGGGATACGCGAGGCCGAGCAGCATCTTCAGCGTCGTGGTCTTGCCGGCGCCGTTCGGCCCGAGCAGGCCGTAGCATTCGCCGGCCTGCACGTGGAAGGACAGGTCGTTGACGACGAGCTTGTCGCCATAGCGTTTTTCGACGTTCCGGAAATCGATCGGTGCAACGGACATGGGCAGGTTGTCGTTGTAAGCGGGCGCGGACGCGTTTCGCGGCGGGCCGGATGGGCATGCCGGCCGGCGAACGGATCGGGCGAATGCGTGTCACATGGGCATGACCGGGGCGAATGCGCGTCGACGGCACGAACGGGCCATTCTAGTGCATCGGCTGCGTCTCTTCAGGGCATGCCCGCGCGGCCGGGTGCATGCGCGCACGGATCGTGCACTGCATCATCGCCGACGCGCCCCGCGTGGCGAATCAGCGTTTTCCATCCCTTGCGTCCGGAATTGCGGCGCACCATGATGAGTGCATAGGGTACGTAGTCGCGATAGGGAGGTTTCATGGCTAGCTACAACAAGATTCTGCTGTGCTACGACGGCACACTCGAAGGACGCAAGGCATTGCGGTGCGGTGCCAATCTCGCGCTGGACCTGAAGGCGGAAACGCATTTGCTGTCGGTCGTCGACATGCGCTCGAGCATCGCGCAAAGCGCGGGGCTGCTGACCGACGTCGCGTGCGGCCGCTTCGAGGAAACCGCGCGCGAGATCCTGCAGGAAGGCGTGAACTGGCTGCGCGAGCGTGGCGTTCAGGCGGAAGGCCATTTCGCGTTCGGCTATCCGATCGACGAAATCGCGAATCTCGCGACGGAGTTGAAGGCCGACCTCGTCGTCGTCGGCCATCGGTGCCGCAGCGGGTTGTCGAGATGGTGGATGGGGTCGGGCAACACGCAACTGCTTGATCGCGTGAGTTGCAGCATTCTGGTCGCGTGTTCGTCGGCGGAAGAGCAAAAGGCCGAGATCGCGCGCGAACGCGAAGCGGCCACCTCGAACGGCAAGTGACGCTGCGATTGCGTGGCCGGCCGGGTTGTGCCGCGATTCAGGCCGATCGCGCGTTGTGTCGCATCAGCGGCATCGACCGCGATCGCGACTGCTCAGGCGTGCAGGTCAATCGCGGATAGTTTCCACGAGAACAGGCCGAAGCGGTGGAAGATCGCCGCATAGCGCGTGCCGTCGGCGTTGCGCTGGTAGGTTACGACGAATTCATCGATATTCCGGTAGCCGGCATGCGTTTGCTGCGGATGACCGGCATCGCTCGGGCTCGCTGGCGCGGGTGCCGGCGCAGCCGAGGCGGTGGCGTTGCTGCCCGGTAGGGGTGCGCTCGCCGGATTGGTCGGCGGCGTGGCCGGTGCGTTGCCGGGCGCACCGCCTGACGGCGGGCCCGGCCATTCAGGTGGCCGCTCGCCCGGATTGCCGCGCGGCGGGATGCCGCTCATCAGCGCGGCCACACCTTCCGGTGTCGCATAGGCATCGACCAGCGGGCCGATCAGTGCAGATCCGATCAGCGCGCCGATCACCGCGAACGGATTGTCCTTTTTCACCGCATCGATCCGGCGCATCAACTCTTCCGTGACCTGCTGCTTCAGGCTGATGCGCAGCGACGGAAAATCGACATATCCGCTGACCGCTTGCGCATCGCGCGCATCGATCGCCGATTTCAGGCGACCGAGCGCGACGTACGGCGAGGCGTACGCATAGCCGATCGCCATCAGGACGGCGACGACCAGCGCGACGATCAGCAGGGGCTTGAGCCGCCATGCGCGGCCCGAAGATCCAGTCACGATGCCTCCGGTGCGGACAGGTTCCGCAATCAGAGACCGCCGTGCGTGGCCGATCGTTCCTCGGCAATGCAGCGATCGATCATCCGGCACACGGCATCGATCGTCCCGACCATGATCAGGCGCGACCGACCGTGATAGACGCGCACGGGCGCACGGCGCGCCGGTTCCGCGTGATTCAGGCCGGCGTTCAGCGACACCCGCGCGAATGCGGGAAGCGCCGACGGCAGCAGCGACGCCTGCCGTTCAACTGCGACTTCTTGGCTCACCACGGGCGCTGTGGCGGACAGCGGCGCGCAGGGCGTGCGGCCGCGCAGGTGACGCAGGCGACCGAATTGACGGAAAGGCAGCAGACGGGAAAGGCGTTCCATGGTGTTCTCCTCAGCGAGACCGATTGTCAGAGTTCGCCCGAGCGGATCAGCCCGACGGCGATGCCTTCCAGCGCGAATTCCGCGCTGCCGGCCTTGACGAAGATGTTTTCGTAATCCGGGTTCTCCGCGATCAGCTCGAGGCCGCCGGGCCGGCGCATCAGGCGCTTGACCGTGACGTCGTCGCCGAGACGCGCGACGATGATCTGGCCGTCCTTCGCTTCGGTGCGCTTCTGCACGGCGAGGAGGTCGCCGTCGAGAATGCCGGCGTCGCGCATCGACAGGCCGCGCACCTTCAGCAGGTAGTCGGGCTTGCTGGTGAACAGTGCGGGATCGCACACGTAATGCTGCGAGATGTGTTCCTGCGCGAGGATCGGGCTACCGGCCGCCACCCGGCCGACGAGCGGCAGCGACAGCTGCATCAGGCCGGCATGCGGCAGCGTGAACTGGTGCGGCGCATCGTCGATGCCAAGCAGGCGGATGCCGCGCGACGCGCCGGCGGCCAGCTCGATCACGCCTTTACGCGCCAGCGCACGCAGGTGTTCCTCGGCCGCATTCGGCGAGCTGAAACCCAGCTCGGCCGCGATCTCGGCACGCGTGGGCGGGAAACCGGAGCGCTCGATCGCGCGGCGGATCAAGTCGAACACTTGCTGCTGACGGGCGGTGAGTTTGGTCATGGCTCAACTGTATGGATAGACAGTGAGCTGTATTTTTATACAGTACTTCGAGAATTTCAAGTGTTACTTGAGGTTCGACGCGATCGCGCCGGTTCCGGCGCGATGTCGCGACGTCCGGACGCCGGTTCGTCCGCCGCAACCGTCCGTCCCGTCTGCGTTAGCACTTTTGAGTATTAAAAAATGAAGAACGATTATTTTTAATCATGTAACCCGTTCGCTAGACTGGCCCGACATCGCAATACCGACAACACTGGAGAACCAAGGATGGCGAAGCGCAATACGGGGCTGGTGGGCGGAGTGGGCCGCCTGATCGCAACACTCGCGCTGGGCGCGGCGGCGGCGCTGGGCGTCGCGACGCATGCCCAGGCCGATACGACGTTCCTGAACGTATCGTACGACCCGACGCGCGAGTTGTATCAGGACTTCAACCAGGCGTTCGGCAAGGAGTGGAAGGCGAAAACGGGCGAGACGGTCAACTTCAAGCAGTCGCATGGCGGCTCGGGCGCGCAGGCGCGCTCGGTGCTCGACGGCCTGCAGGCCGACGTCGTCACGCTGGCGCTCGCCTACGACATCGATGCGCTCGCCAACAAGGGTCTGGTGAACAAGGATTGGCAGAAGCGCCTGCCGGACAACGCATCGCCGTACACGTCGACGATCGTGTTCCTGGTGCGCAAGGGCAACCCGAAAGGGATCAAGGACTGGGACGACCTGACCAAGCCGGGCATCTCGATCGTCACGCCGAACCCGAAGACGTCGGGCGGCGCGCGCTGGAACTACCTGGCCGCATGGGCGTACGCCGTGCACAAGCCGGGCGGCAACGAGCAAAGCGCGAAGGAATTCGTGACGAAGCTCTACAAGAATGCAGGCGTGCTCGATTCGGGCGCGCGAGGCGCTACGACGAGCTTCGTGCAGCGCGGCATCGGCGACGTGCTGATCGCGTGGGAGAACGAGGCGTTCCTGTCGATCAAGGAATTCGGCACCGACAAGTTCGAGATCGTCGTGCCGTCGGTGAGCATCCTGGCCGAGCCGCCCGTCGCGGTGGTCGACAAGGTGGTCGACAAGAAGGGCACGCGCAAGCTGGCCGAGGCCTACCTGAATTTCCTGTACAGCCCGCAGGGCCAGGAAATCGCGGCGCGCAACTACTATCGTCCGCGTTCGAAGAACGTGCCGGCAGAGCTGACGAAGCAGTTTCCGAAGCTGAAGCTGTACACGGTCGACGACACCTTCGGCGGCTGGACGAATGCGCAGAAGACGCATTTCGCGGACGGCGGCGTGTTCGACTCGATCTACAAGCCGCAGTAACGCCAGCCAGCAACCCATAACGACAGCGGCGCGCCACGACAGCGCGCCGCATCCCCGGCGTTTGCGCCGGACCCGTGAGCAGCATCGACCCAGCAAGAGCATCCGATGACGACGTACACCTTTCGCAAGCCGAGCGCGCTGCCCGGTTTCGGCGTGACGCTCGGCATCACGGTGGCCTATTTGAGCCTCGTGGTGCTGATCCCGCTCGCCGCCACGTTCCTGAAGACCGCGACGCTGTCGTGGGACCAGTTCGTCACCGCCGTCGCGTCGCCGCGCGTACTCGCGTCGTACCGGCTGACGTTCTCCGCGGCGCTCGGCGGCGCATTGATCAACGCCGTGTTCGGCTTTCTCGTCGCGTGGGTGCTGGTGCGCTACACGTTCCCGTTCAAGCGCCTCGTCGATGCGATCGTCGACCTGCCGTTCGCGCTGCCGACGTCGGTCGCCGGCATCTCGCTCGCTGCCGTCTATGCGACCAACGGCTGGGTCGGCCAGTATCTCGCGCCGTTCGGCATCAAGATCGCGTTCACGCCGGTGGGCGTGCTGGTGGCGCTGACCTTCATCGGGCTGCCGTTCGTCGTGCGCACCGTGCAGCCCGTGCTCGAGGATTTCGAGCGCGAGCAGGAAGAGGCCGCCGCGTGCCTCGGCGCATCGCGCTGGCTGACGTTCCGCCGCGTCGTGCTGCCGGCCGTGCTGCCGGCGCTGCTCACCGGGTTCGCGCTCGCGTTCGCGCGCGCGCTCGGCGAATACGGGTCGGTGATTTTCATTGCCGGCAACGTGCCGATGAAATCCGAGATCACGTCGCTGCTGATCATCACGAAGCTCGAGCAATACGACTACGCGGGCGCGACCGCGCTGGCGGTCGTGATGCTGGTCGTGTCGTTCCTGATGCTGCTGCTGATCAACACGCTGCAGTGGTATCTGCAGCGCCGGACGAGCCGTGGCTCGTCCGGCAAGGGAGCGAGCGGCCCCGCGCCGTCGACCGTCACCGTTGCCGCGACCGCGGCAGGAGGCCAGCAATGAGCCAGGAGTCCAGCGCCGTGCTCAACCACCCGTCCGCCGCGCACGTGCGCGCCGCGAAACAGCTCGACCCCGTCAGCGAGCCGCGCGCCGTGCGCTGGCTGCTGATCGGCGTCGCGCTGGCGTTCCTCGCATTCTTCCTCGTCGTGCCGCTCGCCGCGGTGTTCTTCGAGGCGCTGCGCAAGGGCGTCGGCTTCTATCTCGAATCGCTCGCCGATCCCGACGCATGGTCGGCGATCAAGCTGACGCTGACCGTCGCCGTGATCGCGGTGCCGCTGAACCTCGTGTTCGGCGTGTGCGCATCGTGGGCGATCGCGAAGTTCGAATTCCGCGGCAAGGCGTTGCTGACCACGCTGATCGACCTGCCGTTCTCCGTGTCGCCGGTGATCTCGGGCCTCGTCTACGTGCTGCTGTTCGGTGCGCAGGGCTGGCTCGGGCCGTGGCTGCAGGACCACGACGTGCAGATCATCTTCGCGGTGCCGGGCATCGTGCTTGCGACGATCTTCGTCACGTTCCCGTTCGTCGCGCGCGAACTGATCCCGCTGATGCAGGCGCAGGGCACCGACGAGGAAGAGGCCGCGCGCGTGCTGGGCGCGTCGGGCTGGCAGATCTTCCGGCGCGTGACGCTGCCGAACGTGAAGTGGGGCCTGCTGTACGGCGTGATCCTGTGCAACGCGCGCGCGATGGGCGAGTTCGGCGCGGTGTCGGTCGTGTCCGGTCATATTCGCGGCGTAACCGACACGATGCCGCTGCACGTCGAGATCCTGTACAACGAATACAACTTCGCGGCGGCGTTCGCGGTGGCGTCGGTGCTGGCGCTGCTCGCGCTCGTCACGCTCGCGCTGAAGCTGCTCGCCGAGCGTCATCTTGCTGCCGAGCTGGCCGGCGCACGCGATGACGTTCCCGCTCATGCCGGCCCCGTCGCCGCCAATTCGTCGAATTCGTAAAGAGGCAATCAGAATGGGTATCACCGTCCGTCACCTTCACAAGCGCTTCGGCGATTTCACCGCCCTCGACAACGTGTCGCTCGACTTTCCGCCGGGCGAGCTCGTCGCGCTGCTCGGGCCGTCCGGCTGCGGCAAGACCACGCTGTTGCGCGTGATCGCGGGCCTCGAGCACGCGGACGCCGGCCAGGTCGTGCTGCAGGGGCTCGACGTCGCGTCGGTCGGCGCGCGCGACCGCCAGGTCGGCTTCGTGTTCCAGCATTACGCGCTGTTCCGCCACATGACCGTATTCGAGAACGTCGCGTTCGGGCTGCGCGTGAAGCCGCGCCGCGAGCGGCCGTCGGAAGCGGTGATCCGCGACAAGGTGCACGAACTGCTGAAGCTGGTGCAGCTCGACTGGCTCGCGCAGCGCTATCCGTCCGAGCTGTCGGGCGGCCAGCGCCAGCGGATCGCGCTGGCCCGTGCTCTCGCGGTCGAGCCGAAGGTGCTGCTGCTCGACGAGCCGTTCGGCGCGCTCGACGCGAAGGTGCGCAAGGAATTGCGCGGCTGGCTGCGGCGCCTGCACGACGACCTGCACATCTCGACGATCTTCGTCACGCACGACCAGGAGGAAGCGCTGGAAGTGGCCGACCGCATCGTCGTGCTGAACCGCGGTCACGTGGAGCAGGTCGGCAGCCCGCAGGACGTCTACGATCATCCTGAAAGCGCGTTCGTCTACGAGTTCCTGGGCGCGGCGAACCGGCTGCCGGGCACGGTCGCCGGACGCGGCTTCGTCGCGGAAGGCGCGGCGGCGCCGATCGCGGTCGACGCCGATTTCGCGGGCCCCGCGAACGCGTACGTGCGGCCGCACGACCTGCAGCTGTGGCCGGCCGGCGACGGGCATCGCGACGGCATCGCGGTCGACGTGCGCCGCGTGATCCCGCTCGGCGGCTCGGTGCGGGTCGAGCTCGAGGCGCGCACGGGCGGCGCGCTCGAAGCGGAACTCGATCGCGACGCGTGGCGTGCGCTCGCGCTGCAGGTCGGCGACGGCGCGACGGCCGTGCCGCGCGCGGTCCGCGTATTTCCCGCACACTGACGCCCGAACCCGATAAAGAGAAGAGGGCGGCTACCGCTCCGAATCGACATTCGAACAACGACAGCCTAAGAGGCATACCCATGAATTTTCAGCAATTGCGTTTCGTGCGCGAAGCCGTGCGCCAGAACATGAACCTGACGGAGGTCGCGAACGTGCTGTACACGTCGCAGTCGGGCGTGTCGAAGCAGATCAAGGATCTCGAGGATGAACTGGGCGTCGACATCTTCATCCGGCGCGGCAAGCGGCTCACGGGGCTCACCGAGCCCGGCAAGGCCGTGCACCAGCTGATCGAGCGGATGCTGCTCGACGCGGAAAACCTGCGCCGCGTCGCGCGCCAGTTCGCGGACCAGGACAGCGGCCACCTCGTCGTCGCGACGACGCACACGCAGGCGCGCTACGCGCTGCCGAAGGTGATCCGGCAGTTCACCGACGTGTTCCCGAAAGTGCATCTCGCGCTGCGCCAGGGCAGCCCGCAGCAGATCGCGCAGATGATCCTGAACGGCGAAGCCGATCTCGGCATCTCGACCGAGGCGCTCGATCGCTATCCGGACATCGTCACGTTCCCGTGCTATTCGTGGCACCACACGGTCGTCGTGCCGAAGGGGCATCCGCTCGTCGGTCGCGAGAACCTGACGCTCGACGAAATCGCCGAGTACCCGATCATCACGTACGACCAGGACTTCACGGGCCGCTCGCACATCGACCAGGCGTTCGCGCAAGCCGGCGCCGTGCCCGACGTCGTGCTGACCGCGATCGACGCGGACGTGATCAAGACCTACGTCGAGCTCGGGATGGGGATCGGCGTCGTCGCGGCGATGGCCTTCGATCCGCAGCGCGACACCGGGCTCGTCGCGCTCGACACGCAGCACCTGTTCGAGGCAAGCACGACGCGCGTCGGGTTGCGCAAGGGCGCGTTCCTGCGCGCGTATGCGTACCGGCTGATCGAGATGTTCGCGCCGCACCTGAACGAAGCGGAAATCGCCGGGCTGCTGCGCGAAGCGGTCTGACGGCGGGGCGATGTTCCGGGGGCGCGGCAAGCACCCGCCGGACGCGTTGCATGGGGGCCGCCATGACGCCGGTTCCGTGCCGTCATGGTGTGCCGGCGCGTCGAACCTTCGATCGAAGTCGTCGCTGGCAGTCCGGTTGGCCGCCAGCGGCGGCCGCCGCGTGTTCGCCGATCAACAGAAAAACAAGACGGCAGATCCGAATGCCTCGTTGCGACCATGTCGAACGGGTCATTCTCATGAAGATATGATCTAATTCGCGGAAACGCCGGTCGGCGAACCGCGTCGGCGCTGCGTCGCACCGCGAATCCTGCGTCACGCATGACCAAGAGGCGATCAATGAACCTGAAATGGTTTCTCTTTTCCTTCGAAGGCCGGATCGGACGTTTGCCGTGGTGGATCTACGCGGTGGCCTACGGCGCGCTCAGCGCGATCTTCGATGCGGGGTCGCGCGGCTCGTCGCACGAGGATCTGCCGCTGCTGGTGATGCTCGTGCTGTTCGCGATTGCGGTCGTGTCGGTGTGGTCGTCGATCGCGGTCGGCGTGAAGCGGCTGCACGACATCGACAAATCGGGGTGGTGGATGCTGCTGATCGTCGTGCCGGTCGTCGGTGCGATCGTGCTGTTCGTGATGAACGGCTTCATCGCCGGCACGCCGCACGCGAATCGCTTCGGCGAGCCGCCGTCGGACGATCGCGACGAAGCGGCGCCGCGCAACCCGGTGTAACGCGCGGCAATCGGCACGCGCGGCCGTGTGCTCCGAATAAACCCTTAAATATTGATCAGACGGGTTGCGCGTCGAACCGAAACGGTACAGCATAGCCTCCACTCCGCCGGCGTCCCGCCGGCGGTGGCGCGTCGACGACAGCACGCGCCAGGCAGTCGGCCGTCTGCCTCGCTTCCATTCCGTGGTACCGACAAGCAGCATTGATGGCCAATGCCCGGGTAGTGTGGCGCAAACGTTTGCTCACATTAAAACAACAGTCCGGCCCGTCGGGCCAGTCGCCAGGAGATGTGTATGAATGTCCTCTTTCGCCGTCGCTTCCTGACCGCCGCGCTTGCCGCCGTCGCGGTCGCCGCCGCGCCGGCCGTCCATGCGCAATCTACGGCCAAGCCGAAGGTCGCGCTCGTGATGAAGTCGCTCGCCAACGAGTTCTTCCTGACGATGGAAAACGGCGCGAAGGAATACCAGAAGCACAACGCCGGCCAGTTCGACCTGATCACGAACGGCATCAAGGACGAGACCGACACCGCGAACCAGATCCGCATCGTCGAGCAGATGATCGTATCGAAGGTCGATGCGATCGTGATCGCGCCGGCCGATTCGAAGGCGCTCGTGCCGGTCGTGAAGAAGGCGGTCGACGCGGGCGTCATCGTCGTGAACATCGACAACCGGCTCGATCCGGACGTGCTGAAGTCGAAGAACCTGAACGTGCCGTTCGTCGGCCCGGACAACCGCAAGGGCGCGCGCAAGATCGGCGACTACCTCGCGAAGCGGCTGAAGGCGGGCGATCAGGTCGGCATCCTCGAAGGCGTGTCGACGACGACCAACGCGCAGCAGCGCACGGCCGGCTTCCAGGATGCGATGAAGGCGGGCGGGATGAAGGTCGTGTCGGTGCAGTCGGGCGAATGGGAGATCGACAAGGGCAATGCGGTCGCGGCCGCGATGCTCAACGAATACCCGAACCTGCGGGCGCTGCTGTGCGGCAACGACAACATGGCGATCGGCGCCGTGTCGGCCGTGCGGGCGGCGGGCAAGCAGGGCAAGGTGTTCGTGGTCGGCTACGACAACATCAACGCGATCAAGCCGATGCTGAAGGACGGCCGCGTGCTCGCGACCGCCGACCAGTACGCGGCGAAGCAGGCCGTGTTCGGCATCGACACGGCGCTCAAGGCGATCGCCGAGCATCGCAAGCAGGCCGACATGACCGGCGTGGTCGAGACGCCGGTGGATCTCGTGACGAAGTAACGCCGCCCCGCCACGGCCGCCGCCCTCAAGAATCCGGGCAGGCGGCCGTTATACGGAGTGAGCGCGATCACGGCCACTGCATGCACTTGTGAGCGTCATACCCGCGCGCCGCGTGCGCGCGGCCGCAACCAGGATCGCGATGGAACCGACCTTCCAACCCTCCCGTTCAGCCGTTCCCGTGCTGTCGGTCTCCGGCGTGGGCAAGACCTACGCCGAACCCGTGCTCGCCGACGTCACGCTGACGCTCGCGCCGGGTGAAGCGCTCGCGCTGACGGGCGAGAACGGCGCAGGAAAGAGCACGCTGTCGAAAATCATCGGTGGGCTCGTCGACCCGACGACCGGCACGATGCAGCTCGGCGGCGAGGCCTATGCGCCGGCGAGCCGCACGCAGGCCGAGGCGCTCGGCGTGCGCATGGTGATGCAGGAGCTGAACCTGCTGCCGACGCTGACGGTCGCCGAAAACCTGTTTCTGAACCGTCTGCCGCGACGCTTCGGCATCATCGACCGCGCGCGGCTGCGTGACGACGCGCGTGCGGCGATGGCGCAGGTCGGGCTCGACGCGGTCGACCCCGATACGCCGGTCGGCGCACTCGGCATCGGCCACCAGCAGATGGTCGAGATCGCGCGCAACCTGATCGGCGACTGCCGCGTGCTGATTCTCGACGAGCCGACCGCGATGCTGACCGCACGCGAGGTCGAGCTGCTGTTCGCGCAGATCGACCGGCTGAAGGCGCGCGGCGTGGCGATCGTCTACATTTCGCACCGGCTCGAGGAGCTCGCGCGCGTCGCCGAGCGCGTCGCGGTGCTGCGCGACGGCCGGCTCGTGCACGTCGGCGACATGGCCGCGACGACGTCCGACGGGCTCGTCACGCTGATGGTCGGCCGCGAGCTCGGCGAGCACATCGATCTCGGCACGCGCCGGATCGGCGCGCCGCGACTCGTCGTGTCGGGCATGACGCGCGGCACGGCCGTGCAGGACGTGTCGCTCGAAGTGCGCTCGGGCGAAATCTTCGGCATCTCGGGGCTGATCGGCGCGGGGCGCACCGAATTGCTGCGGCTGATCTACGGCGCGGATACGCCGGATGCCGGGATGATCGCGGTCGGCGATCCGCTGAAGCCGGCGCGTATCGGGTCGCCGGTCGACGCTGTCAAGCACGGCATCGCGCTGATCACCGAGGACCGCAAGGGCGAAGGTCTGCTGCTGTCGCAGTCGGTCACGTCGAACGTGTCGCTCGGCCAGCTCGACCGGCTCGCGCGCGGCGGCATCGTCGACATGACGCGCGAGACGGCGCTCGCCGAGCAGCAGATCGACGCGTTGCGGATCCGCACGCACGGCGCCGCGCAGCCGGTCGGCGAATTGTCGGGCGGCAACCAGCAGAAGGTCGTGATCGGCCGCTGGCTCGCGCGCGACATGGACGTGCTGCTGTTTGACGAGCCGACCCGCGGGATCGACGTCGGCGCCAAGTTCGAGATCTACACGCTGATGGGCGCGCTCGCGCGCGAGGGCCGCGCGCTGGTGGTCGTCTCGAGCGACCTGCGCGAGCTGATGCTGATCTGCGACCGGATCGGCGTGATGTCGGCCGGCCGCATGACCGCCGTGTTCGAACGCGGCAACTGGACCCAGGATGCGCTGCTGGCTGCGGCGTTCGCCGGCTTCGGCCGCGAAGCGCTGCCGGAAGGCACGCGGCATCCGGATGCGGAAAGCGCGCCGCGCGCGGCTTCCGGCACTTCGACGACAGGACGACAGCAATGACCCAGCCTCCCGTATCCCCGACCGACGCAGGCGCGCAGCAGGACGTGACGGGGCGCCGCGCGCGCACGCTGTCCGGCACGCGGCTCGGCCTGTCGAACTATCTCGGGCTCGCCGGCGCGCTCGCCGCGATGATCGCGTTGTTTTCGGTGCTGAGTTCGCATTTCCTGACCTACGATACGTTCAGTACGATCGCGAACCAGATCCCCGATCTCGTCGTGATGTCGGTCGGGATGACCTTCGTGCTGATCATCGCCGGCATCGACCTGTCGGTCGGCTCGGTGCTCGCGCTGGCTGCGTCGATGGTCAGCGTGGCCGCGCTGAAATGGCAATGGGGGCCGCTGCCGGCCGCGCTGATCGGGATCGCGGTCGCGACCGTGACCGGCTCGCTGACGGGCGCGATCACGGTCGGCTGGCGGATTCCGTCGTTCATCGTGTCGCTCGGCGTGCTCGAGGCCGCGCGCGGCGTCGCATACCAGCTGACGAATTCGCGCACGGCCTACATCGGCGACGCATTCGATTTCCTGTCGAACCCGATCGCGCTCGGCATCTCGCCGGCGTTCCTGATCGCGGTCGCGGTGATGATCGCGGCACAGTTCGTGCTCACGCGTACCGTGTTCGGGCGCTATCTCGTCGGGATCGGCACGAACGAGGAGGCCGTCCGGCTTGCCGGGGTTAACCCGCGGCCGTATAAAATCCTCGTATTCGCGTTGATGGGCGCGCTCGCGGGGCTCGCGTCGCTGTTCCAGATTTCGCGGCTCGAGGCCGCCGACCCGAACGCGGGCGCGGGCCTCGAGCTGCAGGTGATCGCAGCCGTCGTGATCGGCGGCACGAGCCTGATGGGCGGGCGCGGCTCGGTGATCAGCACGTTCTTCGGCGTGTTGATCATCTCCGTGCTGGCCGCGGGGCTGGCGCAAATCGGCGCGAACGAGCCGACCAAGCGGATCATCACCGGGGCGGTGATCGTGGTGGCGGTCGTGCTCGACACGTATCGCAGCCGGCGCGCGCGCGCCCGGTAAAACTACACAGAAAGCAGACCAGAGAGAAACGGGAAATGGCGACGATCAAGGATGTGGCGGCCATGGCGGGCGTGTCGTTTACGACCGTCTCGCACGTGGTGAACAATTCGCGGCCGGTGTCCGCGGATGTGCGTGCGAAGGTCGAGGGCGCAATCCGCGAGCTGAACTACGTGCCGTCGGCGGTGGCGCGCTCGCTGAAGGCGCGCTCGACGGCGACCATCGGCCTCGTCGTGCCGAACAGCACGAATCCGTACTTCGCGGAGCTTGCGCGCGGTATCGAGGACCAGTGCGCGGCCAACGGCTATTGCGTGTTCTTCTGCAATTCGGACGACGATCCCGTCAAGCAGCGCAACTACCTGCGCGTGCTGCAGGAAAAGCGCATCGACGGGCTGATCGTCGCGTCGGCCGGCGAGGACGCAGTGCTCGCGCAGACGCTCGCGGACGCGCATGCGCCGCTCGTCGTCGTCGACCGCAACATCGAGGGGCTCGCGGCCGACCTCGTGCAGATCGATCACGAACGCGGCGCGTACCTGGCGACGCGTCACCTGCTCGAACTCGGGCACGCGAAGATCGGCTGCATCACCGGGCCGACCGACACGGCCGTCAGCGCGATGCGCGTGCACGGCTTCATCCGCGCGATGGCCGAGCGCGGCGTCGACATCGTGCCGGGCGCGATCGCGGAAAGCGATTTCTCGTGCCTCGGCGGCTATCACGCGGCGTCGCGGCTGTTCGAGTCGGTGCATCCGAGCGCGATCTTCGCGGGCAACGACCTGATGGGTGTCGGCGCGCTGCGCGCGGCGGCCGAGCGCGGGATGCGCGTGCCGGACGACTGCTCGATCATCGGTTTCGACGACATCGAATTTTCCCGCTACACGTATCCGGCGCTGTCGACGGTCGGCCAGTCGGTGCGCGCGCTCGGCGAAATGGCCGCGCAGACGCTGATCGAGCGGATCGGCGGTGGCTCGACGGCCGCGCCGAGCCGTCGTCGCGTCGTGTCGCCGCGCCTCGTGCTGCGCGAATCGACGGCGGTCTACCGCGAGCCGGCAGTGCCCGGCGGCCGCCCATGACGGCGCGTGCAGCGGGCGCCGGCCGCGTGACGGTGGTCGGCAGTCTCAACATGGATCTCGTCGTGCGGGCGCCGCGGCTGCCGCAGCCGGGCGAAACGCTCGCCGGCCATGCCTACGCGCAGGCGGCGGGCGGCAAGGGCGGCAACCAGGCCGTCGCGGCCGCGCGGCTCGGCGCGCAGGTCACGATGATCGGCTGCGTCGGCGCGGATGCGCACGGCACCGCGCTGCGGGCCGGCCTCGAGGCCGAAGGCATCGATTGCACGCGGCTCGCGACGAGCACGTCGGCGTCGACCGGTGTCGCGCTGATCGTCGTCGACGACGCGAGCCAGAACACGATCGTGATCGTCGCGGGTGGCAACGGCGAAGTCACGACCGATACGGTGGCGCAGCACGAGGCCGCGCTGGCCGCGGCCGACGTGCTGATCTGCCAGCTCGAGACGCCGCCGGACGCCGTGTTCGCTGTGCTGTCGGCCGGCCGGCGGCTCGGCCGCACCGTGGTGCTCAATCCGGCGCCGGCCGTCGCGCCGCTGCCGGACGGCTGGCTGCCGCTGGTCGATTACCTGATCCCGAACGAAGTCGAGGCGGCCGCGTTGACCGGGCTGCCGGTGCGTGATCCGGCCGAGGCGGAAGCCGCGGCACATGCGCTGCGGGCGGCCGGCGTGCGCAACGTGCTGATCACGCTCGGCGCGCGTGGCGTGCTCGCGCTGACGGCCGGTGGCGCGGCGCGCCACTATCCGGCGCCCGTCGTGCAGCCGGTCGACACGACCGCGGCCGGCGATACCTTCATCGGCGGCTTCGCCGCGCGGCTCGCGGCCGGCGAGAACGTCGACGCCGCGATCCGCTTCGCGCAACGCGCGGCGGCGCTGTCGGTCACGCGCGCAGGCGCGCAGCCGTCGATTCCCACCCTCGCCGAACTGGCCGAATAGGGCGGATCGCTCATCGCGGCCGGCGCCTGCATCAGCAGGCGGCCGGCCCTCTCCCGCTGATCAGCCGGAATTCGACATTCGCCCCGTCATTTGCAGCGCAAGCCGCAATGTTCCGCACCTATTATTCAAAAAAAGGTAATAAACAGACGGATTGCGGGGAAAATTGACGTCAATACCATCAAGTTGTGTTGCGGATGGTCGTAAATGCATCGGAACGGAACAGTGTTTCGAAAAACGGGCCCGGCCCGTCCATGACGACGCAACACAGGAAAAATGATGGTGATCGGAAATCTGACGATACGTGCGCGTATCGGTTTGACGATGGCGTTTCTCGCGGTACTGCTCGGGGTGATCGGCGTGCTCGGCCTGTACGGGATGACACGCTCGAACGACTCGACGCGCGAAATCTTCACGAACCAGATGCCGAGCGCGGCCGATGTGGCCGTTGCGGAGATCTACGCGGCCCGCGAGCGCCTGGCGCTCGATCGCGCCGCGCTGCTGGCGGGGACGCCCGACTCGGCTGCTGCGGTGGAGCGTAGCCGCGCGATGCGTGCGCAGTCCGATTCGTGGTGGAAAAAGTACCTTGCGCTGCCGCGCGACGCGGAAGAGGACCGACTCGCGCAGGACGTCGCCGCGAAGCGGCAGGCGCTGCAGCGCAGTTGCGACGCGTTCGGCGGCCTTGTCGCGACGGGCGACCACGACCGGATCGGCGAGGGCGCCAAGCAGCTCCAGGTGCTTTACAACGATCTCGCGGTTGCGAGCGAGGCGCTGCGCAATTTCCAGTTCGGCGCGGCGCAGACGAGCTTCGATCAGTCGGAATCGGCGTACGAAACGCTGCGCGTGCTGACGATCGTCGTGCTGGCGGCCGGTCTGGTCGCGGCGGTGCTGTCGTGGCTGACGCTCAGCCGTGCGATCGGCCGTCCGCTCGCTGACGCGCTCGCGCATTTCGACGCGATCGCCGCGGGCGACCTGCGCCGCGCGATCGTCGTGCATCGGCGCGACGAAATGGGCCAGCTCCTCGACGGCCTCGCGAAGATGCAGCGGGGCCTCGTCGACACGGTGCGCACCGTGCGCGGCGGCAGCGAGTCGATCGCGACCGCGGCCCGGCAGATCGCCGCCGGCAACATCGACCTGTCGTCGCGCACGGAAGAACAGGCGTCCGCGCTGCAGGAGACCGCATCGAGCATGGAACAGCTGACCGGTACCGTGAAACAGAACGCGGACAATGCGCGGCAGGCAAGCTCGCTGGCCGCGAATGCGTCGGAGATTGCAGACAAGGGCAATACGGTGGTCGGCCAGGTGGTCGGCACGATGGGCGAGATCAACGACAGCGCTGCGAAGATCGCGGACATCATCGCGATCATCGAGGGAATCGCGTTCCAGACCAACATCCTGGCGCTGAATGCGGCCGTCGAAGCCGCGCGTGCCGGCGAGGAAGGACGCGGCTTCGCGGTCGTCGCGGGCGAGGTGCGCAGTCTCGCGCAGCGTTCGTCGAGCGCGGCCAAGGAGATCAAGGTGCTGATCGACGCGTCGGTGGAGCGCATCCGCACGGGTTCGACGCTGGTCGACGAAGCCGGTCGCACGATGAGCGACGTGATCGGTGCGGTGCAGCGCGTCACGGACATCATGGGCGAGATCGCGGCGGCATCCGAGGAGCAGAGCAGCGGCATTGACCAGGTCGCGCGCGCGGTCACGCAGATGGACGAGGTCACGCAGCAGAACGCCGCGCTCGTCGAGGAAGCGGCGGCCGCCGCGCAATCGCTCGACGAACAGGCCGCGCGCCTGCGCGAAACGGCGTCGGTGTTCCGGATCGACGACGACGCGGGGCGGCCGGTGGCCGCGGCCGCTGCACGGCAGGCGCCGCGCGCGGTTCCCGCACCGGCTGTCGTGCCGGTGTCGCCGTCCGCACCGGCCGCTGCGCGCGACGAGCGCGATGCAGCGCCGAAGCGGCCGGTGCCGGCGCGCAAGCCGGCCGCCGCCGCGGCTGCCGGCGCCGACGACTGGGAGACGTTCTGAATCGCGCGCGCCGCGCATCTATCCCCATTTGGTGGCACACGACGCCCGCGGCCTGCGGGCGTCGTCGTTTCGGCAACCGATGGAATGTGACAGCGCGCGTGACGGTTCATGCGTCGCCGCGCGTTGCATGTGCGCCCTGCGCGCTACGGGTATCTCCGGACGATGCGAAAAAAATTTGTAACGGCGCGCGCGACGTGTCGTCGCAAACGTCGGCTCGAACGTCTAGGGATGAAGGGGAGCGTGAAGGCGCAGCGACGACGACGGAGGTGTCCAACGCACGAGACGTTCCGATGCTCGACGAGACGTGGCGGATGCAGTTTCTGCGACACGGGAGATCGATTGTAAAGCGTCGAAATGCGTTGTCCAACCGGTGTTGTCGAGAATGACGAACTTCATACGAAGAGTTCGTGAAAAAAAATAAGAAAGGGTTTAGGATGAATTCGAACGCGCTTGCTTCTGCGCAGTCATAGAAGGCAAGCACGTCTTCAGACTCAGGCGAGGGAGGTAGCATGGATATTTACAGCAGCTTCGCGAACCGCTTCGAAAAAACGCGAGAGGAAGAGTTCTCGCTGGAGGAGTACCTCGCGCTCTGCAAGAACGATCCGTCGGCGTACGCCACGGCAGGCGAACGCATGCTGGCTGCAATCGGGGAACCGGAACAAATCGATACCCGCAACGAGCCGCGCCTGTCGCGGATCTTCGCTAACAAGGTTATCAAGGTCTATCCCGCGTTCCGTGAGTTCTACGGCATGGAGGAAGTGATCGAGCAGGTGGTCGCCTACTTCCGCCACGCCGCGCAAGGGCTCGAAGAGAAGAAGCAGATCCTCTACCTGCTCGGTCCGGTGGGCGGCGGCAAGTCGTCGATCGCCGAGCGCCTGAAGCAACTGATGGAGCGCGTGCCGTTCTATGCGCTGAAGGGTTCGCCCGTCAACGAATCGCCGCTCGGGCTGTTCGACTACGACGAAGACGGCCCGATCCTCGAAGAGCAATACGGCATTCCGCGCCGTTATCTGAAGAACATCCTGAGTCCGTGGGCCGTCAAGCGCCTGCACGAATACAACGGCGATATCCGCCAGTTCCGCGTGGTGCGCCGCTATCCGTCGATCCTGCGGCAGATCGGCATCGCGAAGACGGAGCCTGGCGACGAGAACAACCAGGATATTTCCTCGCTCGTCGGCAAGGTCGACATCCGCAAGCTCGAGCAGTACGCGCAGGACGATGCCGATGCGTACAGCTACTCGGGCGGCCTGTGCCTCGCGAACCAGGGCCTGCTCGAATTCGTCGAAATGTTCAAGGCGCCGATCAAGGTGCTGCACCCGCTGCTGACCGCGACGCAGGAAGGCAACTTCAAGGGCACCGAAGGATTCGGCGCGATTCCGTTCGACGGGGTGATCCTCGCGCACTCGAACGAGTCGGAGTGGAAGGCGTTCCGCAACAACCGCAACAACGAGGCACTGCTCGACCGGATCTTCGTCGTGAAGGTGCCGTACTGCCTGCGCGTGTCGGAAGAGGTCAAGATCTACGAGAAGCTGATCCGCAACTCGTCGCTCGCCGAAGCCGTGTGCGCACCGGGCACGCTGAAGATGATGTCGCAGTTCTCGGTGCTGTCGCGCCTGCACGAGCCGGAGAATTCGAGCCTGTTCTCGAAGATGCAGGTGTATGACGGCGAAAACCTGAAGGACACCGATCCGAAGGCGAAGTCGTATCAGGAGTATCGCGACTACGCGGGCGTGGACGAAGGGATGACGGGCGTGTCGACACGCTTCGCGTTCAAGATCCTGTCGCGCGTGTTCAATTTCGACTCGAGCGAGGTCGCGGCCAACCCCGTGCACCTGATGTACGTGCTCGAGCAGCAGATCGAACGCGAGCAGTTCCCGCCGGAAACCGAGCAGAAATACCTGTCGTTCGTGAAGGACGTGCTCGCGTCGCGCTATGCGGAATTCATCGGCAAGGAGATCCAGACGGCGTACCTCGAATCGTATTCCGAATACGGGCAGAACATCTTCGACCGCTACGTCACGTATGCGGATTTCTGGATCCAGGACCAGGAATTCCGCGATCACGACACAGGCGAGAGCTTCGACCGCGCCTCGCTGAACGCGGAGCTGGAGAAGATCGAGAAGCCGGCCGGCATCAGTAATCCGAAGGATTTCCGCAACGAGATCGTGAACTTCGTGTTGCGTGCGCGGGCGGCCAACGCGGGCAAGAACCCCGTATGGACGAGCTACGAGAAACTGCGTGTCGTGATCGAGAAGAAGATGTTCTCGAATACCGAGGAACTGTTGCCGGTCATTTCGTTCAACGCGAAGGGTTCGGCGGAGGAGCAGCGCAAGCATGAGGACTTTGTGAACCGGATGGTCGCGAAGGGCTATACGCCGAAGCAGGTGAGGCTGCTTTGCGACTGGTACCTGCGCGTGCGCAAGTCGTCATGACGCGCGCGGTACCGCGCCCGTGCGGTTCGTCCGCGCGGGCGCCCTCAGAGACGCCGCCCGCATGACGGCAGACGGCATGTGCGGCGAGCGTCCCGGCATATCGACTTTCGAGCGGGAGACCGGGAGTGCTTCATCAAATCATCGACCGCAGGCTGGCCGGCAAGAACAAGAGCATCGCCAACCGCGAACGCTTTCTGCGTCGCGTCAAGAACTACATTCGTCGTGCCGTATCCGATGCGGTGCGCGACCGTAGCATCAAGGATATCCAGAGCACGCAGAGCATCACGATCCCGCGCAAGGACATCGCGGAGCCGAATTTCCGGCACGCGCCGGGCGGGCGTCGTGAATACGTGCACCCGGGCAACGCGGACTACGTCCGCGGGGACAAGATTCCGCGTCCGCAGGGCGGCTCGGGCGGCGGCGGCAGCCAGGCGAGCAACGAGGGCGAAGGGCAGGACGACTTCGTGTTCGAGCTGTCCCGTGACGAATTCATGCAGTACTTCTTCGACGATCTCGAGCTGCCGCGCCTCGTGAAGACGCACCTGCTGACGGTGCCGAGCTGGAAGAACGTGCGCGCGGGCTGGTCGGCGGAAGGCACGCCGAACAACATCGACGTCGTGCGCTCGCTCAGAAGCGCGCTTGGCCGGCGCATCGCGCTCGGCTCGCCGCTCGTCAACGAATTGCGCGAGCTGGAGGCCCGGCTCGAGGCGCTGAAGGCCGACACCGAGGACCGCCGCGAGGAAATCGCGACGCTCGAGGCGGAGATCCATCACCTGAAAGGGCGCATCTGGCGAATCCCGTTCATCGATCCGTTCGACCTGCGCTACATCAACCGCGTGAAGCAGCCGCAGCCGTCGAGCCAGGCCGTGATGTTCTGCCTGATGGACGTATCGGGCTCGATGGACGAGCAGCGCAAGGATCTCGCGAAACGCTTCTTCATCCTGTTGTACCTGTTCCTGAAGCGTAACTACGAGCGCATCGAGGTCGTGTTCATCCGTCATCACACGCGCGCCGAGGAAGTCGACGAGGACACCTTCTTCCATTCGACCGAAAGCGGCGGCACCGTCGTGTCGAGCGCGCTCGAACTGATGCGCAAGGTGATGAACGAGCGCTACTCGCCGACCGAATGGAACATCTACGGCGCGCAGGCGTCCGACGGCGACAACTGGACCGACGATTCACCGAAGTGTCGCAAAATCCTGGAAGAGGATATCCTCACCAAGACGCGCTATTTCGCGTATATCCAGGTCGCACCGGAAGAGCAGAACCTGTGGCTTGAGTATGCGCAGCTGGCGCTGTCGCAACCGCATCTCGCGATGAAGAAAGTCGAATCGGCTGCCGATATTTACCCGGTATTTCGCGAATTGTTCGAAAAGCAGGTGGAAATGTCATGACGACCCGCCATCTGCACAACGAGTCGCGCGGCTACGCGCCGCGCCCTTCCGGTGACGACACGGCTGGCCCTGCCGCATCGCAGCAAAGCGGCCGGACCGAACCGGCGGCGCCGGCCGCCGACTTGCCCGGTGCCGGGCAGAAGGAAGCGCGTATGAACGTTGCCGAACGCAAGCCGCTGCCGTGCCCGTCCGACTGGACGTTCGAACTGCTTGAGGAATACGACACGCACATCTCGCAGGTCGCCGAGCAATACGAGCTCGATGTCTATCCGATCCAGCTCGAACTGATCAGCGCCGAGCAGATGATGGACGCGTACGCGTCGGTCGGGATGCCGGTCAACTATCGCCACTGGTCGTTCGGCAAGCACTTCCTCGCGACCGAGAAGAGCTATCGCCGCGGCCAGATGGGCCTCGCGTACGAAATCGTCATCAACTCGAATCCGTGCATCGCGTATCTGATGGAAGAGAACACGATGACGATGCAGGCGCTCGTCATCGCGCACGCGGCGTACGGGCACAACTCCTTCTTCAAGGGCAACTACCTGTTCCGGCTGTGGACCGACGCGCACGCGATCATCGACTATCTCGTGTACGCGAAGAACTACGTCGCCGAATGCGAGGAGCGCTACGGCCTCGATCGCGTCGAGGAACTGCTCGATTCGTGCCATGCGTTGATGAACTACGGCGTCGACCGCTACAAGCGGCCGCAGAAACCGTCGCTGTCGAAGGAGGCCGCGTTGCGGCGCGAGCGCGAGGCGTACCTGCAGTCGCAGGTCAACGAGCTGTGGCGCACGCTGCCGGGCAAGAAACCCGAGCAGATGGAGGAGCAGGAGGGCCGCTATCCGCCTGAGCCGCAGGAGAACCTGCTGTATTTCGCGGAGAAGAATGCGCCGCTGCTCGAGCCGTGGGAGCGGGAAGTGATCCGCATCGTGCGCAAGATCGGCCAGTACTTCTATCCGCAGCGGCAGACGCAGGTGATGAACGAAGGCTGGGCGACGTTCTGGCACTACACGCTGCTGAACACGCTGTACAACCAGGGCAAGCTGGAAGACGGCTTCATGATGGAGTTTCTGCATTCGCACAGCAACGTGGTCTACCAGCCGCCCGTCACGAAACCGTACTACAGCGGGATCAACCCGTATGCGCTCGGCTTCTCGATGATGAGCGACATCCGCCGGATCTGCGAAGCGCCGACGGAAGAGGACTACAAGTGGTTTCCGGAGATCGCGGGCACCCCGTGGCTGCCGGCGATGCACTACGCGATGCGCAACTTCAAGGACGAGAGCTTCATCGCGCAGTACCTGTCGCCGAACCTGATCCGCGAGATGCGGCTGTTCTCGGTGCTCGACGACGACATGCGCGATTCGCTCGAGGTGTCGGCGATCCACGACGAGTCAGGCTACCAGTATGTGAGGCAGGCGCTGTCGCGGCAGTACGACATCCATCACCGCGAGCCGAACATCCAGGTGTGGGCCGTGAACACGCGCGGCGACCGCAGCCTCACGCTGCGCCACTTCATGACTGACAACCGCCATCTGTCGAACGACAGCGAGGAGGTGCTCAAGCACATGGCGCGGCTCTGGCAGTTCGACGTGTATCTCGAAAGCGTCGATGAGGCCGGTACCGTGCGCAAGCGCTACGAGTGCCGCTACGTGCCGCCCGAGGTGCGTGCCTGACTCGCGTGACGAGTTTGCATCGGACGCCAGCCTGACGGCTGGCGTTTTCATATGACGAACACGTGGCGAGAGAAAATTCTTCTACATCCGGACGAACCCGGAAAGCCCGTTACTTTACATTTCGCTAAAATCCCGTAGCGCCGTGCGCCGGAACCGGTGCCACGTGCGACCGCACGCGGCGGCCCCGAGCCGTCTCGCCCAGCAAGCACTAAAAGGAACAGACCAACCCATGGACGTCCAGACCGACCAAGCTGCGCTGACCGCGCATGACACCCGGCGGCGCGTGTTCGCCATCGTCGGCGCCTCATCGGGCAACCTCGTCGAGTGGTTCGATTTCTACATCTACTCGTTCTGCGCGCTGTACTTCGCGCCGGCGTTCTTCCCGAGTGGCAACACGACGACGCAGCTGCTGAACACGGCCGGCGTGTTCGCGGCCGGCTTCCTGATGCGTCCGATCGGCGGCTGGCTGTTCGGCCGCATCGCCGACCGTCACGGCCGCCGCGCGGCGATGATGATCTCGGTGCTGATGATGTGCGGCGGCTCGCTCGTGATCGCGGTGCTGCCGACCTATGCGCAGATCGGCGCGCTGGCGCCGGCGCTGCTGCTGGTCGCGCGCCTGTTCCAGGGGCTGTCGGTGGGCGGCGAATACGGCACGAGCGCAACCTACATGAGCGAGGTCGCGCTGAAGGGGCGGCGCGGCTTCTTCGCTTCGTTCCAGTACGTGACGCTGATCGGCGGCCAGCTGTGTGCGCTGCTCGTGCTCGTGATCCTGCAGCAGGCACTGTCGAATGACGAACTGAAGGCGTGGGGCTGGCGCATTCCGTTCGTGTGCGGTGCGGCGGCCGCGCTGATCTCGCTGTACCTGCGCAAGTCGCTCGACGAGACGTCGACGAGCGCATCGCGCGACAAGAAGGACGCGGGCACGATCCGCGGCGTGTGGCAGCACAAGGGCGCATTCTTCACGGTGGTCGGCTTCACGGCCGGCGGCTCGCTGATCTTCTACACGTTCACCACGTACATGCAGAAGTACCTCGTGAACACGGCCGGCATGCATGCGAAGACGGCCAGCAACGTGATGACCGTCGCGCTGCTCGTGTACATGCTGATACAGCCGGTGTTCGGCGCGCTGTCCGACAAGATCGGCCGCCGCACGTCGATGATCCTGTTCGGCACGTTCGCGGTGATCGGCACGGTGCCGCTGATGCACGCGCTGAAGACGGTGACGAGCCCGACGGCCGCGTTCGTGCTGATCACGATCGCGCTGGCAATCGTCAGCTTCTACACGTCGATCAGCGGCCTCATCAAGGCCGAGATGTTCCCGCCCGAAGTGCGCGCGATGGGCGTGGGCCTGTCGTATGCGGTCGCGAACGCGATCTTCGGCGGCTCGGCCGAGTACGTCGCGCTGTGGTTCAAGTCGATCGGCAGCGAGGAAACCTTTTACTGGTACGTGACGGTGCTGTGCGCGATCTCGCTGATCGTGTCGTGGCGAATGCGCGACCCGAGCAAGGAAGGGTATCTGCGTCACGAACCGTGATGGAAGGGGCAGCCCGGCCGGGGCTGCCTGCATCGACCGGCAACCTGCAACAGGACGGCGCTCCGCCACGCAGGCGGCGCGCCGTTTTTTCATGCATGGCATCTTCGCATCGGAGCGCGTGCAAGCTCATCGCGGGACGCGCGATATCGATATCGCAATCGCTTCGTTGTCCGCCGCGGGCGATGCTCTTATTCTGAACCCGTAGTTCGTGTGACACCTCCTTGACTGGGATTCGCGCCCGCTGCGTGCAGCGGGCGTTTTTTTGCGCGCACGCCTTGCATGCGGCCCGCACGCCTCATCACGAAACCCGCTGAGCAAAGCACCATTCGTTGGTTCGGAATTGCCGCGCGCGCTGATACGTTAGCGGCTTCGCGACGACACACGGCGTCGCGATGTTCCTCGAACCGGCCGCCGTGCGATCCGCGGCGGCCTTCATGACAAATCAGGTCGTGCTCATGAAAATCCACACTCTCGCCACATGGCTCGTCGGGGCCGCGCTCGTCACGGCCGGCACGGTCGCGCACGCGGACCGGCTCGACGACATCAGGAAGGCCGGCGTGCTGCGCGTTGCAACCTTCGACAGCAATCCGCCGTTCGGCTATGTCGACGGCAAGAGCAATCACATCGTCGGTCTCGACGTCGACTATGCGAAGGCGCTGGCCGACAAGCTCGGCGTCAAGCTGCAGCTGCAGCCGACCAATCCCGCGAACCGCATTCCGTTCCTGACCTCCGGCAAGGTCGACCTGGTGCTCGCGAACTTCACGATCACCGACGAGCGCGCGAAGCAGGTCGACTTCAGCATCCCGTACTTCTCGTCCGGCCAGCAGTTCCTCGCGAAGAAGGGTGTGCTGAAATCGGCCGACCAGCTGAACAACCTGCGCGTCGGCGCGGACAAGGGCACGACGAACGAGATCACGCTGCGCGAGAAATTCCCGAAGGCGACGATCGTCGCGTACGACGACACGCCGTTCGCGTTCGCCGCGCTGCGAGCCGGCAACGTGCAGGCGATCACGCAGGACGGGCCGAAACTGATCGGGCTGCTCGCGAACGTGCCCGACAAGCAGAACTACGAGATCCCGGCGTTCACGATCTCGAACGACTACATGGGCGTCGGCGTGCCGAAAGGCGAGACGCGCCTGCTCGGTTTCGTGAACGACACGCTCAAGGGGTTCGAGGCGAACGGCCGCGCGGGGCAGATCTACGATGCGTGGTTCGGGCCGACGACGAAGACGCCGCTCACACGCATCTTCCGCATCGGCGACAAGACCTGAGCCGCGCGCCAGATGCGTCGCGATCCGCCGCCGGCCGTGCCGGTGTGCGCCGGTCGCGGCGCTTTCCATTTTTCTTCGCTTCTTTCGATCGCGCGCTCCGCGCCCGCACCACGGCATGCTCGGGTTGGCTCCCAAATATCTGTCCTGGCTCTGGCAGGGCTTCCTGCTGACGCTCGGCCTCGCGGCCGCGTCGGCACTCGCCGCGACCGTCGGCGGGCTGCTGCTCGCCGTCATGCGGCATGCGCGCGGCACGGCGCCGCGCACGGCGGCGGCCGGCTACGTCGTCGCGTTCCGCAATACGCCGCTGCTCGTGCAATTGCTGTTCTGGTACTTCGGCGTCGCATCGTTGCTGCCCGGTACCTGGGTCGAGTGGCTGAACGCGCGCCATGAGCTGAGCGCGGGCCCGCTCACGCTCGCGTGGCCGTCGTTCGAGTTCATCGCCGGCTGGGTCGGGTTGAGCGCGTATACGGCCGCGTTCGTCGCCGAGGAATGTGAAGCCGGGCTGCGCGGCGTGCGCCGCGCGCAACACGACGCGGCTGCGGCGCTCGGCCTCACGCCGATGCAGTCGCTGCGCTACGTGGTGCTGCCGCAGGCCGTGCGCATCGCGCTGCCGCCGCTGTTCGGCCAATACATGAATCTCGTGAAGAACTCGTCGCTTGCGATGGCGATCGGCGTCGCGGAGCTGTCGTATGCGTCGCGGCAAGTCGAGACGGAGACGTTCAAGACCTTCGCCGCGTTCGGTGTCGCGACCGTGCTGTACGTCGCCGCGGTGGCCGCGATCGAGGCCGGCGCGTACGTGGCCACGCAATGGCGTGACCGGCTCGGGGCGGGGCGGTGACGATGGATTTCTCGCTGCTGCTCGACAACCTGCCGTACCTGCTCGTCGGCGCGTTTCCGGACGGCCCGCTCGGCGGCGCCGCGCTGTCGCTCGTGCTCGCGATCGCGTCGGCCATCGCGTCGGCGGTGCTGGGCGTGGCGCTCGGCGTCGCGATGGCGCTTGCGCGCGGCCCGCTGCGCGTGCTGCTGCTCGCGTTCATCGGCTTCTTCCGCGCGATTCCGGTGCTGATGCTGATCTTCTGGACGTACTTCCTGATGCCGATGCTGCTGCACCTGGACGTGCCGGGGCTCGCGACGGTCGTGTGCGCGCTGGCGCTGATCGGCGGTGCGTATCTCGCGCATGCGGTGCATGCGGGCATCGTCGCGGCCGGCGACGGGCAGTGGCAAGCCGGGCTGTCGCTCGGGCTCACGCGCTGGCAGACGGTGCGCTACGTGCTGCTGCCGCAGGCGATCCGGATCATGACGCCGTCGTTCGTCAATCAGTGGGTCGCGCTCGTGAAGGACACGTCGCTCGCGTATATCGTCGGCGTGCCGGAACTGTCGTTCGTCGCGACGCAGGTGAACAACCGGCTGATGGTGTATCCGGCACCGGTCTTCCTGTTCGTCGCGGCGCTTTATCTGGTGCTGTGCACGTCGCTCGACGGCGCGGCGCGCTGGCTGCTGACGCGCCGCCCGCGTGCGGCGCGCGTCGCGCAGGCGACGGCCGAACGCACGGAACCCGTGCGGTGACGGCGTGCCGCGTGCGACGCACGCGGCGCGTTCCCGGTGATGGAAGGTCGGTGTGATGCGGCGGGCCGCGTCGCCGCTGCTCGAGCGGCGACGGGCGTGATGGGCGTGACGGTGCTTCGGCGCGCAGCGTCAGGACGCGCTGTAGTGCGTATCGAAGACCGAGCGCAGCGTCGACGGGCCGGTCGCGAAGTCACCCCACAGCGGGCCGTCGCTCTGCGCGAACGCGAACGGCGACGTATTGATCGATGCGAGGCGGAAGCGCCATTGCGCCGCTTCCTGGCGGAACGCGGTGAGCTGCATGTCGGACAGCCCCGTCTGCGCGTTCGCGAGCGTGACGAGCGGATCGACCGGATCGTTCGCGACGCGCACTTCGAAGTGCAGGTGCGGGCCGGTGGCCGCACCGGTCATCCCGACCGAGCCGATGCGCTGGCCCTGTTTCACGGGTTCGCCCGTCTTCAGCCCGCGCGCATACGCGGACAGATGTGCGTAGTAGGTCGAATAGCCGTCCGCGTGATCGACGACCACGTAGCGGCCGTAGCCGCCCGGATCGGTTCCTACGAACGACACGACGCCGTCGGCCGCCGCATTGACGGGCGTGCCGGACGGCGCGGCGAGATCGACGCCCGTATGGAACGCCATTGCCTGCGACAGCGGGTGGATGCGCTCGCCGAAGAACGAGCTGATGCGGGTCCACTTCACCGGCATCGTGAACGCGGCGGCCTCGAGCGGTGCGCCGTCGAGCGTGTAGTACGCGCCGTGGTCGGCGCCCGGTGCGCGGAACCAGATCGCACCGAACGTGCGGCCTGCGACGCGTAGCTCGAGCGCGGTGAGGTGCGGCGTGCCGCTGTTCGTGTCGTACGCGATGCGGTAGTAGTCGCCGCGCTGCGCGCTGGCGCGCATCGCGACCTTGCCGGTGACGAGATCGCCGAGCTGGATGCGCACCTCGGGCGGCACGTCGAGACGGTTCAGCGTATCGGACAGCGTGAGTTCGATGTCGCCGGCGCGCATGCCGTGCTGGTTTTCGGGCGCCGCGTACTCGAACAGGCTCGTATAGCCGAGCATGTCGTTGCGGTGCGCGCTGAGCGGCGCGAACAGGCCCGGCTGCGGGTTGCGGTCGCTGCGTTCGTTGCGCTCGCCGAGCGTACGCGCGAGTTCACTTGTCACGAAATGCTGCGCGGTGGGAAACGGCGTGTCGGACAGCACGCGCTGCGGCAGTGCGGCCGTGCCCGAATCGACTGCGCCCGGCAGTTGCGAGACGGCCGGCAGCGCGGCGGCGAGACCGAAGGCGGCGAGGGCGCCAAGCACGGCGGCCGGCACGAGCGCGCGCACGAGGCGCTGCGCGCGGCCGGGCGCGAAGGCATCAGGGGTTGCGGCAGGCTTGACCAAAGGTGTCCACATCCAGGAAAGCGGTTCAAAGAGGTGTGGGCAGGAGCCATCGGCGGCGAATCCGTCGGGCGGCGACGGGGCGGGCGACGGGCGTGCAACAAAACAGGCCCCGGCGGGGCCTGTGTCGTTCCCGTTCGACCCAACTCGCGGGCGGGCCCGCTTCGAACGGCGGCGTGAACTTTCCGGGTCGCACCCGGATTATCACGAAGACGCTAAAGAAAGATGACAGCGACAGTCTACCGATGTTCCGCGAAACGTTAAAAATTTTAAAGAGGGTCGGCGCATTCGTTTCGCAGTGCGGTAAATCGGGGTTAAATCAGTATTTATTGCGTATCTTTCGTCAGGCAGGCAATTTTTGCGTGCGCACGCGCAGTGCGCCGGAGCGCCTGACCGCGTCGAAACCGGCGTCGAGCATCGCTTCCGCGTCGTTCCACAGATTGCCGTGCAAGCGGTTGGTCCAGATCATCGACGCGAACACGCCCTCGAGCAGCGACACGAGATAGACGGCCGCGAGATGCACGTCGAGATCGGCGGCGATTTCGCCGGCCGCGATCGCGCGGCGCAGCAGCGCCTTCGTGATGCGCAGCATCTGCAATTCGAGCAGCATGCGGCGCCGCAGCAGCGCACCGTTCTCCTCGCTCTGCTCGCACTTCGTGTAGAGGATCACGAGCACGCGCTGCATCGCGCCGGGCTCGCCGCATTGCCGCAGGTAATGCGACGCCGCGCGGCGCAGCGTGGCGAACGCGGGCAGGCTGTCGACTGCCTCGAACCCTTCCGACGTCCGCGCGAACGCGCGGTCGCACATCGCGAGACACACTTCCATCTTGTTGCGGTAGTGGCCGTACACGGCGCCCCGCGACATCCCGGCGGCCTCGGCGAGGTCCGCCATCGCGGTTTGCGCGACGCCTTTCTCGAGCAGCACGAGCTCGGCGGCGTCGAGGATCCGGTGCTTGATGGCGAGCGATTCTTCCCGGGTCTTGCGGGCCATGTCATGAATTTCCTTACAGTTCGCTGTCGCTTTATTGAGACAGTGGGGCGGCCGGATTGCATCCGCATGTATTTAATCAGTCGTGACTGATTATAATCGGCCACCCTGAGCCGCCGCATTGTATCGGCGGCGAACGATCCGAGGTCACCTATGAATGACAAACGCACCCTGGGGCGCCGCCTTCGGCTGGCGCCGTTCGCGCTCGCGGCCATGCTGGCCGTGGCCGGATGCGGAAAGGGCGGACAAGACAACGCGCCGGAGGCCATTCAGAGCGCGACGGTCGTGACGGTGCGTCCGACGGCCGTGCCGATGACCGTCGAATTGCCGGGCCGGCTCGACGCGTATCGGCAGGCGGAAGTGCGCGCGCGGGTTGCGGGCATCGTCACCGCGCGGACTTACGACGAAGGCCAGGAAGTGAAGCAGGGCGCGGTGCTGTTCCGCATCGATCCCGCGCCGCTGAAGGCCGCGCGCGACGCCGCGCAGGGCGCGCTCGCGAAGGCGCAGGCCGCCGCGCTCGCGGCGAGCGACAAGCGCCGCCGTTACGACGATCTCGTGCACGACCGCGCCGTCAGCGAGCGCGACCACACCGAGGCCGTCGCGGCCGACACGCAGGCGAAGGCCGAGGTTGCATCGGCGAAGGCCGAGCTCGCGCGCGCGCAATTGCAGCTCGACTACGCGACCGTCACCGCGCCGATCGCCGGCCGCGCACGGCGCGCGCTCGTGACGGAAGGCGCGCTCGTCGGCCAGGACCAGGCGACGCCGCTCACGACCGTCGAGCAGCTCGATCCGATCTACGTGAATTTCTCGCAGCCGGCGGCCGACGTCGATGCAATGCGCCGCGCGGTGAAGAGCGGGCGCGCGACGGGCATTGCGCAGCACGACGTCGCGGTGACGCTGCTGCGCGCCGACGGCACCGCGTATCCGCTGAAGGGCAAGCTGCTGTTCAGCGATCTCGCGGTCGATCCGACCACCGACACCGTCGCGATGCGCGCGCTGTTCCCGAATCCGGAGCGCGAGCTGCTGCCGGGCGCGTATGTGCGGATCGCGCTCGACACGGCCGTCGACCAGCGGGCGATCCTCGTGCCGCGCGACGCGCTGCTGCGCACGGCCGACCGCACGTCGGTGCGCGTCGTCGGTGCGAACGGCAAGGTGAAGGACGTCGAGGTCACGGCCGACCAGATGAGCGGCCGTGACTGGCGTATCACGCGCGGCCTCGCGGGCGGCGAGCGCGTGATCGTCGACGACGCCGCGCAGTTCGCGCCCGATACGGCCGTCAAGCCCGTCGAAAAGGCGCCGCCGTCGAAGGCGGCGCCGGCAGCGGCCGCATCGCACGCGGCCGCCCGTCAAACCTGACCGGTTCGAACCACCATGGCACGTTTCTTCATCGATCGCCCCGTCTTCGCGTGGGTGATCGCACTCTTCATCACGATGGGCGGCATGTTCGCGATTCGCGCGCTGCCGGTTGCGCAGTACCCGGACATCGCGCCGCCCGTCGTCAGCATCTATGCGACCTATCCGGGCGCGTCCGCGCAGGTCGTCGAGGAATCGGTGACCGCGCTGATCGAGCGCGAGATGAACGGCGCGCCGGGGCTGCTGTATACGTCGGCGACGAGCAGCGCCGGGGCGGCGTCGCTGTACCTGACGTTCAAGCAGGGCGTCAACGCCGATCTCGCGGCCGTCGAGGTGCAGAACCGGCTGAAGACGGTCGAGGCGCGGTTGCCCGAGCCGGTGCGGCGCGGCGGCATCCAGGTCGAGAAGGCTGCCGACAACATCCAGTTCGTCGTGTCGCTGACGTCCGACGATGGCCGGATGACCGACGTGCAGCTCGGCGAGTACGCGTCGGCGAACGTCGTGCAGGCGCTGCGCCGCGTGGACGGCGTCGGGCGCGTGCAGTTCTGGGGCGCTGAATATGCGATGCGGATCTGGCCCGACCCGGTGAAGATGGCCGGGCACCGCCTCACCGCATCGGATATCGCATCGGCCGTGCGTGCGCACAACGCGCGCGTGACGGTCGGCGACATCGGCCGCGGCGCGGTGCCGGACAGCACGCCGATCGCGGCGACGGTGTTCGCCGACGCGCCGCTGAAGACGCCGGCCGATTTCGGCGCGATCGCGCTGCGCACGCAGCCGGACGGCTCCGCGCTCTACCTGCGCGACGTCGCGCGCATCGAATTCGGCGGCAACGACTACAACTATCCGTCGTACGTGAACGGCAAGGTCGCGACCGGGATGGGCATCAAGCTCGCGCCGGGCTCGAACGCGGTGTCCACCGAGAAGCGCGTGCGGGCGGCGATGGACGAGTTGTCCGCGTATTTCCCGCCGGGCGTGACCTACCAGATCCCGTACGAGACGTCGTCGTTCGTGCGCGTGTCGATGAACAAGGTCGTCACGACGCTGATCGAGGCCGGCGTGCTGGTGTTCCTCGTGATGTTCCTGTTCATGCAGAACCTGCGCGCGACGCTGATTCCCACGCTCGTCGTGCCGGTCGCGCTCGCGGGCACGTTCGGCGTGATGTATGCGGCCGGTTTCTCGATCAACGTGCTGACGATGTTCGGGATGGTGCTCGCGATCGGCATCCTCGTCGACGATGCGATCGTCGTCGTCGAGAATGTCGAGCGGCTGATGGTCGAGGAAGGGCTCGGCCCGTACGACGCGACGGTGAAGGCGATGCGGCAGATCAGCGGCGCGATCGTCGGCATCACGGTCGTGCTGACGTCGGTGTTCGTGCCGATGGCGTTCTTCGGCGGCGCGGTGGGCAACATCTACCGGCAGTTCGCGCTGTCGCTCGCGGTGTCGATCGGCTTCTCGGCGTTTCTCGCGCTGTCGCTGACACCCGCGCTGTGCGCGACGCTGCTCAAGCCGGTGTCCGGCGAGCATCACGAGAAGCGCGGCTTCTTCGGCTGGTTCAACCGCTTCGTCGCGCGTTCGACGCAGCGTTATGCGGCGCGCGTCGGCGCGATGCTGAAGAAGCCGCTGCGCTGGCTCGTCGTGTATGGCGCGCTGACCGCGGCCGCCGCGCTGATGCTCACGCAACTGCCGACCGCGTTCCTGCCCGACGAGGACCAGGGCAACTTCATGGTGATGGTGATCCGGCCGCAGGGCACGCCGCTCGCGGAAACGATGCAGAGCGTGCGCGAGGTCGAATCGTATATTCGTCACGACGAGCCGGCCGCGTACACGTTCGCGCTCGGCGGCTTCAACCTGTACGGCGAGGGGCCGAACGGCGGGATGATCTTCGTCACGCTGAAGAACTGGACGGCGCGCAAGGCCGGGCGCGATCACGTGCAGGCGATCGTCGCGCGCATCAACGAGCGCTTCGCGGGCACGGCGAACACCACGGTGTTCGCGATGAATTCGCCGGCGCTGCCCGATCTCGGTTCGACGAGCGGCTTCGACTTCCGGCTGCAGAACCGCGGCGGGCTCGACCATGCGGCGTTCAGCGCCGCGCGCGAGCAACTGCTGGCGGCGGGCGGCAAGGACGCGGCGCTCGCCGACCTGATGTTCGCCGGCACGCAGGACGCGCCGCAACTGAAGCTCGACATCGATCGCGCGAAGGCGTCGGCGCTCGGCGTGTCGATGGAGGAGATCAACACGACGCTCGCGGTGATGTTCGGCTCCGACTATATCGGCGACTTCATGCACGGCACGCAGGTGCGCCGTGTGGTCGTGCAGGCCGACGGGCTGCACCGGCTCGATCCGGACGACGTGAAGAAGCTGCGCGTGCGCAACGCGCGCGGCGAGATGGTGCCGCTCGCGGCGTTCGCGACGCTGCACTGGACGCTCGGGCCGCCGCAGCTCACGCGCTACAACGGCTATCCGTCGTTCACGATCAACGGCTCGGCCGCGCCCGGGCACAGCAGCGGCGAAGCGATGGCCGCGATCGAGCGGCTCGCCGCGAAGCTGCCGGCCGGCATCGGCCACGCGTGGTCGGGACAGTCGTTCGAGGAGCGGCTGTCGGGTGCGCAGGCGCCAATGCTGTTCGCGCTGTCGGTGCTCGTCGTGTTCCTCGCGCTCGCGGCGCTGTACGAGAGCTGGTCGATCCCGTTCGCAGTGATGCTGGTCGTGCCGCTCGGCGTGATCGGCGCGGTGCTCGGCGTCACGCTGCGCGCGATGCCGAACGACATCTATTTCAAGGTGGGGCTGATCGCGACGATCGGGTTGTCCGCGAAGAACGCGATCCTGATCGTCGAGGTCGCGAAGGATCTGGTCGCGCAGCGCATGTCGCTCGTCGACGCCGCGCTCGAGGCCGCGCGCCTGCGGTTGCGGCCGATCGTGATGACGTCGCTCGCGTTCGGCGTCGGCGTGCTGCCGCTCGCGTTCGCGTCGGGCGCCGCGTCCGGCGCGCAGATGGCGATCGGCACCGGCGTGCTCGGCGGCGTGATCACGGCGACGGTGCTCGCGGTGTTCCTCGTCCCGCTGTTTTTCGTGATCGTCGGCCGCCTGTTCGACGTCGGCCCGCGCCGGCGCGGCGGATCGCAGCCGGCGACGATGGAGGGTTCTCGATGATGTTTGCGTTGAATGCACGCGCCGCGCCAAGGGTTCAGCTCGCGCTGGCCGCCGCGCTCGCGCTCGCGGGCTGCTCGCTCGCGCCGCGTTACGAGCGGCCGGCGCCGCCGGTGCCGGCCAGCTATGCGCCGGTCGATGGCGGCACGCAGCAGGCGGTTGAAGCGGCTGCTGCTGCTGACGCTGCTGACGCCGCGCTGCTCGACGACTGGCATGCGTATTTCACCGATCCGGCGCTGCAGGCCTGGATCGACGCGGCGCTCGCGAACAACCGCGACCTGCGGATCGCGGCCGGCCGGCTCGACGAGGCGCGCGCGCTGTACGGCGTGCAGCGCGCGGACCTGATGCCGTCGGTCGACGCGAACCTCGGCTACGAACGCACGCGCCAGTACGATCCGGTCGTGCGCCAAAGCGCGATCAGCGGGCTGTATCGCGCGGGCGTCGGCATCAGCGCGTACGAGCTCGACCTGTTCGGCCGCGTGCGCAACCTGTCCGATGCGGCGCTCGCCGAGTATTTCGCGACGGCCGATGCGCAGCGCACGGTGCGCATCGGCGTGATTGCCGAAGTCGCCGGGGCGTACGTGTCGGAGCGATCGTTGCACGAGCAACTGGCGCTGGCACAGCGCACGCTCGACGCGCGCGAGCGTATCGCCGCGCTCACGCAGCGCCGCTACGCGGCCGGCACGAGCGACGCGATCGAGCTGCGGTCGGCCGAGATGCTGGTCGCGTCCGCGCGTGCGTCGCAGGCCGCGCTGCAGCGCCAACATGCGCAATCGGTGCGCGCGCTGCAATTGCTCACCGGCGATTTCGCGCGCAACGTGCCCGCCGACGGCACCGCGCTCGATACGCTCGTGATCGCGCCGGTGGCGCGCGGCGTGCCGAGCACGCTGCTCGAGCGGCGGCCGGACATCCGGCAGGCCGAGTCGCGGCTCAAGGCCGCGAACGCGCAGATCGGCGCCGCGCGCGCGGCGTTTTTCCCGCGCATTGCGCTGACGACCGACTACGGTTCGGTCAGCGACGCGTTCTCGAACCTGTTCGCGGGCGGCACGAGCGTGTGGACGTTCGCGCCGCGCATCACGCTGCCGATTTTCGCGGGCGGCCGCAATCGCGCGAATCTCGACGTCGCGAACGCGCGCAAGCACATCGCGGTCGCCGAGTACGAGAAAACCGTGCAGACCGCGTTCCGCGAAGTGGCCGACGCATTCGCCGCGCGCGACTGGATCGATCGCCAGCTCGCCGCGCAGCAGGACGTCTATGCGGCCGACGGCGCGCGGCTCAAACTCGCCGAGCGCCGCTACGCGGGCGGCGTCGCGACGTATCTCGAACTGCTCGACGCGCAGCGCAGCACGTACGAGTCCGGGCAGGAGCTGATCCGGCTCAAGGAGCTGAGGCTCGCGAATGCGATTGCGCTGTATCGCGCGCTGGGCGGCGGGTGGGCGGCGGCAGGGGCGTCCGTCGCGTGATGTCTTGGCCGGGTCCGGCCAGGTGGCGGCGCATTGCGAGGCGTCGACGCCGCCTCGGCCGGTGTTTCTGCCGACGGGCCACCGGCGGCGCTCGAGGATAAGTGCAAGCGCGCATCGTCGACCCCGTCTTTCCTCCAGGCTGTCGAGTCGAAGGGCCTCCTTCGACTCGACACGCATCCCGGCGGCCGATCGCGTTGCCACTGGCCTCCGATCATGCCGGACTTCCTCCTGTTTCGATTCCATCCAGTACCCCGAATGTCGTCTTGGCACACGGCTTGATACACGGCCTTAATCCGGGCTTGACGATTGGATTGATTCGCGCATTCCGAATAATGCAGGGTGGCAAAGTGTCGCGGCAAAACGTTTGTATGGATTGGGCAATCGTTTGCGCAAGAAATTCAAGATGGTGAAAATCGCCTGTTAATTTCCTCTCGGTTGAAAATCGCCAATCATTTTCGTTGCACTCGGACAACGATGGCGGGATTGGACAGAATTTTGTCATTTCGGGGCGGTTATCAGCCAAAGCCATGACCAGCAAGGAAGTGCGGGGTGGCTGCAATTGCGAACGGGAAATTTCTTTAAATTTCAGACGGTTCCTGAAAATAGAAAAGGACTGCGGAAGAAAATATCCGGATTGAGGATTTTCGGGAAAGAGTCATTCGGAAGAACGTAAATCAAACATTGTCATGTTCGATTTGACAATGATTTACAAAATTCTTTCATTCTTATCTCGATAATGCCGCCTCGTGACGGACGGGAGCCAACCACACGCTGCCTTTTGTATCCGCCACGTCGTCCATTCCCTTTGCAATTCTCACGGAAAACGTCATGAAAAAATCCCTCCTGACCGCTGTCGCGCTCGCGGCCCTGTCCACCTCGGCCTTCGCAGAGGGCACCGGCACGATCAACTTCACGGGTGAGATCGTCGCGGGCGCATGCGGCATCGACTCGGGCTCGGTCAACCAGACCGTGAACCTCGGCAAGGTGCCGACCCATACGTTCAAGCAGGCCGGCGACAAGTCCACGCCGACCAACTTCGACATCAAGCTGACCGACTGCGACACCAGCATCGCCCAGAACGCGTACTTCACGTTCACGGGCACGTCGAGCGCCGGCCAGCCGAAGCTGCTCGCCACGATCGGCTCGGCAACCAACGTCGGCATCCGCCTGCAGGCCGCGTCGGGCGAATACCTCGACAACGGCGCCGAGCAGAAGGCACCGACCGTGCTGCAAAACGGCACCAACGTCGCGCGCTTCGCGGCGATGTACGAAGCCACGGCAGCCGGCGTGACGCCGGGTACCGCCGACGGCGTCGCGAACTTCACCGTCCGCTACCAGTAAGCGTTCATACCGGAGAAGGGGGGGTGCGCACCCTTTCTCCGTCTTCCTTGCCTTCCCGTTTCTTCTTACTCGGATTTCCGGTAGCGCCGCGTGCGAATCAGACATTCCTTCCTTTGCGTCTCCGTGCTGGTCGTCGGCAGCCAGAGCCATGCGACGGAATTCAATTCGTCGTTCCTCGACATCGACGGCACGAACAATGTCGACCTGTCGCAGTTCTCGCAGGCCGACTTCACGCTGCCGGGCGAGTACATGCTCGACGTGCAGGTCAACGACCTGTTCTACGGGCTGCAGGCGATCCGGTTCATCGCGCTCGACGCATCGGGCGCGGGCAAGCCGTGCCTGCCGCCGGAACTCGTCGCGCAGTTCGGGTTGAAGCCGTCGCTCGCGAAGGACCTGCCGCGCTTCCAGGGCGGGCGTTGCGTCGATCTCGGCGCGATCGAGGGCGCGACCGTGCGTTACCTGAAGAACGACGGACGACTGAAGATCACGATTCCGCAGGCCGCGCTCGAATTCACCGATTCGACCTACCTGCCGCCGGAGCGCTGGTCCGAAGGGATTCCGGGCGCGATGCTCGACTATCGCGTGATCGCGAACACGAACCGCAGCTTCGGTGCGGGCGGCGGACAGACGAATTCGATCCAGGCCTACGGAACGATCGGCGCGAACTGGGATGCATGGCGCTTTCGCGGCGACTACCAGGCCCAGTCGAACGTGGGCAACACGGCGTACGCGGATCGCACGTTCCGCTTCAGCCGGCTTTACGCGTTTCGCGCGCTGCCGTCGATCGAATCGACGGTGACGTTCGGCGACGACTACCTGAGCTCGGACATTTTCGACACGTTCGCGCTGACGGGCGCGTCGATCCGCAGCGACGACCGCATGCTGCCGCCGTCGCTGCGCGGCTATGCGCCGCTGATCTCGGGCGTCGCGCGTACCAACGCGACCGTGACCGTGTCGCAGGCAGGCCGCGTGCTGTACGTGACGCGCGTGTCGCCGGGCGCGTTCGCGCTGCAGAACATCAACACGAGCGTGCAGGGCACGCTCGACGTCGCAGTCGAGGAAGAGGACGGCAGCGTGCAGCGCTTCCAGGTGACGACGGCCGCCGTGCCGTTCCTCGCGCGCACCGGACAGCTGCGCTACAAGGCCGCCGTCGGCAAGCCGAGGCAGTTCGGCGGCGCCGGCATCACGCCGTTCTTCGGTTTCGGCGAGGCCGCGTACGGTTTGCCGTTCGACATCACGGTGTACGGCGGCTTCATCGCGGCTTCGGGCTATACGTCGATCGCACTCGGCGTCGGCCGTGATTTCGGCACGTTCGGCGCGGTATCGGCCGACGTCACGCATGCGCGCGCGCGCCTGTGGTGGAACGGTGCGACGCGCAACGGCAACTCGTACCGCATCAACTATTCGAAGCACTTCGACGGCCTCGACGCCGACGTGCGCTTCTTCGGCTATCGCTTCTCCGAACGCGAGTACACCAGCTTCGCGCAGTTCTCCGGCGATCCGACCGCGTACGGCCTCGCCAACAGCAAGCAGCGCTATTCGGCGACGATGTCGAAGCGCTTCGGCGACACGTCGACCTATTTCTCGTACGACCAGACGACCTACTGGGCCCGCGCGTCGGAGCAACGCGTCGGTCTCACGCTGACGCGCGCGTTCTCGGTCGGCGCATTGCGCAACCTGAACGTCAGCGTGTCGGCGTTCCGCACGCAAAGCGCGGGCGCGAGCGGCAACCAGTTCTCGGTGACCGCGACGCTGCCGATCGGCGGCCGCCACACCGTCACGTCGAACCTGACGACGGGCAGCGGCAGCACGAGCGTGAACGCGGGCTACATCTACGACGATCCTGCCCGCCGCACCTATCAGATCAACGCGGGCGCGACCGACGGCCGCGCGTCGGCGAACGCGAGCTTTCGCCAGCGCGCGTCGACGTACCAGCTGACCGCGCAGGCGTCGACGCTCGCCAACGCGTATGCGGCCGCGTCGCTCGAAGTCGACGGCTCGTTCGTCGCGACGCAGTACGGCGTGTCCGCGCACGCGAACGGCAACGCGGGCGATACGCGCCTGCTGGTATCGACCGACGGCGTGCCCGACGTGCCGCTGTCCGGCACGCTCACGCATACCGACTCGCGCGGCTATGCGGTGCTCGACGGGATCTCGCCGTACAACGTGTACGACGCGACCGTCAACGTCGAGAAGCTGCCGCTCGAAGTGCAGGTGTCGAACCCGATCCAGCGCATGGTGCTGACCGACGGCGCGATCGGTTTCGCGAAGTTCTCCGCCGCGCGCGGCAGCAACCTGTACCTGACGCTGACCGACGGGGCAGGCAAGCCGCTGCCGTTCGGCGCATCCGTGCAGGACGCGGCGAACGGCAAGGAACTCGGCATCGTCGGCGAGGCCGGTGCCGCGTTCCTGACCCAGGTGCAGCCGAAATCCGCACTCGTGGTGCGCGCCGGCGAACGCACGCTGTGCACGGTGGACGTGCTGCCGAACCAGCTCCAACTCGAAGGCACGCCGATTCCGGTGACGTGCCAGGCGCCCGGCGAGTCGCATGCAGCGGCCGCCCGGGTCGAACGATGATTTCACGGATGCCGCGATGAACCCTGTTTTCTCCCTTTCCTTCCCGCGACGCACGTCGTGCATGCTGGCCGCGGCCGGCGCGCTGCTCGCCGGCGTCGCGCACGCGGCGATCGTGCCGGACCGCACGCGCGTGATCTTCAACGAAGGCGAACAGGCCGCGATCGTCACGATCACCAACAAGAGCACGACGTATCCGTATCTCGTGCAATCGTGGCTCGAGGACGCGAACGGCAACAAGATCACGTCGCCGCTGATGGTCGTGCCGCCGCTGCAGCGCGTCGAGGCGAACGAGCGCAACGTGCTGCGCATCGCGAAGCTGCCCGGCGCCGCGCTGCCGGCCGATCGCGAATCGGTGTTCTACCTGAACATCCGCGAAGTGCCGCCGAAGACCGATACGCCGAACACGCTGCAGATCGCGCTGCATACGCAGATGAAGCTGTTCTACCGGCCGAAGGGCGTGCAGCCCGCGCGCGACGAGGACTGGACGCGGCCGATGACGCTGCGGGTGGACACGGCCGCGCACCGGCTCGTGTTCGACAATCCGACGCCGTACCACGTGACGGTGGTCGACGTGACGGCGGGCGCGCAGAAGACGCCGGTGCCGATCGAGCCCGTGATGGTGAACCCGATGAGCACGGCCGACGTGCCGTTCAAGGCCGCGACGCCGTCGACGCTGTTCGTCACGCATATCGACGACTACGGCGGCCAGGTGGCGGTCGAATATGCGTGTGATGCGGGTGCTTGCAAGAGCGTGAAGCGATGAGCGGCGCCACGCATGAACGGCAATGGCCGGCGGCATGGTTGCGCTGGATCGTGCTCGCATTGCTGGCCGTGGCCGCGCAGCCCGCGTGGGCGTTGCGGTGCCTGACGAACAGCGGCGCGACTTCGCTGACCGAACCGATCGGCGGCGTTGCGTCGTATCCGACCGACGCGCCGGACGGATACGTGATCTGGGTGTCTCCGGTCCGCACGACGTCGGGGTATTGCTACAAGGACCTCGGGGACGCCGGCAGCCTGAAAGTCGTCGACAACATCTATTTCTATGCGAACCCGAATCGCACCAACCCGGCCGCGTGGGGGCTCGAGATCGGCATCCGCTACAAGGGTATCGACTATTTCGACAAGACGAGCAATCGCGGCGGCGGCGTGTTTACCGGGTATGCGGTGCCGCCGTGCAGCAAGTACGACTTTGATCGCGGGCGTTGTCAGCAGACCCGAATCAGCATCGACTACCAGGTCGTCGTGCGCAAGAAGGGCAACTGGGTCCAGCCGCCGAGCGATATCTACACGGTATTCCAGTTCGACGGCGAGTTCGGGCTGAATGCGTACAACCCGAGCTTCCAGTACCGGCTGAGCGGCCTGCGCAACCTCAAGCCGACGCCGTGCTTTGTCGACGTGCTCGTGACGCCCGAACCGGGCATCGTCAACTTCGGGCAGGTGCAGGCGGTAGGTAACGGCTTCATGCCGACGGTGCCACGCAAGCGGTTCTCGTTGTCATTGACCAAGAAATGCAACGTCGCGGTGCGGGTCGACGGGTATTTCGAAACGAGCTTTCCGGTGCAGAACGGCTTGCTGGTGCCGGCGAAGGACAGCAATTTCGGTATCGGCATCGAGGACAGCCAGGGCAAGGCCATTCCGTTCAATCAGCAGTTCACGCTGGCTCAGTTTGCGTCCAACGTGATGAATCAGAGCGTGTTGATGGACGCGGTGCTGAAATCGTTCGGTCCGCCGAAGATCGGGCGATTCGATGCGACCGCAACGATCCGGCTGTTCATCTACTGACGTTCGCGAGCGCACCACGCGCACGTCATGAAAAAAGTGCTGCGCGATGCTCAACGCACCCGGCGGCACACCTTGTGATGGTGATGCTCGAAGTGGCACACCCGGTGCGGATGCGCTTCGGCGATGGCCGGCCGAGCACGGCATGGCGGCGTTCCCGTCGTGATCGTCGAGCCCTTTCGGCGCCGTGCAGCCTCCTTTCATGCGGAAAGCTTTCTTCGCGCCACCGATCCGTGGCATCCATCCCGTCCGCCGGAACGCCGATCCCTCTGATTGATCAGACAAATCCTGATAATCGGAAGGGGTATCCGGTAATGTGATTGAGAATGATTTGCGTTTACGTTAAATTGCGCTATCTCGGAATTAGACGGAGCAGATCGATGGCAATGGCGGAAGTGCTCGAACGACCGGCAGCGGCAACGGCGAACCCGTTCCTCGGCAGTTATCCGGACCTGCCGTCGCGCCGCGCGCCGCGTGCGCGTCGTGCCGCGGAGCCGCGCGCGCAGGGCGCGCTGCTCGACGTGCTGATTTCCCATCGCGCGATGCTCGTCAATATCGCGCGCGGCTTCGTCGGCTGCACGAGCCGCGCCGAGGACGTCGTGCACGACGTGTTCGTGAAGCTCGTCGAATTCCCGAACCAGGACGCGGTGCGCCAGCCGGTCGCGTACGTGACGCGGATGGTGCGCAACGCATCGATCGACGCGTGCCGCCGGCAAAGCCTCGAGAACGTCTACCACACGGAAGAGGACGACGGCTTCGACGTGCCGTCGCCGGAACCGACGCCCGAGGCCGCGCTGATGACGCGCGACACGCTGCGCCGGGTGTGGGCCGCGCTCGACGACCTGCCGGCGCGCAGCCGCGCGGCGTTCGAGATGGTGCGGCTGCGCGAGGAGACGCTGCAGACCGCGGCGCGCGCGCTGAACGTCTCGCAGACGCTGGTGCATTTCATGGTGCGCGACGCGGAGCGGCACTGCGCGGAGTGTCTCGATGCATGCCATCGCGGCGTCGCGTGCCCGGTGTTTCTCGGCGGCCGCGCGCGGCGCGGGTAAAAAATCGCGCCGGTCAATCGTCTTCAAGACAGGAGCGGCCGATTCGACAGTCCGCCGCTTCGCATCCTTCAACCGTCTCCCGCTTTCTTACGATCATGACGCAAGCCACGACGCCTTCCGCGGACACCGACGACCTCGTCTACACGGTCGTCATCAACGACGAAGAACAGTATTCGATCTGGCCGACGTTCCGGCCCGTGCCGGCCGGCTGGCGCGAGGTCGGCGTGCGCGGCCCGAAGGCCGACTGCCTCGCGCACATCGAGACCGTCTGGACCGACATGCGCCCCGCGAGCCTGCGCCGCGCGATGGACGGCGAACGCACGACGCGCGCGTCGTGACCCGCTGCGCCGCGCTTGCGGCGCGCCACCTGAAGAGGACGTTGCATGACCCTGCTTTCGTTGCCGACGCTCGACGACCTGCGTATCGAGCCGGGGCTGCCCACCGTCGTGTCGCCGCGCGGCACCGGCGGCATGTCGATCGACGAAGTCGCGCCGCTCGCGCATGCCATCGCGGCCGACACGCTCGAACGGGCGGGCGGTGTGCTGTTCACGGGCTTCCACGTGCCGTCGATCGATGCGTTCCAGCAGTTCGCGGCATCGTTCGGCGATCCGCTGATCGGCTATGAATACGCGTCGACGCCGCGCAGCCAGGTCGAGGGCGCCGTCTACACGTCGACCGAATACCCGCCGCACCGCGCGATTCCGCTGCACAACGAGCAGTCGTACACGCGCGAGTGGCCGCTGCGGATCTGGTTCCATTGCGCGCGCGCGGCGCCGAAGGGCGGTGCGACGCCGATCGCGGACAGCCGCGCCGTCCATCGCGCGCTCGATCCGGCGCTGGTCGCACGCTTCGAGCAGCGCGAGCTGCTGTACGTGCGCAACTTCGGCCAGGGGCTCGACCTGCCGTGGCAGCAGTCGTTCGGCACCGACGATCCCGCCGAGGTCGAGCGGATGTGCGCGGCGCGCGGGATCGAATGCACCTGGCGCACGGACGACGACGGCGAACTGCTGCTGCGCACGCGCGAACGCTGCCAGGCCGTTGCGCGTCATCCGCGCACCGGCGAGCGCGTGTGGTTCAACCAGGCGAACCTGTTTCACCTGTCCGCGCTCGACGACGACATGCAGGAAGCGCTCGTCGACGCGGTCGGGCTCGACAACGTGCCGCGCAACGTGTACTACGGCGACGGCGAGCCGCTCGAGGCCGATGCGCTCGCGGAAATTCGCGGCGTGCTCGACCGCCAGCGCATCGTGTTCCCGTGGCAGACGGGCGACGTGCTGATGCTCGACAACATGCTGACCGCGCATGCGCGCGACCCGTTCGACGGGCCGCGCAAGGTGGTCGTCGCGATGGCGCAGAGTTACACGGTCCCGCGCGCGACCGAACGGAGGACCGATGACGCGTAGTACCGCAGCGCTTGCCGCGCGCGGACTGACGGTGGGTTATCGCGACCATGTCGTGATCGACGGGCTGGACCTGTCGATCGCGGCCGGCCGCGTAACGGCGCTGTGCGGTCCGAACGGCTGCGGCAAGAGCACGCTGCTGCGCACGCTCGCGGGCCTGCAGCCCGCGCGTGCGGGCCACATCGACGTGAACGGCAAGCCGCTCGCATCGTTTCGCCGTCGCGCGCTCGCGCGCGAACTCACGATGCTCGCGCAGTTCAACCAGATCCCGTCGGGGCTGACCGTGCGCGAGCTCGTCGCGTACGGACGCTATGCCTATGGCGGCTTCCTGCGCGGGCTGTCGCGCGCCGACCATGCGGCGATCGACGAGGCGCTCGACACGAGCGGCCTTGCCGGCGACGCCGAGCGTGACGTCGGCGCGCTGTCGGGCGGCGAGCGCCAGCGTGCGTGGATCGCGATGGCGCTCGCACAGCAGGCGCCGATCGTGCTGCTCGACGAGCCGACGACCTATCTCGACATCCATCACCAGCTCGACATCCTCGACGCGCTGCGCGCGCTGAACCGCGCGCGCGGGCTGACGATCGTGTGGGTGTTGCACGACCTGAACCAGGCGGCCGCGTACAGCGACGAAATCGTGCTGATGCGTGCCGGCCGCCTCATCGCGCACGGTTCGCCCGACGCGATGCTGGAGCCGGCGCGGCTGCGCGCGGCATTCGGCGTCGACATGCTGAAGCTCGCGCATCCGCGGACGGGCGCGCCGATGTGCGTGCCGGCCTACGGGCCGCCGGCGTCCGGCCCTGCATCCGGCACGCCGCACGCGGCCGGCGCGTTCGACAGGGATCTCGCCGTATGACGACGTTCGCGTTGCGCAAGCGGCTCGCGGCGAGCGGGCAGCGCACGGCATCCGGCCGCCGCGCCGGTGCGATCGCGCTCGGCCTCGTCGTGCTGATCGCCGTGCTGGCGGTGCTGCGCGTCGCGCCGGACCTGCGCGCGTGGTGGAACGCGGTGCCGGGCAGCGACGCCGCTGTGCTCGCGGGCGTGTTCCTGTTCGACCTCAACCTGCCGCGCGTCGCGGCTGCGCTCGTCGCTGGCGGCTGTCTCGGCATCGCCGGTGCGCTGTTCCAGTCGCTCACGCGCAACCCGCTCGCATCGCCCGACCTGCTCGGCGTGACGGGCGGCGCACAGCTCGGGCTGCTCGCGGCGATGCTGGTGCCGGCGCTCGCCGGGGTCGCATCGGTGCCGCTGCTGTTCGTCTGCGGGCTGATCGCCGCCGCGTGCGCGATCGTCGCGGCCGGCGGCTGGCGCGCGACGCCGCTGCGGCTCGTGCTCGCGGGCAGCGTCTGCATGCTGCTGTTCGCGGCGCTGTCGACGCTGGTGCTCGCGTTCTTCGAGCAGAACATCGCGGGCGCCGCGCTGTGGACCAACGGCAGTCTCTATCAACCGGGCGCGACCGGGCTCGCGCTCGCCGCGCGCTGGCTCGTCGTGCCGCTGCTTGCGCTGCCGTTCGTCGTTCGACCGCTGAATCCGCTCGCGCTCGGCGACGAGGCGGCGGCCGCGGCCGGCGTGCGCGTCGACGCGACGCGGCTCGCCGCGACGATCGTCGCGGTCGCGTTCACGAGCGTGGCCGTCAGCATCGCGGGCCCGCTGTCGTATGTCGGGCTCGTCGCGCCGAACCTGCTGCGCCAGGTGCGCGGTGCCCGGGTGGCGCGGCTCGGCGTGCTGGTGCCGCTGTCGGCGCTCGCGGGCGGTGCGCTCGTGCTGGTCACCGACAGCGCGGTGCTCGCGTCGGGCCTCGACGCGACGCTGTCGACCGGCGTCGCGATCGCGCTGGTCGGCACGCCGCTGATGCTCGCGATGATCCGGCGCGGCGCGGCATGGTCGGGCGTGCTGCACGCGCCGGCCGAACGCGCGGCCGGCAGCGGCTCGACGCGTGTGGTCGGCTGGCTCGAACGGCTCGGCTGGCCGCTGCGCACCGTGCTGTTCGTCGCGGGCGGCCTGCTCGTGGTGTTCGCCGGCGTGTCGGCCGGCCCCGAATGGCTGTCGCCCGCGCGCTGGTCGGCCGCGCTGTCGGGCCATGATGCGCTCGCGCGCATGCTGATCGACCTGCGCATGCCGCGGCTGCTGTGCGCGCTCCTCGCGGGCGCGCTGCTGGCCGTGAGCGGCGTCGCGATGCAGAGCGTCGTGCGCAATCCGCTCGCGGGCCCCGAAGTGCTCGGTGTCACGCAGGGTGCGGGGCTCGTCACGCTGTTCGCATTGTCGACGTGGCCGCTGATGGGCCACGTGACGCTCGCCGTGGCCGCCTTGACCGGCGGGGCGCTGTCGCTCGCGATCACGCTCGCGCTGAATCACCGGCATCGTTATGCACCGCTCGCGGTGGCGCTGACAGGCATCGTGATCGGCGCGCTGTGGACCACGCTCGCGCAATGGCTGATCACGCAGGAAAGCGTGCAGCCCGCGCGCTTCGTCGTCTGGCTCGTCGGCGGCACCTACGGCCGCAGCTGGGGCGAGGTGTCGATGCTGCTGCCGTGGTGCGTGCTCGCGATACCCGTGTTCGCATGGCTCGCGCGGCCGCTCGACATGCTCGCGCTCGGCGACGACCAGGCGGCCGCGCTCGGCCTGCCGGTCGCCGCGTTGCGGCCGCTCGCGCTGACGATCGCGACGCTCGCCGCCTGCGCGGCCGTCGCGGCGGTCGGGCCGGTCGGCTTCATCGGACTGATGGCGCCGCACGTCGCGACGATGCTCGGCGCACGCCGGCATCGCACGCGTCTGTGGCTCGCGGCCGCGTGCGGCGCGCTGATCCTCGGCCTGGCCGATCTGGCCGCCCGCACGGTCGTCGCGCCGCGCGAAGTGCCGGCCGGCGTGCTGACCGCGCTGATCGGCGCACCGTACCTGCTCGGACTGCTGATCCTCGAGGGGCGCCGCGCCCGGCGCGCGGGGCGATGACGCCGGCGCTCGACGGCGCATGCGCCACGCGCTTTTCCGCGTTCGCGCCCGAACCGTTTGCCGAGCATCTCGACGTCGTGTGGCTCGGGATGCCCGACGACATGCGCGCGCCGGGCCGGGTCGTCGTGCCGGTCAGCGCGCTGCCCGATTACCGCGAGGCCGTGCTCGACGCGATGGTCCGCCACTACGGCGGCGATCCGGCGCAGCATGCGCGCGCGCTGATGTCGCAATGGAGCAAGTACTACTTCGGCCGCGCGGCGCCTGCCGGCGTGGTCGCCGCGCTGACGCTCGGCCGGCCGCTCGACATGGCGCCGGAACGCACGTTCGTCGCGCTCGACGACGGGATGCCGGCCGCACTGTATTTCGCACCGGACGCGCTCGGCGCGCCGTGCGCCGATCCCGCGCCGCGCTATGCGGGGCTCGTCGCGCATCTCGGCGCGGTGATCGACCTGCTCGCGGCGATGGGCCGCGTCACGCCGCGCGTGCTGTGGAGCAACGCGGGCAACCTGCTCGACTATCTGCTCGACACGTACCGGTCGCTGCCGTGCGCAGCGGATCCCGTTCGCGATGCGGACTGGCTGTTCGGCGCATCCTGTGTCCAGGGCGAGCCGAATCCGCTGCGCCTGCCGGTGCGCGACGCCGTGCCGCGCTCGCCGCTGCTGCCGACGCCGTTTCGCGCGCGCCGCGTGTGCTGCCTGCGCTATGAAATTCCTGGAGAAACGCAATTGTGTGGAAGCTGCCCCTTGCTATTGACGATGGACGACGCGGCGCTGGCCGAGCAGGACGCGATCCGGTGACGCATGCCGGCCGCCGCCAGGTGCTCGGCGCACTGGCCGCGCTCGGCGCCGCGTGCTGCGGCGCGCTGGTTGGCCCGGCCGTTGCGGTCGCCGACGACGCGCGCGGCGGGCAGGGCAGCAGCACGGCTTCGCCACCGGGCCGCTCGCTCGCGGGCAATCCCGTCATATCGCAGGCGAGTGCAACGATGCCGGTGCGGCCGCAGCGCGTGGTCGCGCTCGACTTCATGTTCGCGGAAAGCGTGATCGCGCTCGACATCGTGCCGGTCGGCATGGCCGATACCGCGTTCTATCCGGGCTGGCTCGGCTACGAGAGCGACCGGCTCGCGCACGTGACCGACATCGGCTCGCGGCAGGAGCCGGGGCTCGAGGCGATCGCCGCGGTGAAGCCCGACCTCATCATCGGCGTCGGCTTCCGGCATGCGCCGATCTTCGCCGCGCTCGACCGGATCGCGCCGACGATCCTGTTCCAGTTCAGCCCGAACGTGTCCGAAGACGGCGTGCCCGTGACGCAGCTCGACTGGATGCGGCAGATCTTCCGGACGATCGGCACGGTCACCGGACGCGATGCGCGCGCGAAGGCGGTCGACGCGCAACTCGACGCGGGCATCGCGCGCAATGCGTCGCGGCTCAAGGCGGCCGGGCGCAGCGGCGAACGCATCGCGCTGCTGCAGGATCTCGGGCTGCCCGACCGTTACTGGGCCTATACGGGCAACAGCACGTCGGCGGGCCTCGCGCGCGCGCTGGGGCTCGATCCGTGGCCGAGGAAGCCGACCCGGGAAGGCACGCTGTACGTGACGTCCGCCGACTTGCTCAGGCAACGCGATCTCGCCGTGCTGTTCGTCACCGCGACGGGGATGGACGTGCCGCTGTCCACGAAGCTCGATTCGCCGGTGTGGCGTTTCGTGCCCGCGCTGCGCGAACGCCGGATCGCGCTCATCGAGCGGAATATCTGGGGGTTCGGCGGGCCGATGTCGGCGCTCAAACTGGCCGACGTGATGACCGATACGATGCTGAAGCTGCCGGCCGTGCGCTGAACCGGCAGATCCTCGCGAGCGGGCGGGGCAGCGCGGTCGGGAGCCGGGTTGCCGTCCGCGTGCCGCGCGAACGGGACGCCGCATTCCGGTGGCGTCACGCGTACGCAGGTACGCCGAACGACGTTTCCTTCCGGCTTTTCCGAATCCTTCCCGATCCTTCCGATCCTCCGAACCGAGCACCGCCTGCGCGCCGCAATCGCCGCGCGCGGGCGGCCGGTGTACGCACGTGCCTACGCGCTCAGCGCGTCGGCACCATCCCGTGCGCGTGACCGCGCGGGCGTCGTGTCGCTGACGATCTGCCCGTTGTCGAGTTTCAGCAGGCGATCGGCGAGATCGAAATAGCGGTCGTCGTGCGTGATCACGATCACGGCCTTGCCGCGCGCGCGCAGTTCGGGTAGCAGCTGCTCGTAGAACACGGCCTTGAACGACGGATCCTGGTCGGCCGCCCATTCGTCGAACAGGTAGAACGGGCGGTCCTCCAGGTACGCGACGACGAGCGCGAGCCGCTTGCGCTGCCCGGTCGACAGCGCGCGGTTCGAGAACGCGCCGTCGACGACCTTCACCTTGTGGTCGAGCGCGAGCTTCGCGACCAGCGCGTTCGCGCGCGCATCGGCCTGCGCACGCGCCGGATCGTCCGGATCGACGATGCCGAGCAGTGCGTCGAACAGGTGGAAGTCGTTGAACACCGCGCTGAAGCGCTGCCGGTACGCGGCGCGCTCGCGCCAGCCGATCGTCCGGCCGTCGGCCTCGATCGTGCCTTCCTCCGGCTCGTAGAGCCCGGTCAGCACCTTCGCGAGCGTGGTCTTGCCGCTGCCGTTGCCGCCGACGATGAACACGAGCTCGCCCGGCCGGATCGTCAGGTCGATCGGCCCGATCCGGAACATCCGTTCGTCGCGCTCGTGGAAATACGCATGCGTGACGCCGCGCAGCGTGACGGCGCCGGCCGGCGGCACGTCGAGCGCGTCGCTGGCGGGCGGCACCGTGCGCAGTGCGCCGAACTCGGCCATCACGCCTTCGATCCGCCCGAGCGACACGCGCGCCGCATTGACGGTCGGCAGGTTGTTCAGCAGTCCGTCGAGCGGCACCAGCATGAACAGGAACACGACGACGTAGCCGGCCGCCGTGCTTGCATCGGCGTGCACGCCCATCTGCGGCCAGAACGCGGCCGCGCCGAGGAACACGTAGAACAGGAAGATGATCCAGCCGACGCCGACCGCATACGCGCTGAACGCGCGGCGGCGGTGATCGCGCACCTCGCCGATGGCGGCGCCGAGCTGGCCGTCGACGAACTGGCGTGCGCGCGCGTCATGCAGCTTCAGTTCCTTCGCGCCGGAGAACAGCGAGCCGAGATAGCCGAACAGGCGGTCCTGCGCCTGGCCGGCTGCTTCGAGCGACGCGATCGCGCGGCGATCGCCGGTGTGATAGCCGAGCGAGCCCGCGATGATCGCGGTCAGCGCGAGCAGGCACACGGGCCACGACAGCCACGCGAGATAGCCGAGGCAGCCGAACACGATCGAGCCGTGCATCACCAGGTTCGGCAGCGCGAAGAACAGCATCGACACGTTGGTCGCGTCGTCGGTCAGCACCGACTGCACGGGCGCCGCGCCGATCCGCTCGATGTCGCGCAGCTCGGCCGCGCCAACGCGCCGCGCGAGATGCACGCGCAGCCGCGCCATCGTGTCCTGCGACAGCCGGGCGAACAGCGTGCCCGACACGATCCGGGTGACGAGCGCGATCACCGCGCACAGCGCGAAGCGCCATGCAAGCGACGCGTCGGCCGCGCCGGGTTGCGCGAGCGCGCGGTTCAGCGTCGCGACGAGCAGCACGCTCGCGACACCGTTGAGCACGCAGGCGACGAGCGCCAGCGCGAGCGATGCGCGGCTTTCGCGCAGCAACGCGAGGATCAGGCGGGCCGCGGGGCGGCCGGGGGAGGCGTCGAGGGACGGCGGGGAAGAAGGCTCGTGGGCGGCTGTCATCGGCAACGTCGGTAAATGAAGGGCAGGCAAACCATGCGGAAACGGCAAGACTGATGCGAAAGCAGCGCGCGGGACCGGCCCGGTTGCGGCTTTCCTCCCTGATAGACGAACGGGCCGCGCAAATATTTAGCGATGCCTTCGAAAAATGCGTCCGTTCGGGCTTTGCGCGCAAAACGGTAAAAAATCGGCCGCGCCGTTCGTCACACCAATGAAGCCGCCCCAAGCGGCCCCGAGACTTGGCCGAAGCGGCCGGACCGAAGGATTTCACGCACATGACGAGTTTCCCGACTGCGTTGCACCACCGAATCCGCGAACTGGCGCGCCGTGCGCCCGACGCGCCCGCGCTCGCCGCGCCTTTCCAGAACGACCTGCGCCTGTCGCGCGGCGCGCTCGACGCGCGTGCGTCGCACCTTGCCCGCCAGCTGCGCGCGGCCGGTGTCGGCGCGGAAGTGCGGGTCGGCGTCTGCGTCGAACGCTCCTGCGAGCTGTTCGTCGCGCTGCTGGCCGTGCTGAAGGCGGGCGGCGTGTTCGTGCCGCTCGATCCGCGTCATCCGGCCGCGCGCCTCGACTGGATCGTGCGCGATGCGCAGCTGCGCCACGGGATCGTCGACGCGGCGGGCCGCGCGGCGCTCGGCACGTCGTTCGACCATGCGTTCGACGCGGCGGCGGCACTGGACGACGGCGCGGATGCCGCCGCCTTTGCCGACGACGAAGACGTGCCGGTGCATCCGCGCGCGGCCGCGTACATGATCTATACGTCGGGCTCGACCGGCACGCCGAAGGCCGTGGTCGTCGAGCACGGGCCGCTCGCCGCGCATTGCGACGCGCTCGCGGCCGCGCTGCCGATCGAAGGCGGCGATCGCCTGCTGCATTTCGCGTCGGTCAATTTCGACGCCGCGCACGAATGCTGGCTCGCGCCGCTCGCGGTCGGGGCCAGCGTGACGATTGCGCCGCCGCAGCCGTTCGCGCCGGACGCCGCGCATGCGCTGATGGTGCGCGAAGCGGTCAGCGTCGCCGCGTTTCCGCCGGCCTACCTGCGCGAATTCGCCGCCGTCGCCGCGCGCGACGGCGTGCCTTCGGCCCTGCGCGTGCTCGCGTTCGGCGGCGAGGCGCTGCCGCAGCAGGCCTTCGAATTCGTGCGCCGCACGTTCCCGTCGGTGCGCCTGATCAACGGCTACGGGCCGACCGAGGCCGTGATCTCGCCGATGCTGTGGCCGGTCGAACCAGGCGAAACGCCCGAGCTGGCCGCGAACGATGCATATGCGTCGCTGCCGATCGGCCGCGTGATCGGTCCGCGTGTCGCGCGTATCGATGGCGACGCGGCAGGCGCGTCGGGCGAAATGGGCGAGGGCGGCGAACTGCTCCTCGGCGGCGTGTGCGTCGCGCGCGGCTATCACGGCCGCCCGGCGCTGACGGCCGAACGCTTCATTCCGGATGCGCACGGCGAGCCCGGTGCGCGCGTGTACCGCACCGGCGACCTCGCGCGCCTGCGCGCCGACGGCGCATTCGATTATCTCGGCCGTCTCGACGACCAGATCCAGGTGCGCGGCGTGCGCGTGGAGCCCGCGGAAATCGCCGCGTGCCTGCGCACGCATCCGGCGGTGGCCGACGCGGCCGTGATCGCCGAAACCGGCGACGGGCCGGCGCGGCTGATCGCGTGCGTCGCGCTGCGTGCGGCCGCCGACGATGCGGCGCTGAAGGCGCACGTGGGCGCGCAGTTGCCCGCCGCGTGGCAGCCGCACCGGTTCGTGCGCTGCGATGCACTGCCGTACACGCTGAACGGCAAGCTCGACCGTGCCGCGCTGCGCGAGCGCATCGCCGCCGCACGCGATACCGAACGACACACGGGCGACGCACCGTGCACGCCGACCGAACAGCAGATCGCCGGTGTCTGGCGGACGCTGCTCGGCCTCGACGCGACGCCGTCGCGCGACGACCGCTTCTTCGCACTGGGCGCCGATTCGCTCGCCGCGATGCAGTTGCAGGCCGCGATCCGCGCCGCGTTGCGCGTGAACCTGCGGCTCGACACGCTGTTCGCCGATCCGGCGCTGGCCGAGCTGGCCGCGCACGTCGATCGCGCGGAACGCGAAACGGGCGAGCCGCTGGCCGCGATCGCCGCGCGCCGTGCGCCGGCCGATGCCGCGGCGGCTGCGGCGTATGTCGATCGCGCGGCATCGCTCGCGCAGCAACGCTTCTGGGTCCTCGCGCAGACGCGCGATGCGAGCGCCGCCTATCACATTGCCGCGCACTGGACGATCGACGGCGCGCTCGACCGCGACGCGCTGCAGCGTGCGCTCGATCACGTGATCGGACGGCACGACGCGTGGCGCACGACGCTCGTCGACAACGACGACGGCATCGTGATGCAGCGCGTTCATACACGCCTGCCGGTCGCGATCACGACGCTCGACTTGCGCGGGCAACCGCCGGCTGCGCGCGATGCGGAAGCCGCGCGCATTGCCGAACGCGACGCGGGCGAGCCCTTCGATCTGTCGCGCGGGCCGCTGTTGCGCGCGACGCTCATCGTGCTCGCCGACGAGCGCCACCGGCTGCTGCTGACCGCGCACCACGCGATTACCGACGGCTGGAGCTCGCGCTGCGCATTCGACGAGCTGTCGGCCGCGTACCGCGCGTATGCGGAGGGCGGTGAACCGTCGTTGCCCGAGCTGCCGATCCAGTACGCCGACTACGCGGACTGGCAGCGCGACATGCTCGCTTGCGGCGAAGGCGAGCGTCAGCTCGAATACTGGCGCGCCGCATTGCGCGACGTGCCGGGCCCGCTCGCGCTGCCGGTCGACCGCCAGCCTGGCGCGACGCGCACGCTGCAAGGCGCGCGCGTGTCGCACCGCCTGCCCGACGCGGTCGCGGCCGACGTGCGGCGCCTCGCGCGTGACGCGCAGGCCACGGTCTTCACGGTGCTGCTGGCCGCGCTCGATGCATGGCTGGCGCGCCTGACCGGCGAGACGGACGTCGTCGTCGCCGTGCCGGTCGCGCATCGCCAGCGCCCGGAAACCCGCGCGCTGCTCGGCCTGTTCCTGAATACGGTTGCGCTGCGCGTGCGCGTGGCGCCGACGCTGCCGTTCCGCGCGCTGGTCGACGCGGCCCGCACGGCCGCACTCGACGCGGTCGCGCACCAGGACGTGCCGTTCGAGCGCGTCGTCGATGCGGTGAAGCCGCCCGTCAAGCGCGGCGACGAATGGCTGCGCGTGAAATTCGCGCAGCAGTTCGATGCGCGGCACGACAGCGTGCTGCCGGGCGCGACCGCGGTCGCGACGCCGGGGCCCGATCTCGCCGCGCGCTTCGACTTCGCGCTGGACTTCACCGACGACGCGCACGGGATCGAACTCGTCGCCGCCTACGCGACCGACTGCATCGATGCCGACACCGCGCGCGCGTGGCTCGACAGCTATGCGGCGCTCGTCGCGGCCGCCGCACATGAACCGCAATGCACGACGGCCGCGCTGCCGTGCGATGCGTCGCCGGCGTCGCGCCAGCCGCGCGACGGCCGCGCGCTGAGCGTCGAACACGCCGACATCGTCGCCGCATTCGCACGGCAGGCGGCTGCCTATCCGCATCGCGTCGCGCTCGCCGATGCGTCGGCATCGCTCACGTTCGCCGAACTCGACGACGCGTCGAACCGCATCGCGCACGCACTGACACTGCGCGGCGCGACGGCCGAAGCGCCCGTCATCGTCTGCATCGAGCGCTCGGTCCGCTTCGTCGTCGGCCTGCTCGGCGCGTTGAAGGCCGGCGCGCTGGTCGTGCTGCTCGACCCGGCGCAGCCGACCGCACGCCTGGCGGCCGCGGCCGCCGACTGCGGCGCGCGTTGGGCGCTCGTCGCGCATGGTCGGGATGGGGCCGCGTGGCCGTCCGGAATCGACGCGCAGCCGCTCGACGTCGACACGCTCACGCAGGACGCGACGCTCGCGCATGCGGCCGGCGTACGCGCCGCGCCGCATCCGGAACAGGGCGCCTATCTGATCTATACGTCGGGTTCGACCGGCACGCCGAAGGGTGTCGTCGTATCGCACGGCGCGCTGGCCGACTACGTGCACGGAATGCTCGACGAACTCGCGTTCGCGCCGGACGCGTCGTTCGCGATGGTGTCGACCGTCGCCGCCGACCTCGGCCATACGACGCTGTTCGGCGCGCTGTGCGCGGGCCGCACGCTGCACCTGCTGCCGGCCGCGTGCGCGTTCGATCCGGACCTGTTCGCGCAAGAGATGCGCCGTCGCGACGTCGGCGTGCTGAAGATCGTGCCGAGCCACCTGCAGGCGCTGCTCGACGCGCGCGTGCCGGCCGACGTGCTGCCGTGCCACGCGCTCGTGACCGGCGGTGAAACGCTGACGTGGGCGCTCGTCGCGCGCCTGGCCGCGCTCGCGCCGGCCTGCCGCGTGATCAACCATTACGGGCCGACCGAAGCGACCGTCGGCGCGATCGTGTGCGATACCGCATCGATCGCCGCCGATGCGCGCGACCCGGCGAGCGGCGTGCCGCTCGGCATGCCGCTGCCGAATGCGCGCGCACTGGTGCTCGACGCGTTCGGCGCATGCGTGCCGGCCGGTGCGACGGGCGAACTGTATCTGGGCGGGCCGGGCGTCGCGCGCGGCTACCTGAACCGGCCGGCGCAGACCGCCGAGCGCTTCGTGCCCGATCCGTTCACGCCCGGCGCGCGCCTGTATCGCACCGGCGACCGCGTGCGTCTGTGCGCGGACGGCCGTCTTGCGTTCCTCGGCCGTATCGACGACCAGGTGAAGATTCGCGGCTATCGCGTCGAACCGGGCGAGGTGAGCGCGGCGGTCCGCGCGGCCGGCCCGATCGCGCAGGCCGAGACGCTCGCGATCGAGCACGACAGCCGCCTGCGGCTCGCGACGTTCGTCGTGATGCGCGACGGCGCGGCATTCGACGAAGCCGCCCTGCGCGCGGCGCTCGGCGCGACGCTGCCCGACTACATGGTGCCTGCGCAGTTCGTCGCGCTCGCGCGGCTGCCGGTGACGGCGAACGGCAAGATCGATCGCGCGGCACTGCGCGAACTGGCGGCCGCACCGGTGGCGACGGCCTTCGGCGACGCGCCGCAGGGCCCGGTCGAGACGGCGCTCGCCGAAGTCTGGCAAGCGGTGCTGAAGGCGCCGCACGTCGGCCGCGACGACAACTTCTTCGAACTCGGCGGCGACTCGATTCTCGTGCTGCAGGTGATCGCACGCGCCCGCAAGCGCGGCGTGCGTTTCACGCCGAAGCAGCTGTTCGACGGCCCGACGGTCGCCGAACTCGCGCGCATCGCGAAGACCGAGGAGGTCGCCGCTGCAACGCCGGCATCGACGTCGGCATCCGCAACGCTGGCGCAGGCTCGGTCCGCGCCGGCCGTCGCGGCGATCCTGACGCCCGCGCAGCAGCGCTTCTTCGCGCTCGACGTGCCGCATCCGGGCCACTGGAACCAGTCGGTCGCGTTCGACGTGCGCGGCCCGTTCGACGCCGATGCATTCGCGCGCGCGTTCGATACGCTGCTGACCCATCACGACGCATTCCGCCAGCGCTTCGCGCGCGGCGCGGACGGCAACTGGCATGCGAGCGAGGCGGCGAAGCCGTACGACGCGCTGCCGTTCGTCGAGGTGGCCGCACGCGACGACGCCGATGCACTGGCGCGCTTCGACGCAGTGCAGCGCCGCCTCGATCTCGGCCGCGGGCCGCTCGCCTGCGCGTGCGCGACGCGGCTGCCGGACGGCTCGACGCAGCTGTATCTGGCGATTCACCATGCAATCGTCGATGGCGTGTCGTGGCGCATTCTGCTCGACGACCTGGACGCCGCGTATCGCGCCGCATGCGAACGCGCGCCGGTGCGCCTGTCGCAGCCGGGCCTGCGCGCGGACGCATGGGCCGCACGCCTCGCGCGGGCCGCGACCGAACCGGCATCGCCGTTCGCCGCTGAAACGGCATACTGGGCCGGCATGGCACAGGGTGACGACCTCGTGCCCGATCATCCGGACGCACCGGCGACGAACGCCGATGCGGCCGTCGTCGTGCAGACGATCGACGCGACGCTGACCCGTGCCGCGCTGACCGACGCGCACGCCGCGTATCGCACGCAGACGATCGAACTGCTGGGCGCGGCGCTCGCACTGGCGCTGGCCGGTGCCGACGGTGGCGCCTCGTGCCGGGTCGAGCTCGAAGGGCATGGCCGCGAGGCGCTGTTCGACGATGCGGACGCGAGCCGCACGATCGGCTGGCTGACCAGCCACTATCCGGTGATGCTGCCGGTCGAAGCCACGGCGCGCGACACGCTGTGCGCGGTCAAGGACACGCTGCGCGCGGTGCCGCACAAGGGGCTCGGCTTCGGCGTGCTCGCGCACCACGGCGACGCGGCGACGCGTGCGGCACTGGCCGCCGTGCCGCGTCCGCGCGTCACGTTCAACTATCTCGGCCAGTTCGACGTGCCGCGCGACGCGACGCTCGTGCCGCGCTTCGGCGGCACCGGCATCGAACGCGATCCTCAGGGGCCGCTCGGCAACACGCTCGCGATCCATGCATATCTGGATACCGGCCGCGACGGCGCGCGCACGCTGAAGATTCACTGGGTATACGGCGCGCCGCAGTTCGAGCGCGCGACGATCGAGGCATTCGCCGAACGCTTTGCAGCCGCATTGCGCGAACTCGCCGACGCATGCGCGTCGCGTGTCGTGCACCGTGGCGGCGGGGCGACGCCGGGCGATTTCCCGCTCGCGCAGGCGGCCGGCCTCACGCAAGCCGCGATCGAGCGCGCGCCGCTCGACTGGCGCACGATCGACGACGTGTATCCGCTGTCGCCGATGCAGCAGGGGATCCTGTTCCATGCGCTGTTCGCGCCCGGTCACGCAAGCTACGTGAACCAGCTCGTCGCGACCGCGACGGCGCTCGATGCCGACCGGCTCGCGGCCGCGTTCGGCGCGTCCGTCGCGCGCCACGACATCCTGCGCACCAGCGTGATGCCCGACGAGGCCGCGCCGCTGCAGTGCGTGCATCGCCATGCGCAGATGCCGGTCGAGCAGCTCGACTGGCGCATGCGCGGCGACACGCTGGACACCGATTTCGACGCGTGGCTCGCGGCGGACCGCACACGCGGCTTCGACTGGCGCGAGCCGCCGCTGATGCGGCTCACGCTGATCCGCGTCGCGGACGACGCATGGCGCGTCGTCTGGACGCGCCACCACGTGCTGCTCGACGGCTGGAGCACCGCGCGCCTGCTCGCGGACGTGCTGCGCGACTATCGCGACCCCGATGCGGTGTCGCCGTTCGCGAGCCGCCCGACACTGCGTTATCGCGACTTCATCGCGTGGCTCGGCACGCGCGATCGCGCCGCGGACGAACGCTTCTGGACCGATCGGCTCGCGCGCCTCGATGCGCCGACGCTGATCGCCGAGCGCGTGGCCGACCGAGCGGACGCCGAGATGGTCACGTGGCGCGCAACGATCGACGCGGATGCGATGACGCGCGTCGCACAAACGGCGCGTGCGCTGAAGCTGACCGTCAACACGCTGGTGCAGGGTGCCTGGGCGCTCGCGCTGCAGCGCATGACGCACCAGCCGGCCGTCGCATTCGGGGCGACCGTCGCGGGCCGTCCCGATGCGCTCGCGGACGTCGACACGGTGCTCGGTCTCTTCATCAATACGCTGCCGGTGATCACGGCACCGGCGCCGCAGCAGCGCGCGGCCGACTGGCTGCAGACGCTGCAGCGCGAGAACGCGGCCGCCGCCGAGCATGCGCACACGCCGCTCGCCGACATCCAGCGCTGGGCGCGCGGCGCCGGCGGCGCGCTGTTCGACACGCTGGTCGTGTTCGAGAACTATCCGGTCGACGATACGGCGCGTGAAGCCGATCCGCGCGCGCTCGCGCTGAGCGACGTGCGCAGCGTCGAATCGACCGATTTCGCGCTGACGCTCGTGATCGAGAGCGGCGCCGGGCTGACGATCGACTACGGCTACGACACCGCGCGCGTCGATGCGCGCCAGGTCGAGACCTGGCACCGCGCGTTCGCGTGCGCGCTCGATGCGCTGGCCCGCACGCCGGACGCACTGCTCGGCACGCTGTCGATCGCCGACGACGCGACGCGCGGCGCACTGGCGCTCGCGCAGGACACCGCGCGGACGTGGCCGGACGCGCAACGGCAGCCGCTGCACCTGCAATTCGCGGACGTGGCACAGGCGACGCCCGATGCGATCGCACTCGAATACGCGGATGCCCGCGGCGGCGTGCAACGCGTGACCTATCGCGAACTCGATCTGAACACGACGCGCGTCGCCGCCGCATTGCGCCGGCGCGGCGTGCGGCCCGATACGCCCGTGGCGTTGTGCGTCGAGCGCTCGTTCGACATGGTCACGGCGCTCGTCGGCGTGCTGAAGGCCGGCGCCGCATACCTGCCGGTCGATCCCGACTATCCGGCCGAGCGCATCGCGTATCTGCTGCGTGACGCGCGGCCCGCGGTCGCGATCACGCAGGCCCATCTGCGCGGGCAGGTCGAGGCCGCGCTCGGCGACGACGCGACGACGCAACTGCTGACGGTGGCCGATCTGCTCGCCGACGAAGCCGCCGCATCGGGCGATGTCGCCGCAGACGCCGCGGCCGACATCGTCGACGACGCCCGGCTCGCGTACCTGATCTACACGTCCGGCTCGACCGGCAAGCCGAAAGGCGCCGGCAACTCGCACGGCGCGCTCGCGAACCGGATCGCGTGGATGCAGCACGCATACCGGCTGACGCGCGACGACGTCGTGCTGCACAAGACGCCGTTCGGCTTCGACGTGTCGGTATGGGAATTCGTGTGGCCGCTCGCGACCGGCGCGAAGCTCGCGATCGCCGCGCCCGGCGACCACCGCGATCCGGCCCGCCTCGCGGCCGCGATCCATGCGCACGGCGTGACGGTGCTGCACTTCGTGCCGTCGATGCTGGCCGCGTTCGCCGCCTATCTCGACGATTTCTCGTCCGCTGCGCAATGCGACAGCGTGCGCCTGATCGTCGCGAGCGGCGAGGCGCTCGCGCCCGAACTGGTCGCGAAGGTTGCACGGCTCATGCCGGACGCGACGCTCGTGAACCTGTACGGACCGACGGAAGCCGCGATCGACGTGTCGCACTGGACCTGCGGCCCCGACGACGCGCGCGCCGTCGCGGTGCCGATCGGCCATCCGATCGCGAACCTGCAGCTGCACGTGCTTGACGCGGCATGGCAGCCGGTGCCGGCCGGCGCGACCGGCGAACTGTATCTGGCGGGCGCGGGCCTCGCGCGCGGCTATCTCGGCCGTCCGGGGCTGACCGCCGATCGCTTCGTGCCCGATCCGTTCGTGCCGGGCGCGCGCATGTATCGCACCGGCGACCTCGCACGGCGCCGCGCCGATGGCGCGCTCGACTACCTCGGCCGCGTCGACACGCAGGTGAAACTGCGCGGCCAGCGGATCGAGCCCGGTGAAATCGAGGCGCTGCTGCGCACGGCGCCGGGCGTGCACGACGCGGTCGTGATCGTGCGCGACGAGCAGCTGATCGGCTATGTCGCACGCGGCGACGCGGGTCCGCTCGACCGTGCGGCGCTGCTGGATTCGCTGCGCGCGCAACTGCCGGCGTACATGGTGCCATCGCAGCTGATCGAGCTCGACGCGCTGCCGGTCACGCCGAACGGCAAGTGCGATCGCCATGCGTTGCCCGCGCCGGTGCGCGAGGCGGCCGCGGCCGTCGAACTCGAGACCGACACGGAGCGCGCGCTCGCAGCGATCTGGCAGCGCGTGCTGCACGTGGACGCGATCGGCCGCGACGACGATTTCTTCCTGCTCGGCGGCCACTCGCTGCTCGCGACGCAGGCCCATGCGCAGGCGAACCTGCACTGGGGCCTCGCGCTGCCGCTGCGCACGCTGTTCGACACCCGCACGCTCGCACGTTGCGCGGACGCGATCGACTCGGCCTGCGCGGCCCGCGGCGCGACCGACGCGGCGAGCGCGATCGACGCGCTGCTCGGCGAACTGGAAACCCAATAAGGACGACGGATGACGAAGGTTCAACCCGACTGGCTCGCGCTCGCGACGCGCTTCGCGCAACTGCCCGACGCGCAGCGCGCCGTGTTCATCGACAAACTCGGCGCGGCCGGCATCGACTTCCGCGTGCTGCCGATCCCGCCGCGCACGGCGCGCCACGACCGCGTGCCGGCCTCGTTCGCGCAGACGCGGCTGTGGCTGCACGCGCGGCTGATCGACGCGCCGGACGCGTATCACATCACCGAGCGGCTCGCGCTGACGGGCCCGCTCGACACGCATGCGCTGCGGCTCGCGTGCGATGCGCTGATCGCGCGCCACGAAGCGCTGCGCACGACCTTCGACGAAGCAGAAGACGGCGTCGCGCAGACGATCCATCCGCCGCTGCGCTGCCCGTGGCGCGAGACTGATCTCGAGGCGCTGCCCGACGCGCAGCGCACCGCACGCGCCGAAGGCATCGCGACGGCCGACGAAACCGACGCGTTCGATCTCGGCACGGCGCCGCTCGTGCGCGCGCACCTGATCCGCTTCGACGCGACGCATCACTGGCTCGCGCTGACCGTTCACCACATCGTGTCGGACGGCTGGTCGTCGGGCGTGATGCTGGACGAACTCGCGGCGTTCTATCGCGCGTACGCATCGGGCGCGCCGGTGCCGCTCGCGCCGCTGCCGATCCAGTACGCGGACTACGCGCTGTGGCAGCGCCGCTGGCTCGATGCCGGCGAGCGCGAGCGCCAGCTGGCGTTCTGGCGCGAGCGGCTCGATCCGCAGCGCGGCGTGCTGACGCTGCCCGGCGCGGCCGCGCGGCCCGCACGCCGCAGCGCGCGCGGTGCACGTCATGTGTTTTCGCTCGACGCACGCACCGGTGCGCAATTGCGCGCATTCGCGGCCGCCTCGGGCGCGACGCCGTTCGCGGTGCTGCTCGCGGCGCTCGACGCGCTGCTCGCGCGCGCGACCGGTGACGCGCGGATCTGCGTCGGCGTGCCGGCCGCGAACCGCGAGCGCGCGGAAACGGCCGGCCTGATCGGCTTCTTCGTCAACACGCTCGCGATCGACGTCGCGGTGCCCGCGCACGGCGATTTCTCGTCGCTGGTCGCGCGCACGCAGCGCGCGCTCGTCGATGCGCAAATGCACCAGGACGTGCCGTTCGAGCAGGTCGTCGATGCGCTCGGCGTACCGCGCAGCGCCAGCCACCATCCGCTGTTCCAGGTGATGGCCGCGTACGGCGAGCGCCGCGCGCTGCCGGCGCTCGGCGCGGCGTCGGCCGCATTGCTGCCGTCCGGCACGCCGTCCGCGAAATTCGACCTGACGCTCGCCGTCGAGGCGACGCCCGACGGCACGTTCGACGCTGCGTTCATCCATGCGCTCGACCTGTTCGACGCGGACGCGATCGCGCGGCTGGCCGCGCGCTTCGTCACGCTGCTCGGCGATGCGCTCGCGCGCCCCGACATGCCGGTCGGCGATCTCGACTGGCTGCCGGCCGGCGAACGCGCGCAGCTCTTCGGATGGAACGCGCCGGCGGGCGCCGCCGAAGCCGCACCGTTCGTCCCGGTGCACGCGCGCATTGCCGCGCATGCGACGGCACGCCCCGACGCACGCGGCGTCGCCGACATCGATCGTGCGCTGACGCGCGGCGAGGTCGACGCGCGCGCGGCACGCATCGCGCGCAATCTCGTCTCGGCCGGCGTGCGGCCCGAGATGCGCGTCGGCGTCGCGCTGCAGCGTTCGGTCGACCTGCTGGTCGCGCTGATCGCGGTGCTGAAGTCGGGCGCCGCGTTCGTGCCGCTCGATCCGGCCCATCCGCGCGAACGGCTCGCGCAGATCGTCGGCGATGCGGGCATCGCGCACGTGCTGACCGACGGCGCGAGCGCCGCATCGCTGCCCGAACTGCCGGCCCTGCGCGTCTGGCGCGCGGACGAAGTCGACGCGCTCGACGCAGCGGCCCACGTCGCGCTGCCGGACGTGCTGCCCGGTCATGCGGCGTACGCGATCTACACGTCGGGCTCGACCGGCAAGCCGAAGGGCGTGATCGTCGATCACGCGTCGTTCGCGCGGCATTGCGTGGCGATCGCGCAGCGCTACGGCGCGGGCGAGCACGACGTGTTCCTGCTGTTCCAGTCGGTCAACTTCGACGGCGCGCACGAAGGCTGGTTTTCGCAATACCTGTCGGGCGCCGCCGTGTCGGTGACGGCCGACGTGCTGTGGCCGCCCGCGCAGACCTGCGCGATGATGGTCCGCGACGGCGTGACGATGACCTACGTGCCGCCCGGCTGCGCCGCGCAGCTCGCCGAATGGGCGCTCGCGCACGGCGCGCCGCCGACGCTGCGCTCGCTGACCGTCGGCGGCGAAGCGACGTCGCGCGAAGCGTTCGCGATGCTGCGCCGCGCGATGCCGAACGTGCGCGTGGTCAACGGCTACGGCCCGACCGAAACCGTGATCACGCCGACGCTGTGGATGTTCCGTCCCGGCGACGATGTCGCGAAGCTGGGTGACGCCGCCTATCTGCCGATCGGCACGCTGGTCGGCGCGCGCACCGCGCACGTGCTCGACGAGCGGCTGCATCCGCTGCCGGTCGGCGTGATCGGCGAGCTGTACCTGGGCGGCGAGGGGATCGGCGTCGCGCGCGGCTACCTCGATCGCCCCGCGCTGACGGCCGAGCGCTTCGTGCCAGATCCGTATGGCGCGCCGGGCGCGCGCCTGTATCGCACGGGCGACCTCGTGCGGCGTCGCGCGGACGGCGTGTTCGATTTCATCGGCCGCGTCGATCATCAAGTGAAGCTGCGCGGGCTGCGCATCGAACTCGGGGAGATCGAGGCGCAGCTGGCCGCGCACGATGCGGTGCGCGAGGCGTGCGCGGTCGTGCACGGGCAGGGTGCGCAGGCGCAGCTCGTCGCGTACGTCGAACTGACCGCCGACGCGCAGGCCGCCGCCCAACCGGTCGAAGCCGCGGCGCTCGACGCGCATCTGCGCCGCACGCTGCCCGACTACATGGTGCCCGCCCAGCTGATCGTGCTCGACGCGCTGCCGCGCAACGCGAACAGCAAGGTCGACCGTGCGCGGCTGCCGGCCCCGGTGCGCGTCGAACGCGCATACGAAGCGCCGCACGACGGCGACGAAACCGCGCTCGCGGCGATCTGGCGCGACGTGCTGAACGTCGAACGCGTCGGCCGCGGCGATCACTTCTTCGAACTCGGCGGCCATTCGCTGGCAGCGGTGCGCGTGGCGACGCGCGTCGCCGAGCGGCTCGGCCGCGACGTGCCGGTGCGTGCGCTGTTCGAAGCGCCGGTGCTCGCGCAATATGCGCGCCAGGTGGCCGACGCGCCGCGCGCCGCGCACGCCGGGGCCGCGGCGCCGGGCGTTGCGGTGGTCAAACCCGATGCGCGTGGCGTGTGGCCGCTGTCGCCCGCGCAGCTCGGCCTGTGGTTCCTGTGGCGGGCACAGCCGGACAGCGCGGCGTACAACATTCCGGTCGCGCTGCGCGTGCGCGGTCCGCTCGACGTCGACGCACTGCGCACGGCGTTCTCGGCGGCGGCGGCCGCGCACCCGGCGCTGCGCGCACGGCTCGTCGTACGCGACGGCATGCTGCCGGGCCAGCGGATCGATGCCGCGGCTTGCGTCGCGCTGCCGCTCGTCGACCTGTCCGCGCAGCCCGACGCGTTTGCCCGCGCGGCGGCGCTGACCGATGCCGATGCGCTCGCGCCGTTCGATCTCGCGGTCGATGCACCGCTGTGGCGCGCATGCGTGCTGCGACTCGGGGCGGACGATCACGTGCTGTCGGTGACGATTCATCACATCGTGTCGGACGGCGAATCGATCGAGCTGTGGTTCGACGCGGTGCGTGCCCGCTACGTCGCGCTCGTGCGTGCCGGCGCGGCGCCGGCATCGTCGGCAGCGACGTCGATGACCGCGGAAAACACGCCGCTCGTGCTGCCCGCGCCGTGTCATCCGGCCCGTGTCGCGTACTGGCGCGACGCGCTGGCCGACCTGCCGTCGTCCATGCTGCCACGGCGCGCCAACGCGCCAGCCGTCCCGCAATGGCGAGCGGCACGCATCGCGTTCGAGTTCGACGCGGCGCTGATTCGTGCCGCGCGCGACGCCGCGTCCGCTGCGCACGCGACGTTGCCGATGCTGCTGCACGCGGCGCTCAACACCGCGCTGTTCCGCGTGACCGGCGCGGCCGACCAGCCGGTCGGCGTGCTCGCGTCGACCCGCGCGCTGACCGGCGATGCGGCGCGCGAAGCGCTCGGGCTCTTCATCAATTCCGTGGTCGTGCGTACGCGGATCGATGCGGCGGCCCGCCGCACGGACGTGCTCGCGCAAGTGCGCGATACGGCGCTCGCCGCGTATGCGCATGCCGACGTGCCGTTCGCCGACGTCGTCGCGGCGCTGCGCGCGCCGCGTGCCGCGCAGGCCAATCCGCTGTTCCAGGTGATGTTCAACTACCTGCGCCCGACCGGCGCCGCCGCGCGCGACTGGGCGGGCCTGTCGCTCGCCGCATTCGACGATGTGCGCCATCGCGTGGTATTCACGCTGGAGCTGGATGTGGTCGAGCATCCGGACGGCCGCGTGAGCGCCGCGTTCTCGTATGCGGACGAAGTGCTCGACGGCGGCTTCGTCGATGCGCTCGTCGACCGCTATCACGACGAAGTCGCGCGTTTCGCCGATGCGCAGGAAGCGGCGCTCGGCGCGCCCGATGCGCTGTTCGCCGCGCGGACGGCGGTCGCGGCCGCGCCGGCCGACAACGCGGCGCGCGTCAAGGCGGCGGCGCGTGCGCCGGCCACGGCAGCCGCACTCGGCGCGCTGTGGTCGGACACGTTCGCGACGGCCGCGCCGGCACCCGACGCCGACCTGTTCGAGGCCGGCGCGACGTCGTTCGACGTCGTGCGCTTCGTCGACGCGGCGAGCCGCGCCGGTCATGCGCTGACGGTGGCCGACGTGTTCGCGTCGCCGACGCTCGCGGCGCTCGGCGCACATATCGATGCATCGACCGAAACGGCGCAGGAGGTGCGCGATGCTGGCTGAAGTGCGTCCGGACGGATTCACGATGCCCGACACCTGCCGTCTCGCGTTCGCGGACGGCCTGTTCGCCGCGCGCGACGGCGCGGAGATCCGCGTCGCGCAGGGCGACGGCATCGGCGCGCAGCTGCTGCGCGCGCAACTCGCGGACGACGGCACGCTGCGCCTCGTCGCATATAACCATCGCGCGGCGCCGGCCGATCAGCGCCGCGCGCTGCTGGCCGCGCTCGCCGCCGCGTTTTCCGACGACGTGCGCCGCGCGGCGATCCGGCTCGACCCGGCCGCGTGGCCGGTGGTCGCGCTCGATGCGCTGCGCGCGAGCGGCGTGCTCGCCGATGGCGGCCTGTGCATGCGCGAAGGCTGGGCGCAGCAGCCCGATCTGTGGCGGGTCGGCACGCATCTGCCGTGCGCGACGCTGCCGATGCTGACCGACGGCCGGCGTCATCCGCGCCGGCCGCCCGCGCCGCGCGGCGACGTGTATGCGCGCGACCTGCCGGCGCTCGGCGTGCGCTTCACGCTGCGCGGCTGGCAGCCGGCCGAGGACGCCGCGCGCGTCGCGCGCTGGTTCGACGAGCCGCGTGTGCGCGACGGCTGGCCGGGCACGCAGCCCGGCGTGGACGGCACGGCGCCCGATGCCGAGCCGCACGTGAGCCCGCTCGTCGGCTGCTTCGACGGCGAACCGTTCGCGTATGTCGAGGCGTTCTGGCTGAAGGAAGACCCGCTCGCGCCGCACGTCGGCGCGCGCGACTACGACCGCGGGCTGCGGATGCTGGTCGGCGAGTCGCGCTGGCGCGGCCCGCATTGCGTGGCCGGCTGGCTGCCGTCCGTCGTGCATTACCTGTTTCTCGACGACCCGCGCACCGAAGCGGTCGGCTGCGCGGTCCCGGCCGGCCGCGCGCGGGTCGTCGATACCCTCGCGCGGCATGGCTTCGCGCGGCAGCGCCGCCTGGCGCTCGCCGACGTGCAGCCGCTGTGGATGCGCACGCTGCGCGAGACCTTCTTCACCGGCCGTCACGTCTGACGGGCCGGTTTCACCGACAAGGGAGCTGAGAGACATGCAGAGAGAAACCGTATTCGACCTGATCGGCGTCGGCTTCGGGCCGTCGAATCTGGCGCTGGCCGTGCGCCTCGAGGAGCGGCGTGCGGCGCGCCCGCTCGCCCGATGCTTCATCGAACGGCAGCCGGATTTCGGCTGGCATCGCGGGATGCTGCTCGACGACTGCCGGATGCAGATCTCGTTTCTGAAGGATCTCGTCACGATGCGCGATCCGAAAAGCCGCTATACGTTCATCAACTACCTGTTCGAACGCGGCCGGCTGAACGAATTCGTCAACCTGAAGAACTTCTATCCGACCCGTGTCGAATTCCACGACTACCTGAGCTGGGTCGCCGACGCGTTCGACGAGCACGTCCATTACAGCGAGACCGTCACGGCCATCGAACCCGTGCGCGGCGAAGGCGCGCGGATCGATGCGCTGCGCGTGGTGTCGCGCGACGCGGCCGGCCATGAGCGCCAGCGCGTGACGCGCGCGCTGTCGGTCGGCGTCGGCGGCACGCCGGCGGTGCCGGACGCGTTCGCCGCGCTCGGCCGCGATCGCGTGATCCATTCGTCGTCGTACCTGACCGACATCGACCGCCTGGCCGCGTCGCCGGACGGCGCGCGCCGCCGCGTCGCGGTGATCGGCGCGGGGCAGAGCGCGGCCGAGGTGTTCATCGACCTCGCGCGCCGCTTCCCGCACGTCGACGCGAGCCTCGTGATGCGCGCGGGCGCGCTGAAGCCGGCCGACGACAGTCCGTTCGTCAACGAGATCTTCAGTCCCGAGTTCACCGACGTCGTCTACGCGCAGCCGCACGATGCACGCCGCGCGCTGCTCGAGCGCTACCGCGACACCAACTACGCGGTGGTCGACCGGCCGCTGATCGAGCAGATCTACGAAATGCTGTATCTGCAGCGCATCGACGGCACGCCGCGTCATGCGCTGCTCGCGAACAGCGCGATCGAAGCCGCGGTGCGCACCGCCGACGGCTGCATCGAACTGACGCTGCGCGACCGGATGAACGGCACGACGCGTGTCGAACGCTTCGATGCGCTCGTGCTCGCGACCGGCTACCGGCGCGACACGCATTCGACGCTGCTCGAAGGACTCGCGCCGCATCTCGGCGATGCGCTCACGCGCGGTGACGTCACGCGCGACTACCTGCTCGCGACGCCCGAGCACTTCGCGCCGCGCATCTACCTGCAAGGCTGCTGCGAAGACAGCCACGGCCTGTCCGACACGCTGCTGTCGGTCCTGGCGCGCCGCGCGGACGAGATCTGCGCGTCGCTCGAGGAAGGGATCGCGCCCGCCCATGACGATGGCGCGGCCCGGGCACTGCATGAACAACGACATCAAGACGGGGCGAGCGCGGGCCGCATGGCTTTCGCTCTTTGACAAAGGCGCGGTCGGGGACCGCATCAAAAAAGTGGAGCAGAGAAAGATGGAGTGGGCAACAGGCACGCGTTTGCGTGCGATCGCAGCCGCGGCAAGCGTGGCGTTCGGGATGGCGGCAGGGCACGCATTCGCCCAGACGGCGCCGGCCGTGAACGCAGGCGCCGCGGCGCCGGCCAGCAGCAATGCACGCAACGGCGCGGCGGACAATGCGTCGACCGGCGCGCCGAGCGGCTCGGCGACCGGCACGCTGCCGGCGATCAACGTCAACGCGGGCTCGGAAGGAGACGGCACGGTCGGTCTCGTCGCGAAGCGCAGCAGGACCGGCACCAAGACCGATACGTCGATCAATGAAATCCCGCAGACGATCAACGTCGTCACCGCGCAGCAGATCGAGATGACCGGCGCGACCGACGTGAACGCGGCACTGCGCTACGTGCCGGGCTTCTCGTCGTACGGCTCGGACAACCGTTCCGACTGGTACGCGGCGCTGCGCGGCTTCACGCCGACCGCCTACGTGAACGGCCTGCAGGTGCCGAACACGCTGAACCTGTCGAGCTGGCGCGTCGATCCGTACATGATCGACAGCATCACCGTGCTGCGCGGGCCGACGTCGGTGCTGTACGGCGCGGGCGACCCGGGCGCGATCATCGACGTGCAGACCAAGACGGCCGACGGCGAGCGCGTGCGCGAAGCCGGCGTGCAGTTCGGCAACTATGCGCGCAAGCAGTTCATGATCGACGTCGGCGACAAGCTCGACGCGGACGGCAAGTATGCGTACCGGTTCGTCGGCGTCGCACGCGACGGCAACGCGCTGACGGGGCCGAACAACGACCAGCGCGTCGCGCTCGCGCCGTCGTTCCGCTGGCGCCCGGACGCGGATACGTCGCTGACGCTGTCGGCCACGTACCTGCAGGACTGGGGCGACATCTCGTCGAACTTCCTGCCGGCGCAAGGCACGGTGCTGCCGAACCCGAACGGGCAGCTCGACAAGGACGTGTACGGCGGCGACCCGAATTTCAACTACTACCGCAAGAAGCAGTGGTCGCTCGGCTACCAGTTCGAGCGGAACCTGAATTCGATGTGGACGTTCCGGCAGAACGTGCGCTGGATGCACCTGTCGCTCGACAACGGGTCGGTGTTCGGCGCGGGCTTCGCGGACGGCAGCCTGACCGACATCAACCGCTGGGCCGGCGTGTTCCAGACGAACTACAGCCGCTTCGACATCGACAACAACCTGCAGGGCCGGTTCGGCACGGGGCCGCTCGAGCACACGCTGCTGCTCGGCTTCCAGTACAACCGGCAGACCGCGACCGACAGCGAATGGCTCGCCGCCGCATCGACGCTGAACATCTACAACCCGGTCTACACGCCGGTCACGCTGTCCGTGTTCTCGCCGCCTAACACGACGTACCGCACCAACACGTACACGACGATGAACACGTTCGGGCTCTACGTGCAGGACCAGGTCAAGTGGAACCGCTGGACGCTGACGCTCGGCGGCCGTGAGGACTGGGTCAACCAGCGGATGGACGATCGCGAGGGCGGCACGCAGTCGAAGGCCGACGTCACGGCGTTCACCGGCCGCGTGGGCCTCACGTACCAGGGCGACTACGGGCTGTCGCCGTACATCAGCTACGCGACGTCGTTCAACCCGCTGATCGGCGTGAACCTGTACGGCGGCGGCCTGCCGCAGCCGACACGCGGCAAGCAGATCGAGGCCGGCCTGCGCTGGCAGCCGCCCGGCCGGAACCTGATGCTGAGCGCGGCGATCTACCAGATCAACCAGACCAACGTGCTCACGCCGACGCCGACGAATCTCGACCCGACCGGCACGACGTCGGTCCAGACCGGCGAAGTGCGTTCGCGCGGGATTGAGCTGAACGCGACCGGCAAGCTCACGCGGAACCTGTCGCTGATCGCGTCCTACGTCTACCAGGACGTGAAGAACGTGAAGGCGAACGACGCGTCGCTGAACAACTGGCCGGTCGACATTCCGCGCCCGCGCCAGATGGCGTCGCTGTGGGCGGACTGGACGTGGCACACGGGGCCGCTCACGGGCTTCGGCCTGGGCGGCGGCGTCCGTTACCAGAGTGCGTCGGCCGGTGCGGCGGACAACTCGCTGACGGTCGCGAGCTACACGCTGTTCGACGCGGGCGTGCACTACGACACGCGTAACTGGCGCTTTGCCGTGAACGGGACGAACCTGTTCAACCGCCACTACATCAGCGGTTGCCAGTCGACGAGCGTCTGCATTTTCGGTACCGACCGCACGGTGATCGCCACCGCGAAATACAACTGGTGACGCCGCGCGCCGCGGCGCGCCGGCCGGCCTTCGGGCCGGCGCGGGCGGGCCGCGGCGCCGTCGTCCGCTTTTTCCACGACGCCTCCATGCCGAAGAAAAATCTCGTCTACATCCAGTCGCTGCGCAACGGCGCGGCCGATCGCGCCGGCCAGCCGGTCGCTTACCAGGGCGGCACGCGCTACATGAAGGCGCCGCTCGAATTCCTCGTCGAGCGCCTGAACGATTCGCCGCTCGGCGAACGCTATACGCTGAAAGGCGTGATCGTCGACGACGACGAAGGCTCGCCGGCCGATCGAGCGAAGGTCGCCGACTACGGCTTCACGCGCACGCCGGGCCGCCCGTGGATTCTGCCCGACGGGCTGACCGTGCAGGGCCGGCCGGTCGACGAACTGTTCTGCACGATTGCGTCGACGTACCGCCGGCTGCCGCGCGACGCGCGCGAGCGCGTGACCGGCAAGCAGGCGTTCGAGCGCCGCCTGCTCGAACGCCTGCTCGAACTCGACGCCGACGTGGTGGTGCTCGACGGGCTGCTCGTGATCCTCGACGAACTCGTGCGTCCCGGCGCGCGCTTTCACCGCCGCATCGCGAACATCCACCCCGGCATCACGGCCGACGATTCGCCGTACCAGCGGCGCGGCGCATGGGCGACGCTCGACGCGCTGCACGGCGCGCGCGGCGAACGGGTCGACTGGGCGAGCGGCGCGACGTCGCGCGTCGAACCCGTGACGATGACGGGCGCGTCGTTCCATTACGTCGACAACGGCATCGATTCCGGCGAGGTGATCTGCGACGTGCTCGACACACCGATCGCGCCGGACGACACGATTCTCGAACTGCGCTGGAACAACTTCCAGCGCAGCCTGTTTCCGGCGCTCGAGCGAGGGCTGCACATCCTCGCCGACCGCCACGACGCGGGAGCACTGTGATGGAAGACACGATGACGAAGCCGGCGCGCACGGCAGACGCCGTCGAAGGCGAGGTGGCCGCGGCACTTGACGGCGCCGCGCACGGGCCGGCGACGCCCGCCGCCGAGCGCACGCTCGATTCGTGGCGGCCCGATGATCCGCCGGCCGCGCTGCTCGCGGCATTCGTCGCACTGTTCAACACCGACACGCGGCACGACGCGGCGACGGTGTCGGTGCCGCTCGGCGGCGCCGATCGGGCGGCCGTCGCGTCGTACGTCGACCGCGCGGTGCGCGAAGGCGTGATCGACGGCGCGCAGGTCGCGGGCGACCGGTTGCGCCTGAGCGCATCGCGCGCAACGTTCTGGCAGAACCCGCAGCCGTGGCTGAAGGCGCCCGCGTCGGGCGGGATGCCGCTGCGCTACACGATCACGAACGGCCATCGGCATCCGGTGCGGCCGCCGTCGCCGGCCGGCGAGATCTATGCGCGCTACATGCCGCAGGTCGGGATGACGTTCAGCCTGCGCACCGTCGACATCGATGCCCATGCGCAGCTGTTCAGCGACTGGATGAACCTCGATCGCGTCGCGCATTTCTGGGATCAGCGCGGCACGCTCGACGAGCACGCCGCGTATCTCGCGGAGCGGCTTGCCGATCCGCACATGCATCCGATGATCGGCTATTTCGACGACACGCCGTTCGGGTATTTCGAGTTCTACTGGGCGAAGGAGGACCGCCTCGCGCCGTTCTACGACGCGCACGACCACGATCGCGGGCTGCACCTGCTGATCGGCGACTCGCGCTTCCAGAGCGCGGGCAAGCTGCATGCGTGGTGGAGCGGGGTGCTGCACTACATGTTCGTCGACGAACCGCGCACGCAGCGGCTCGTCGGCGAGCCGCGCGTCGATCACGTGCGGCATATCGCGTACATGCACCGGCTCGGGTTCCATACGCTGAAGGAGTTCGACTTCCCGCACAAGCGCGCGGCGCTCACCGTGATGGAGCGCGAGACATTCTTCGACACTTTCCGGTTGCCGTGACGGGACGGGGGCGCGAAGCGTCGATGCGCCGATTTGCAAGCGTCGACGTTTCGCGCGGCGAGAAGGGCGGGCATCGGCCGTTCGGGATATGGATCGGGCGAGCAGCATGAGGAAGAATGGACCGCTCCCTCATCGCAGACTGGTCGTGACGACATGGCAAGCACCCCCGCGACGGCATCGGGCGCGATCCCCGATCCATGCTCCCCGACATTGACATATGCCGGCATATGCCTAGAATGGGCGCATCGTACTCCCATGGAGTGGCTCATGCGCACCGTTTCCATTTTCAAGAACGCCCGTAACCAGGCAATCCGCATCCCGAAGGACATGGAATTCGAGGGTGTGACGGAACTCGAAATCCGCCGCGAGGGCGACACGCTGCTGCTGCGTCCGGTGCGGCCGACGTGGCTGTCGTTCGCAAGTGAACCGCTGGCCGATGCCGATTTCCTCGTCGAGCGCCCGGCTGTCGTCGAATCCGGCCGTTTCGACCTGTCCGGTGCCGATAACGACGCACCGCCGGAGTCGCGCCGGTGACCACGCTCTACATGCTCGATACGAACATCTGTTCGTTCATCATGCGCGAGCGGCCGCCCGTGGTGTTGTCCCGGTTGCAGTCGTGCGTCAATGCGCAGCACCGGATCGTCGTGTCGGCGATCACCTATGCCGAAATGCGGTTCGGCGCGGTCGGCAGAAAGGCATCGCCGAAGCATGCGGAACTCGTCACGGCCTTTGTCGCGCGGCTGGACGGTGTGCTGTCGTGGGATGCCGCGGCGGTCGATGCGACGGCCGCGATTCGCGTCGACCTTGCCGCACGTGGCACACCGATCGGCGCGAACGATGCGTCGATCGCCGGTCACGCGATCGCGGCCGGTGCCGTGCTCGTCACGAACAATCGTCGCGAATTCAGCCGCGTCGCGGGGTTGTCGCTCGAAGACTGGGCGGCCTCGGCCCAGGGCTAGGGCTGTGAATGCGCGATGGCGTTGCTGTCGCGCGGTCGCACATCATGTGCGGGGCACGGGCGGATCCGCGAGGAAAGCGCCGCGGAACGCGTCGAGATACCGGTCGGCGTCATCGCTGAATTCACCCGGCAGCAGCGCGAACGCGCGGGCCTGCAGATCCTGCCCGAGCGTCGCGTAAGTCGCGTCGTCAGATAACAGCGCGCGGATCGCATCGTGCGTCTGCGGCGAAGCAATCCGCTTCGCCTCGCGCGCCAGCAGCGCCGCCGCCGCCAGCTCCGGCTGGAAGCCGTGCCGTTCGAGCAGATCGGGCGCGACGTCCCAGATGCGCTCGCGATTGCCCGCGTCGTGAAAATGCGTGAGCAGGAACAGCAGGTCGTACGCGTCGCTGTTCTGGCGCGCGCGCCGGTCCTTCCACGCAAGCAACTTCAGCAGCGCAAGCGCCGGCAGGCTCGCCACCGGCACCGCGATGCCGGTGGCGATCGACACGGCGAGCGCCGTATCGACCGCCTCCTGAAAGCCCAGCACGTTCAGCACGAAATCGCCGAGCGGCGGCCACGTGATCTCGCCGGGCGGTGCTTCGAGCGGCCCGAACGGCACGAGATCGAGCGCCGTGCGAAACCCTCGCGTCCCGCTGTCGAACAGCAGGGTCTGCTGATGCTTCGGCGCGCGCGCGAATTGCCTGGTCGCGACGAGCGCATCGACGAGCCGCTCGTGAAACGGCCAGCTCACCGCGCACACGGCGACGTCGACGTCCCGCGTCGCACGCACCGGCCGGATGCCGTGGACATGCCACATCAGGATGTCGCGCGCGGTTGCGCCGGCGACGACGAATGCCGTGTCGAGCCGCGCGCAGGCGGCACCGACCGCCTGCAGCAGCGCGACCGCCGCCGGCTCGAGCGGCCGGCGCGCGTCGACTTCAAGCGGTTCAAGCGGGCGGGCGGGCGAGGTATCGGTCATGGATGTGTTCGGCGGCGGCAAGATTGCGGCTGTCTCCTGACGAGACGAGATCCGCATAGATCAGCAGCGGCGGCACGAGCGGCACGTCCTGCTCGCGCCAGTCGAGCGCCGGCGACGGCGGCCAGAACGCTTCGAGCAGCTCGACGTCGCCGCGCTCGTCCGGGCGCAGGCGCGCCTGGAGCAGCAGGCGGCTCGACACGGCGCCGTGCGTATAGACGGTGACCGCGGCCGGCTTCAGGTCGTGCGTCAGCAGGTCGGCCGCCGGTTCGCCGCCGAGCCGCGCATCGAATGCCGCGAAATCGAAGGTGCGCCACCAGTCGGGCGCGACGGCGGCAAATCGCCGGGCCGGCAGTTTCGCGCGCAGGCGGCTCGGATACAGCGCGACCCATTCCTGCATGAAGCGCGGCCAGTCGGGCATCAGGCGCTCGCCATTGCGCCGCTGCGCGACGAGGCCGCGCGCGAGCAGGTCGTCCATGGCGAGATTGACCGTGCCGAGCGCGACGCCCGACGCGGCGGCGATCGCCCGGTACGGTTGCGCGACGAGGCCCGGCTGCGTCGCGAGCGCGAACATCACGGCGAGCCCCTTGGGCGTCGTCGCGCGCGACGCCTGCCGGCGCGGCGTGCGGGCGGGTTTCGGCCGGCCGGAGATCAGCACGGTTGCCTCCGGCTGGATCAGGCTCGCATTGCCGGCGGTATCGAGGAACGGGATGCCTTGATCGGTCAGGCGGGCGGCCAGTTCGGCCGACACGTACGGCGCGACCAGCATCAGCGGCCGCTCGCCGGGCAGCGGGGCGCCGCCGCGGCGCCGCAGCGCCGCGCGCGCGTCCTGCACCGAATCGACACCGATGCTCACGGCCGCCGGCATCTCGAAGGTCTGCCCGGCAATGCGGAAGCGGATCATCGCGTCGGCGTGCGCGGTGTATGCGACCGGCACGCGCACGGGCCGTGCGTCGAAGCGCCGGGTCGCGCGTTCGAACGCGGTGCAGGCTTCGTCGAGCACGTGCTGTTCCGCTATCGGCAGGGTGGCGTTCTCGGGCATCAGGGCGGGTCGCTTGTTCACTTTTTCATCAGCGTACACAAAAAATGTACACCAGTCAAAAAATGAACAAATTTTCTTAACCCGTTGATATAGAGGAATTATTCCGGAATGTTGAACGGCAATCAACGAACGCTCCCCCTGCAGAATCGAGACTGAACACGCGGTGTCGCGAATTCCGGTCTTGCGCGGCAGTCGCCCGGATGGCTGGTTTTCGCCCGCCGTGCGATGCGTCATGTGCCGCCGTGATCGACCGGCAACTCCAGGTTGCCACCGCGACGACTTTCTGTCTGTCCGGTTGCTGCCCAACGGACTATCCTTGCCTGCACATTCCCCACCGAACCCAGGAGACGACACCGTGACGCACAGCGTGATCCCCGCAGGCCTCGCCGACGAAATGATCGAGATCCGGCACCGCATTCATGCCCACCCCGAACTGGGCTTCGAGGAATTCGCGACGAGCGACCTCGTTGCCGAGCAGTTGCAGGCATGGGGCTACGCGGTGCATCGCGGGCTCGGCGGCACGGGGGTGGTCGCGCAGATGAAGATCGGCAACGGCACGCAGCGTCTCGGCTTGCGCGCCGACATGGACGCGCTGCCGATCCACGAGTCGACCGGCCTGCCGTACCAGAGCACGATCCCCGGCAAGATGCATGCGTGCGGCCACGACGGCCACACGGCGATGCTGCTCGCGGCCGCGAAGCACCTGGCGCGCGAGCGACGCTTTTCCGGCACGCTGAACCTGATTTTTCAGCCGGCCGAGGAAGGGCTCGGCGGCGCGAAGAAAATGCTCGACGACGGGCTGTTCGAGCAGTTCCCGTGCGACGCGATCTTCGCGATGCACAACATGCCGGGCTTCCCGACGGGCAAGTTCGGTTTCCTGCCGGGGCCGTTCATGGCGTCGTCGGATACCGTGATCGTCGACGTGCAGGGGCGCGGCGGCCACGGCGCGGTGCCGCACAAGGCGATCGACCCCGTCGTCGTGTGCGCGCAGATCGTCATCGCGCTGCAGACGATCGTGTCGCGCAACGTGTCGCCGCTCGACATGGCGATCGTCACGGTCGGCGCGATCCACGCGGGCGAGGCGCCGAACGTGATTCCCGATCGCGCGCAGATGCGCCTGTCCGTGCGCGCGCTGAAGCCCGAGGTGCGCGACCTGCTCGAGACGCGCATCCAGGAAGTCGTTCATGCGCAGGCGGCCGTGTTCGGCGCGACCGCGACGATCGACTACCAGCGCCGCTACCCGGTGCTCGTCAACGATGCGGAGATGACCGCGTTCGCACGCGGCGTCGCGCGCGAGTGGGTCGGCGAAGCGCACCTGATCGACGGGATGGTGCCGCTCACCGGCAGCGAGGATTTCGCGTTCCTGCTCGAACGGCGGCCGGGCTGCTACCTGATCATCGGCAACGGCGACGGGGAGGGCGGCTGCATGGTGCACAACCCCGGCTACGACTTCAACGACGCGGCGCTGCCGACCGGCGCGTCGTACTGGGTCAAGCTGGCCGAGACGTTTCTGGTGTGACGGAGTGTGCGGCGTGAGGTCCGGGGCCGGGGCCGGGCATCGGTAAGCCGTTCCGGCAGCCGAATGCAATATGTACCAAATTTTGGTACATGATAATTGCCTTGAAAAGGAGGTGATCCATGCCCCGAAACACATCCGTTTCCCTTGGTGACCACTTTGCCGAATTCGTCGATGCTCAAGTGCAATCCGGGCGATATGGCTCTGCAAGCGATGTCGTACGGGCTGGTTTGCGGCTCCTCGAGTCACACGAAACGCAGGTGCGTGCGTTGCAAGAAGCGTTGAAGGCCGGTGAAGCCTCGGGAGCGCCCAAGCCATTCGATAGCGAGGCGTTCCTGACGCGCATGCGGGGATCGCATGGCGGTTAAGGGTCGACAGCTTCAATTGACCCCACTGGCCGAACTCGATCTCGAAGACATTTGGCGCTATACCGCCGAGCATGGGTCGATCGGGCAGGCAGACCACTACCACCGCGATCTGATTGCAACCATGGAAGCGCTGGCGCGCGGCGAAAAGGTCGGCCGGACTTGCGTTGTTCGCGACGGCTATTGCCGGTACGCAGTGAGCTCACACGTCGTGTTCTATCGCGAAACGGACGACTCGCTCGATGTAATCCGGATTCTGCATCAGCGAATGGACCTCGAGCGGCATCTGTAATCGCGCGCACCGCGCAGTGCGATCACGTCGAAACGGCCCGCAATTCCGGTATGACGTGCCGTCTCGGTTCAATTGCGGCATGTGCCGAACTGGAACACGTCCCCACTGAACAACGCCACCGCCGCCTCCGGATTCGACGGCCAGTACATGTGCATGTACGTCGCGACGATCGAACCCGCGCGATAAACGGCCTCGCCGCTGCCGTGCGCCCCATCGGGCCGGGCGGCGGCCGCCACCGGCACCAGCGGCGTGTCGAGCCGCGAATAATGAAACGTATGGCCGCGCATCGGCCCGGTGCGCGTATCCAGCTGCTGCATCCCGAGCGCCGCGAACCGGCGCTGCATCGTCGCATGGCCTGACAGCAGCCCGAGCATCGGCGTCGTCGCGCCATCCACGTCGGTCAGCGACTCGCACAGATACACCATGCCCCCGCATTCCGCGACGATCGGCCGGCCGGCCGCCGCGTGTGCGCGAATCGTCCGCGCGGTCACGGCATTCGCCGCGAGCGTCGCCGCATGCAGTTCCGGATACCCGCCCGGCAGGAACAGCGCGTCGCACTCGCCGGGCACGGGTTCGTCGGCAAGCGGGGAAAAGAACCGCAGTTGCGCACCCAGCGCATCGAGCAGCGCGAGATTGGCCGGATAGATGAACGAGAACGCCGCATCGCGCGCGATCGCGATCCGCTTGCCGGCAAGCGCGCGCGGCAGCGGGGTGCGGACGTCCGGTTCCGCGAACGAGACGGCCGGCGGCAATTCGGCGAGCGCCGTCTGCGCGAGCACGTCGGCCGCACGATCGAGCCGCGCATCGAGGTCGCCGATGTCGGCCGGCTGGTGCAGGCCGAGATGCCGTTCCGGCAGCGCGATGCCCGCATCGGCCGGCACGTGCCCGAGCCAGCGCAAGTCGTCCGGCAGCGCCTGCCGCAACAGTTCCGCGTGTCGCGGCGACCCGACGCGGTTCGCGAGCACGCCGTGAAACGGCACCTCCGGCCGGAACCGGGCGAGCCCGAACGCGACCGCCGCGAACGTCTGCGCCATCGCCTTCGCGGAAATCACCGCGACGACCGGCACGCCGAACGCCGCCGCGAGATCGGCGCTGCTCGGCGTGCCGTCGAACAACCCCATCACGCCTTCGATCAGGATCAGGTCCGCGTCGCGCGCGGCCTCGGCGAGCAGCGCGCGGCAGCCGGCTTCACCGACCATCCCGAGATCGAGCGCGTGCACGGGCGCGCCGCTCGCGCGCGCGAGCAGCATCGGGTCGAGAAAGTCCGGCCCGGTCTTGAACACCCGCACGCGCCGGCCGAGCCGGCGGTGCAGCCGCGCGAGTCCGGCCGTCACCGACGTCTTGCCCTGGCCGGACGCGGGCGCGCTGACGAACAGCGCGGGGCAGGCCGGCATCGGTCAGAACTCCACGCCGCGCTGGGCCTTCACGCCTTGCTCCTTGTACGGATGCTTGACGAGCCTCATTTCGGTGACGAGGTCGGCCGCATCGATCAGCGCATCGGGCGCATGCCGGCCGGTGACGACGACGTGCACCGAATCCGGCCGCGCGACGAGCGTCGCGAGCACTTCGTCGAGCGGCAGGTATTCGTACTTCAGCACGGTGTTCAGCTCGTCGAGGATCACCATCCGGTACTCGCCGCTTTCGATCATCCGGCGCGCCTCGTCCCAGCCCTTGCGCGCGGTCGCGATGTCGGCGTCGCGGTTCTGCGTGTTCCACGTATAGCCGTCGCCCATCGTCACGAAGTCGCATTCCGCGACCGCGCCGAGGAAGTCGCGCTCGGACGTGTGCAGCGCGCCCTTGATGAACTGCACGACGCCGAGCCGCATGCCATGGCCGAGCACGCGCACGGCCATGCCGAACGCGGCCGTGCTCTTGCCCTTGCCGTTGCCGGTGTTGACGATCAGCAGGCCCTTTTCCTGGGTGGCGGCAGCCTGCTTCTTTTCATGGCCGGCGCGGCGGCGTTCGGTCATCCGCTGATGGGATTCGGCATCGGTCTTCATCGGGAATCGTCCTGTCGAAAGCGAAACAAAGGGTTCAGAGCGGGCCGGCGAGCGCGACCGTCACGCCGTCCCGGATGGATTTGGGGCCGAGCAGCCGGCCATGCGGCGCCGCGAGCTGCGCGCACGGCTCGGCCACGCCCGCGACGCCGAAACGCGCGAGCGCGGCGGCCGACGGGCCGCTCAACGCCGGTTCGGGGCAATGCGCGAGCTGCGCCGCGTCGAACGCGACGAGCGGCCAGCCGCGCCGTGCGCACAGCGTGCGCAGCGGCCGGGCACGCGCCTTGTCGGCGAGCGTGGCGACGACGGCCGGCTCGGTGTCCGGGTAGCATGCCAGCGCCGCGCGGATCGCGGCATCGAGTTGCGCGGCCGTCACGCCCGTGCGGAAACCGACGCCGAGCGCGACGCGCATCATGCGCGGCCGCCGAGCGCCGCGCGCACCGCGGGATCGCCGGCGAGCGCCGCGACGCGGCCGATCACGACGATCGCCGGTGAACCGATGCCGGTTGCGCCCACCCGTTCGACGATCGTGTCGAGCGTCGCGAGCACGTGGCGCTGGCCGTCACGCGTGGCGTTCTCGATCGCCGCGCACGGCGTGTCGCCGGCCAGGCCGCCGTGACGCAGTGCGGCCGCGATCGCGTCGAGCCGGCGAATGCCCATGTAGATCACGATCGTCATCCGCGTCGCGGCGAGCGCGCGCCAGTCGGGTTCGTCCGCGCCCGCGCCGTGGCCCGTGACGAAGATCACGCCCTGCGCGTCGCCGCGATGCGTGACCGGAATGCCGAGCGCGGCCGGCGCGGCGATACCGGCCGTGATGCCGTTGACGACCTCGACCGGAAAACCGGCCGCGCCGAGCGCGAGCAGTTCCTCGCCGCCGCGGCCGAACACGAACGGATCGCCACCCTTGAGCCGCGCGACGCTGCGGCCCGCGCGCAGATGCGCGAGCATCGCGGCGACGATCGTTTCCTGCGGCGTCGAGGCATGGCCGCCGCGCTTGCCGACGTGCTCGATGCGTGCGTCGGCACGCGCGTGGCGCAATACGTCGGGGTTCACGAGATCGTCGACGAGCAGCACGTCGGCCGCGGCGATCGCGCGCACGGCCTTCAGCGTCAGCAGATCGGCGTCGCCGGGGCCGGCGCCGACGAGCCATGCGCGGCTCATCGGACGCGGCACGGCGCGCACCGTGTCGTGGCAGTGGAAAGGGGACAGCGAGCGGCACATCGGCGGCCGGCGGACAGGCAATGCATGACGGATCGAGCGAAGCCCGCGCAAGCGCGGGCGGAATGCGCATCCCATCCGTCCCCCGCGGATCGGGCGTTCGGCGAGCATCGGGCTCGCCCCTTGCGTCGGCCGGTATCCGGGCTGGCCGCTTGCCAGGCCGCAGCCTTCCCGCCCGCTGAAGGGCAGTGGCATCGCGGGCGGCCTGGGCGCGTGCGGGGGAACCGCGGCGCGCGGGCGGCGTACCGTTGCGGGGACAGCACAGGCCGGCCGGACTTCCGCCTCCTGTTTCCCGTTTAACTGCGTGCGCGGAATGCGCACGCGAGCACCGAACGCGGCGCATACGATAGCACAGCGGCCGGCCCGCGCGAACCCGCCGCGCGGGCGCCGGATGTGGCCCCGGATGCGGCGCCGCGGCCATGCCGAACACCCCGCGGCAGCTCGTTCCGCCTTGACGCTCCCGGCACCGCCGCCTACACTCGCACGCGTTTTGGTGCTCGCGCGCGCTCCTCCGGCGCGCGCAGTTAAACGGGAAACAGGGAGCCCGCCTGCGCCGCAGTCGAGCCAACCTGTGCTGCCCCCGCAACGGTAAGCGAACGCGTCGCGCGCAAGCGCCACGCAGCGCCGCTTCGCCGCATGCCCGCCGCATGCGGACGACTGCCACTGGATGCCGTGCATCCGGGAAGGCGAAGCGGCGTGTTCGTCAGCCCGGATACCGGCCGAAACGTTGGGGTTCAGCGCCGCGGGGAGGCGGCGCATCGTCCACGGCCGCAGCACGCCCGACGCCCGAGCGTTTCCCGCTTTCTCCGCCGATCCGTCCGTCGCATGCACGTGCGCGGACCCGAACGGAGAACGGCAGGCGGCGCGGGCAGGGCCGGCGGCCGTGTTGGCATTCACCATGTCGACCGTTCGCAAGGAAGCGTCATGTCCGATTCGTCGTGCCGTCCGTTGCGCAGCCGTCCGTCCGGACCGAGCCGCGACATCCCCGCGATCCGCCAGATGACATGCCGCGCCGCATTCGACGCGACGATCCCGGCCTGATTCCATTTTCGCCACAGGACCTACCATGACCCTACGCAAGCTTCCCGTCACGATCGTCACGGGCTTTCTCGGCAGCGGCAAGACCACGCTGATGCGCCACATCCTGCAGCATGCCGAAGGCCGCCGCATCGCGGTGATCGTCAACGAATTCGGCGAGCTCGGCATCGACGGCGAAATCCTCAAGGGCTGCGGCATCGGCTGCGAGGATACGGAGGGCGCGCAGGGCGAAGCGTCGGGCCAGCTGTACGAACTCGCGAACGGCTGCCTGTGCTGCACCGTGCAGGAGGAGTTCTATCCGGTGATGGAAGCGCTCGTCGAGCGCCGCGCCGACATCGATCACGTGCTGATCGAGACGTCCGGCCTCGCGCTGCCGAAGCCGCTCGTGCAGGCCTTCAACTGGCCGACGATCCGCAACAGCTTCACGGTCGACGCGGTCGTGACCGTCGTCGACGGCCCGGCTGCCGCGAGCGGCCAGTTCGCCGAGAACCCGCAGGCCGTCGACGCGCAGCGTCGCGCCGATCCGAACCTCGACCACGAATCGCCGCTGCACGAACTGTTCGCCGACCAGCTGTCGTCCGCCGATCTCGTGATCGTGAACAAGGCCGACCTCGTCGCCGATGCGCAGTTCGCCGAGATCGAAGCCGCGATCCGCGAGGAAATTCCCCCGCAGGTGAAGATCGTGCGCGCGACGCGCGGCGAACTGGACCTCGCGATGCTGCTCGGGCTCGAGTCGGCGTCGGAGGAAACGATCCACCTGCGGCACGACCATCACGGCTCGGCCGACGACGGCGATCACGACCACCATCACGACGAGTTCGATTCGGTGGTGGTGGCGGGCGATGCGGGCTCGCGCGACGCGACGATGGCCGCGCTGCAGCGTGTCGTCGAGACGCACACGATCTATCGCGCGAAAGGCTTCGCGGCGCTGCCCGAGGCGCCGATGCGGCTCGTGATCCAGGGCGTCGGCCGCCGCTTCGACAGCTATTTCGACCGCCGCTGGCAGGACGGCGAGCCGCGCGCGAGCCGCTTCGTGCTGATCGGCGAGGATCTCGACGCGGCCGCGCTGCAGCGCGCGTTCGATGCCGCGTGCGCGGCCGAAATGCAGCAGGCGTAACGCGCGATGCATCTGTTGCGCACCACGCCGGGCGGCTTCGTCGACGATACGCAGGGCGTCGTCCGGATCGACCAGCAGCCGGCCGACATCGTGATCCTGAGCTCGGCCGACACGACGCTGTCGCTGCTGGCCAGCATCGTGCCGAAGCTGCCGCCCGGCTTCCCGAGCGTGCGGCTCGCGAACGTCACGTTCCTGCGGCAGCCGGCGTCGGTCGATTTCTATGTCGACGACGTGCTGCGTCATGCGAAGACGGTCGTGATCGACCATCTGGGCGGCGAGGCGTACTGGCCGTACGGGATCGAGCAGGCCGTGTCGCTCGCATCGAAGCGCAGGCAACGGCTCGCGATGTTCTCGGGCGACCTGCAGGAAGACCCGAACCTCGTCGCGAAGAGCACGGTCGCGCCCGACCTGTGCCGGCTGTGGTGGCGCTACCTGCGCGAAGGCGGGATGCACAACGCCGAAGCGTTGCTGCGCAGCATCGCATTCCATACGCTCGGCTTCGGCGACGAACCCGAGCAGCCGCGCCCGCTGCCGGCCGCCGCGCTGTATCACCCGGCGCGCGACCCGGCGAGCGTCGACGACTGGCGGGCGCGCTGGACGCCTGGTGCGCCCGTCGTCGCGATCCTGTTCTATCGCGCGCACTGGCAGGCCGCGAACACGGCCGTGTTCGACGCGCTGGCCGATGCGCTCGTGCGCGAAGGGCTCAATCCGCTGCCGATCGCGGTCACGTCGCTGAAGGACGCGGTGAGCCGCGAGGTCATCACCCAGCTCTGCGACACGCACGGCGTCGCGCTCGTGCTGAACACCACGGCCTTCGCGGCCGGCGCGATCGACAGTCCCGAGCCCGACGTGCTCGCCGGCGATGCGCCCGTGCTGCAGGTGATCCTGTCCGGCGGCAACCGCGACGCATGGGTGGCCGACAACCAGGGCCTGCACGCGCGCGACATCGCGATGCACATCGCATTGCCTGAAGTCGACGGCCGCATCGTCACGCGTGCGGTGAGCTTCAAGGGGCTGGCATATCGTTGTCCGCACACCGAAGTCGACGTCGTGCGCTACCAGCCGGACGCCGAACGGATCGCGTTCGTCGCGGCGCTCGCGCGCGGCTGGTGCCGGCTGCGCACGCTCGACAATGCCGACAAGCGCATCGCGCTGATCCTCGCGAACTACCCGCAAAGCGAAGGGCGGATCGGCAACGGCGTCGGGCTCGATACGCCGGCGTCCGCACTGCGCGTGCTGGCGGCGCTGCGCGATGCGGGCTATGCCGTGGCCGACCTGCCCGACGACGGCGACGCGCTGATCGCGCGGCTCACCGAAGGCGTGACCAACGACCCGGCCGTGCGCGCACTGCGCCCCGCGTTCCAGAGTTTCGCGCTGGCCGACTACGTCGCGCATTTCGCGCGGCTGCCGGCCGCCGTGCGCGACGCGCTGAGCGCACGCTGGGGCGCGCCTGAAGCGGACCCGACGCTGCGGCAGGGGCGCTTCACGATCGCCGGCTGGCGCGCAGGCAACGTGTTCGTCGGCATCCAGCCGTCGCGATCGCGCGACGAGAACGACTATGCGAGCTACCACGACGCGGACCTCGTGCCGCCGCACGCGTACCTCGCGTTCTATTTCTGGCTGCGCGACGCGTTCGGCATCGACGCGGTCATCCACCTCGGCAAGCACGGCAACCTCGAATGGCTGCCGGGCAAGAGCGTCGCGCTGTCCGACGCGTGCTGGCCCGACCTGACGCTCGGGCCGCTGCCGCACCTGTATCCGTTCATCGTCAACGATCCGGGCGAGGGCAGCCAGGCGAAACGCCGCGCGCAGGCGGTGATCGTCGATCACCTGATGCCGCCGCTCACGCGCGCGGAAAACTACGGCCCGCTGCAGGATCTCGAACGGCAGGTCGACGAGTACTACGAAGCACTGATGGTCGATGCGCGGCGCGCGAAACTGCTGCGCAAGACGATCCTCGCGACGATCGCCGAACACCGGCTGCATGACGAGCTGAGCGTGTCGCCGCCGCGCGATACGGGCGACGAGGATGCGCTGCTGACGCGCGTCGACGCGTGGCTGTGCGAACTGAAGGAAGCGCAGATTCGCGACGGGCTGCACGTGTTCGGCGCGTCGCCGGCCGATCGTCAGCGGCGCGATACGCTGCTCGCGCTCGCACGCTTTCCGGTCGGCGACGGCAAGGGCGAGCGCGCGGGACTGATCGCCGCGCTCGCGCGCGATCTCGCGCTCGGCGACGATTTCGATCCGCTCGCGGCCGACTGGGCCGCGCCGTGGACGGGCCCGCGGCCCGCCGCGCTGCAGGCGCTCGACGCGTCGCCGTGGCGCCATGCGGGCGATACGCGCGAGCGGCTCGAACGGCTTGCGCAGCAGTGGCTGGACGGGCTGTGCGCAGATGCCTCGGTCGATCCAGGCATCGACACCCAGCCACCCGGCGACTGGCCGCACACGCTCGCGGTGATCGAACGCGTGCGCGCGACGCTGATGCCCGCGCTCGACGCGTGCGGCGGCGAGGAACTGCGCCAGCTGCTGCGCGGACTCGACGGCCGTTTCGTGCCGCCGGGGCCGAGCGGCTCGCCGTCGCGCGGCCGTCCAGACGTGCTGCCGACGGGACGCAACTTCTATTCGGTCGATACGCGCGCGGTGCCGACGCAGGCCGCGTGGTCGCTCGGGCTGAAATCCGCGCAGCAGCTGATCGAACGCCATCTGCAGGATCATGGCGACTATCCGCGCGCGATCGGGCTGTCGGTGTGGGGGACGGCCACGATGCGCACCGGCGGCGACGATATCGCGCAGGCGTTCGCGCTCATCGGCGTGCGGCCGAAATGGGCGCACGGCAGTCATCGCGTGACCGACTTCGAGATCCTGCCGATCGAGATCTTCGACCGGCCGCGCATCGACGTGACGCTGCGCGTGTCGGGCTTCTTCCGCGACGCGTTCCCGAACCTGATGCACCTGTTCGACGCGGCCGTGCAGGCCGTTGCCGCCCTCGACGAGCCGGAGGAACTGAACCCGATCCGCGCACGCATCGAGCGCGAACGCGCGAAATGGATCGAGCAGGGCGTGGCGCCCGACGAAGCGCGGCGTCGGGCCGGCTGGCGCGTGTTCGGCGCGCGGCCGGGCAGCTACGGCGCGGGCCTGCAGGACCTGATCGACCAGCGCCGCTGGCAGAGCGACGCCGAGCTTGCCGACGCATACCGCCGGTGGGGCGGCCATGCGTACGCGCAGAACAGCGCGGGCGACGCCGCGCCCGACGTGTTCGGCGAGCGGCTCGCGGCGATCGACGTCGTCGTGCAGAACCAGGACAGCCGCGAACACGACATCCTCGACTCGAACGACTACTACCAGTTCCAGGGCGGGATGACGGCGGCCGTGCGGCACCTGTCCGGGCAACAGCCGAGCATCTACCACGGCGACCACGCGAACCCGGTCGCGCCGAAGATGCGCACGCTGCGCGAGGAGATCGCGCGCGTGATCCGATCGCGCGTCGTCAACCCGAAATGGCTCGACGGCGTGAAGCGTCACGGCTACAAGGGCGCGGCCGAAATGGCCGCGACCGTCGACTACCTGTACGGCTATGACGCGACCGCGCGCGTGCTGTCGGACCACCAGTACGCGCTCGTCGCCGACGCGTACCTGTTCGACGACGACACGCGCGCGTTCCTCGAACGACACAACCCGAAGGCGCTGCACGGCATCTGCGAACGCTTCGTCGAAGCGATGCAGCGCGGGCTGTGGCAGCAGCCGGGCGACTATCGCGAGCGGATCGAAGCGGTCTGGCTCGACAGCGAACAACTCCAGGAAGGGGGACGGCGATGACCGATCCGACGACGCACCGTGCACGCGCGGTGTTCCCGTTCGCGGCGCTGGTCGCGCAGCAACCGCTGCAGCAGGCGCTGCTGCTCGCGGCGATCGACCCGTCGCTCGGCGGCGTGCTCGTCAGCGGGCCGCGCGGCACCGCGAAATCGACCGCGGCGCGCGCGCTGGCGGAATTGCTGCCCGAAGGCGAATTCGTCACGCTGCCGCTGTCGGCAAGCGACGAACAGGTCACGGGCACGCTCGATCTCGCGCATGCGCTTGCTGAAAACGGCGTGCGCTTCCGGCCGGGCCTGCTCTCGCGCGCGCATCGCGGCGTGCTGTACGTCGACGAAGTGAACCTGCTCGCCGACGGGCTCGTCGATACGCTGCTCGACGTCGCCGCGAGCGGCGTGAACGTGGTCGAGCGCGATGGCGTGTCGCACGCGCACGACGCGCGCTTCGTGCTGGTCGGCACGATGAATCCCGAGGAGGGCGAACTGCGCCCGCAACTGCTCGACCGCTTCGGGCTGATGGTCGAGCTCGAGAACTGCTTCGACGCCGCACGGCGCGAACAGATCGTGAAGGCGCGCCTCGCGTTCGATCTCGATCCGGACGCGTTTCGAGTGCGTCACGCGGCTGCGCAGCGCGGACTCGGCGACCGGATTCACGCGGCGCGGGCACGGCTGTCGACGCTGGATTTCGACGATGCGGTTCACGCACGCGTCAGCGCGCTGTGCATCGACGCGGCCGTCGACGGCTTGCGCGCCGACCTCGTGATGCTGCGCGCCGCGCGCGCGCTCGCGGCGCTGGAGCAGGCTGACGCGGTGACGGTGTCGCATGTCGAACGCGTGGCCGACGCGGTGCTGCGGCATCGGCGTCATGCGGGTACGCCGCCGTCGTCGGGCGCGTCGCAAGCGCGCAGCGACAACGACCGCGCCGACCGTTCGCCGCCGGACACGCGCCGGCAGCCCGACGCTCGACCGGGCGCGGCACGCAACGATGCGACGGCGTCGCAAGGCGACTGGGGCTACCTGCCGCCCGAGCCGGCCGGACTGAGCAACGTCAAAGGCGTGGTGCCGCTGCCGCTAAAAAAACGCTGAGCCATCGAGCCGACGCCGCCGCGAATGCCGTTCGCGGTGCTCGATGGCAGCCAGGCGCCGCCGCGTGCGTGCCGGGGTCGGCGCGTGCCGGCACGGCCGTTGCGTGGCCGGCGACGCTCGCCGCGAAGCGCGGCGGTCCGCTGCACGCCGACCATCTGCGTTTCCGCAAACAGGCCGGCACACCGCGCGCACTCCATTGTTTCGTGCTCGACTGTTCGGCGTCGATGCTGTCGCACGAACGGCTCGCGCTCGCGAAAGGGTTGATCGTCGCGTACTTCGATCAGGCCGCGCGCGAGCGTGTGGAAACCGCGCTGATCTGCTTCGGCGGCGACGGCGCCGCACGGCGTTTCGGCCCGGCCGTGCCGCGCTGGTGGAATGCACGCTGGCTCGAACCGGTGGACGGCGGCGGCGGCACGCCGCTCGCGGACGGCATCGCGGCCGCCGCGCAACTGCTGGCGCACGCTGCACGGCGTACGCCGGACCAGCAGCGCTGGCTGTGGGTGCTGTCCGACGGACGCACGCGCGACACGCCGCCGAAACCGGCGGCGGCCGATCATGTCGTGTTCGTCGATTTCGATGACGCGGCCGTGCGGCTCGGGCAGGGCAGGCGGCTCGCCGATGCGTGGGGCGCGCAATGGAGGACGGCCGCGTCGCTGTGCACCGGGCTGACCGGCTGATCGTATCAGCGGCCGCGCGGGACGATCGCCGGCGCTGCGCTATGATCGCCGTTTCTGCTCACCGGAATGCCTGCCATGCAAGTACTCGTCGATGCCGACGCGTGTCCCGCCGTCATCAAGGACATGCTGTTTCGCGCCGCGCGTCGTGCCGAGATCTGCGTGACGCTGGTCGCGAACCAGTTCCTGCGCACGCCGCCGTCGCCGTTCATCAAGGCGCTGCAGGTGCCGGCCGGCTTCGACGTGGCCGATGCGCGGATCGTCGAGCTCGCGGAAGCCGGCGATCTCGTGATCACCGCCGACATCCCGCTGGCCGCGGCCGTCCTCGACAAGGGCGCGCATGCGCTCGACCCGCGCGGCAACTGGTTCAGCCGCGAGAACATCGAGGAACGCCTGTCGACGCGCGCGATGATGGATCAACTGCGCAGCGCGGGCATCGACACGGGCGGGCCGGCGCCGTTCAGCGCACGCGACGGCAAGGCGTTCGCGTCGCAGCTCGACCGGTTCCTGGCACGCCACGGCAAGCCCTGACGCACCGGGCGCCGGTCGTCCGGCATGCGATACGTCACCGGTTTCGCGTCGAATCGTCGGCTACGGCAGAATACGGATTCGCCGCGACCTTGATATCGTGGCGCGAACGACCCATCGGAGGGCATGGATGTCACCGACCCAACTTCTCGTTCCGACGTTGACCCAGATGCTGCGCGCGCAATCCGCGTGGCTCGACAAGGCCGCGGCGCACCGGCAGGCCGCCGGCGACGCGCCCGATGCGATGCTGACGCTGAAGCTGGCGCCCGACATGTATCCGCTCGCCGCACAGGTGCGGTTCTCGTGCTTCCAGGCGATGGAGCCCGTCTACCGGCTGCGCGGCGAGCCGCTGCCGGCTGCGTTGCTGGCACTGCGGGAAGCCGGCTGGCATGCCGATGCGCAGCCGGGCACGCTGAGCGACGCGCAGGGCATCCTCGCCGGCACGATCGCATTCCTCGGCGAACTCGCGCCCGACGCGCTCGATGGCGGCGCCGCGCTGCCGATCACGCTCGAGCTGCCGAACGGCATCGCGTTCGACATGACGGGCGAGCAGTACGTGCGCGACTGGGCGCTGCCGCAGTTCTACTTTCACGCGATCGCCGCATACGCGATCCTGCGCCATGACGGCGTCGAGCTCGGCAAGGCCGACTACGTGCCGCACATGCTGGCGTACGTGCGGCCCGGCACGATTCCGCAAGGTTGAACGGATGAGCGGACGCCCCGGCCGCGGCGCTCCGGCATGACGCGGGCGCTGTTCGTCTGCAGCCGCAACCGGCTGCGCAGCCCGACGGCCGAGGCGTTGTTCGCCGCCTGGCCGGGCGTCGAAACCGACTCCGCGGGCCTCGCGCCCGACGCGGACACGCGTTTGTGCGCGGCGCAGCTCGAATGGGCCGAGATCGTGTTCGTGATGGAGCGCACACACAAGGCGAGGCTGTCCGCGCGGTTCGGCGCCCGGTTGAAGCACAAGAAGATCGTCTGTCTCGACATTCCCGACCGCTATGCGTACATGCAGCCCGAACTGGTCGCGCTGCTCGAACGCAAGGCCGGGCCGTTTCTGCGCGCGTGACCGGCGCGGGTCGGCTCAACGCGCCCGATGCGCCCCGTCCACGAACGCCGAAAAACGATCGAGGTGCAGCAGTTCGATGATCTTGCGGGTCGGCACGCTCGCGCGCAGCGTCTCGAGCCGCTCGACGTCGAACCACTTGCAGCGCGCGATCTCGTTGCTCGCGCGCGGGGTCAGGTGTTTCGGCACCTCGGCCACGAACACGTGATGGAGCTTCGTGAGGCCGCCGAACTGCACCGCGTAGTCGAGCGCGAGTCCCTCCAGCCGCGTTTCCTCCGCCAGTTCCCGCTGCGCGGCCTCGAGCGGCGTCTCGCCGCGCCGGATCGTGCCGCCCGGCAGCGACCAGCGCGCGGCGGTACGGGCGACCAGCAGCACGCTGCTGCGCTGGCGGCACACGATCGTGGCGCGTTCCTTGATGCTGGCGACGGTATCCGGCCCGGTATTCATGTTCGGCAAAACGGGTGCTGAATGGTGGAGGAAAATGCGCGTCGACCGGGGCTGCCGGCCGGTCGCCCGATCGACGGGCACGACGGCATGAAAGCCGCCGCGCCGATCATACCGGGCATTCGTGACAGTTCCGTGCGTTGCCTCGCGCAACGCGCATCGCGTCACGCGTGCGTGTCGATCCCCGAGCGCGCCGGCTTCCCGGACCGCCCGTGGCGCCGTTTGTGGACGGTACGCCGATGATGCGGCGGCGCCGTCACATGCGGGCGCGTGGGCGCCGGCCGAGCCGTCGGCGCGGCGGCCCGCGGCTGTAATTGTCCCTCGCCAAAATGGAAGGTCTGAGTTTGCGCGCGGGCGGCGCCCAGCGTCGACGCCAGCACGATGGCCGCGAACAGCATGCGTTTCATGAAATCTCCGTCTTTCGCCAGATAAGCACGTTCCACGAGCTTAGCGAACGGCGGCAGGGCGCCGCAACCGGCGCGCGCTCGGTGTCGTCCCCGGTTGGGCGCGGCCGCGCGATCCGCGCGGCGGATGCCGCATGTCCGGCTTGACAATAAAATTCCTGAGTGTGAATATAAATTCACGCACAAGAATTAACCTTCACAGTCCGGGAAGTCGGGGCGCGCCGATGCCGGCCCGACGAAACCGGCGATCCGATCAACCGGAAGCAGGAGCGAGACGCATGGCGGAGCTGCAGCAGCAAGGCGCGTTGGCGGGGTTGCGCATCATCGATCTGTCGCGGGTGCTGGGCGGCCCGTACGCGACGCAGATCCTCGCCGACCACGGCGCGGAGGTGATCAAGGTCGAACCGCCGTCGGGCGACGAGACGCGCACCTGGGGCCCGCCGTTCGACGGCGACACCGCGTCGTATTTCCTCGGCGTGAACCGCAACAAGCTCGGCATCGCGCTCGACCTGACGAAGCCGGACGATCGCGAGCGGCTGCTCGGCCTGCTCGAGCACGCCGACGCGCTGGTCGAGAACTTCAAGATCGGCACGATGGAACGCTGGGGGCTCGGCTTCGACGCGCTGCATGCGCGCTTTCCGCGCCTCGTCCATTGCCGCGTGTCGGGCTTCGGCGCGGACGGCCCGCTCGGCGGGCTGCCCGGCTACGACGCGGCGGTGCAGGCGCTGGCCGGCCTGATGAGCGTGAACGGCGAAGCAGGGGGCGCGCCGCTGCGCGTCGGCGTGCCGATCGTCGATCTCGTCACCGGGCTGAACGCGGCGCTCGGCGTGCTGATGGCGCTGCGCGAGCGCGATGCGAGCGGGCGCGGCCAGTTCGTCGAATCGACGCTGTTCGACTGCGCGCTGTCGATCCTGCATCCGCATACGCCGAATTTCTTCCATTCCGGGAAGGCGCCGGTGCGCACCGGCAACGCGCATCCGAACATCACGCCGTACGACAGCTTTCCGACCGCGAGCGTCGACATTTTTCTCGCGGTCGGCAACAACGGGCAGTTCGCCGCGTTGTGCGACGTGCTCGGCACGCGCGACTGGCCCGACGACCCGCGCTTCGCCGACAACCGCGCGCGCAGCGCGAACCGCGCAGCGCTGCGCGCGCTGCTCGAAACGGCGCTGGCCGCGCACGACGGCGCGGCGCTCGCCGAGCAGCTGATGCGCCGCGGCGTGCCGTGCGCGCCCGTGCTCGGGCTCGACGCGGCGCTCGACCATCCGCACGTCGCGCATCGGCGGATGAAGGTCGAACTGGGCCGGCATCGCGGCATCGCGTCGCCGATCAAGCTCGGCCGCACGCCGGCCACGTACCGGCGGCCGCCGCCCGCGCTGAACGAACATGCGGCGCAGGTGTTTGCCGACGACGAACGCGACAGCACCGACAGCGGCACGCGCCGGAACTGACACGCATGGCGGCCGTGCCCGTGCGATGGCGTCCGGCGCCGCCGCACGACCGCGCGACGCTTCGGACATCACGCCGCACCGCCACCGATGCGCGGCGGCACAAGAGGAGACACATCATGCTCGCATGGATCGGCGCGATCGCGATCGTCGCGCTGTTCGGCCTGATCATCACGAAGCGGCTGTCGCCGCTCGTCGCACTGATCGTCGTGCCGGTGGCCGCGTCGCTCGCGGCCGGCTTCGGACTCTCGACCGGAAAGTTCATCGTGCACGGCGTGCAGAACATCGGCCCGATCGCCGGGATGTTCGTTTTTGCGATTCTATTTTTCGGAATCCTCACCGATGCGGGGATGCTCGACCCGATCATCGCGGGCGTGCTGCGCGTGATCGGCTGCCATCCGCCGCGCATCGTGGTCGGCTCGGCGCTGCTCGCGCTGCTGATCCACCTGGACGGCTCGGGCGCCGTCACGTTTCTCGTCACGCTGCCCGCGATGATGCCGCTCTATACGCGGCTCGGGATGGACCGGCGGATCCTCGCGTGCGTCGCGTCGATGGCGGCCGGCGTCAACTTCCTGCCGTGGGTCGGGCCGATGCTGCGCGCATCGGCCGCGCTGCACATTCCCGGCTCGGCGATCTTCATGCCGATGATCCCGGTGCAACTCGTCGGGCTCGTGTTCGTGTTCGGCACCGCCTACGTGCTGGGTGTGCGCGAGGCGAAGCGGCTCGGGCTCGATCGCGCGGGCGCGGCGTTGCTCGCGATCGCACCGCGCGTGCTGACCGACGCCGAACGCGCGCTGCGCCGGCCCGGGCGCTTCCGGATCAACCTGGCGCTGACGCTCGTCGTGCTCGGCACGCTGGTGTCGGGCATCGTCGATCCGATGGTGATGTTCATGCTCGGCACGGTGGCCGCGCTCGTGATCAACTATCCGGACGTGCAGGCGCAACGCGAGCGGATCGACGCGCATGCGAAGGCCGCGCTGATGATGGCGAGCGTGCTGCTCGCGGCCGGCGCGTTCACGGGAATCATGTCCGGCACCGGAATGCTGAAGGCGATGGCCGAGGTCGTCGTCGCGCACGTGCCGGTCGAGCATGCGCGCCACCTGCCGTTCGTGCTCGGCCTGCTGTCGATGCCGCTCAGCCTGCTGTTCGATCCGGATTCGTTCTACTTCGGCGTGCTGCCGGTGCTCGCGGAAAGCGCGAAGCTGCTCGGCGTGCCGCCGATCCAGATGGCGCAGGCCGCGCTGCTCGGCCAGATGACGACCGGTTTTCCGGTCAGCCCGCTCACGCCCGCGACGTTCCTGATCGTCGGCCTGACCGGCGTCGAGCTGGCCGAGCACCAGAAATTCACGATTCCGTTCCTGTTCGCCGCCACCGTGCTGATGGTCTTCGCCGCGGTCGTGGCGGGCGTGTTTCCGTTGTGAGCGTCCGCGTACCTGTCGCGCCGCGCCGGCTTCCACCGAGGCGGCCCCTCCAAGCCCGGCGTCGTATGGGGAATCGCGCGGCCGTTCACGTTTTCCTGGAGAGCAATCCATGCAGTTCGACCTGACCGACGACCAGCGCGCGATCGAAAGCGCGATCGAGAAAATCTGCGAACGCTTCGGCGACGATTACTGGCTCGAACGCGATCGCGCGGGCGGGTTTCCGTCCGACTTCCACGCGGCGCTCGCCGAGGCCGGCTGGCTCGGCATCGCGATGGACCCGGCCCACGGCGGCGCCGGGCTCGGGATGACCGAGGCCGCGCTGATGATGCGCGCGATCAGCGCGTCGGGCGCCGGCCTGTCCGGCGCCTCGGCCGTCCACATGAACATCTTCGGGCTGAACCCGGTGCAGGTGTTCGGCAACGACGCGCAGAAGGCGCGCTTCCTGCCGCCGCTGATCGCCGGACGCGACAAGGCCTGCTTCGCGGTGACCGAGCCCGACGCGGGCCTCGACACGACGCACCTGAGCACCCAGGCGCGCCGCGACGGCGACCATTACGTGCTGAGCGGCCGCAAGATCTGGATCTCGACCGCGCAGGTCGCGAACAAGATGCTGATCATCGCGCGCACGACGCCGCTCGACCAGGTCGCGAAGCCGACCGACGGGCTGAGCCTGTTCTACACCGACCTCGACCGTTCGCGCGTCGAGGTGCGCGAGATCGAGAAAATGGGCCGCAAGGCCGTCGATTCGAACATGCTGTTCATCGACAACCTGCGCGTGCCGCGCGCCGATCTGATCGGCAACGAGGGCGACGGCTTCCGCTACCTGCTGCACGGGCTGAACCCCGAGCGGATCCTGATCGCCGCCGAGGCGATCGGGCTCGGGCAGGCCGCGCTGCGGCGCGCGACGCAGTATGCGTGCGAGCGTGTCGTGTTCGGCCGGCCGATCGGGCAGAACCAGTCGATCCAGCATCCGCTCGCGCAGGCGTGGATGCAGCTCGAGGCCGCGTGGCTGATGGTGATGAAGGCCGCGACGCGCTACGACGCGGGGCAGTCGTGCGGGGCCGAGGCGAACGCCGCGAAGTACCTCGGCGCGGAAGCCGCGTTCCAGGCGTGCCAGACGGCGATCGCGACGCACGGCGGGATGGGCTACGCGAAGGAATACCATGTCGAGCGCTACCTGCGCGAGTGTATGATTCCGAGGCTCGCGCCCGTGAGTCCGCAACTGATCCTGTGCTACATCGCGGAGAAGGTGCTCGGGCTGCCGAAGTCGTACTGACCGTACCGACCCGGCGGCCGGCCCGGCGCGCGGTTTCCCGTTCCGAATCAAGCGCTCGTCATGGACGTCAAACTCGTTGCCCGCACGCTCGACCTGTTCGAGCTGTTCGCCGCCGAACGGCGGCCGCTGCCGCTCACCGAACTCGCGCGCCTGCTCAATGTGCCGGCGTCGAGCTGCCTGGCGATGGCGCGCACGCTCGTGAGCCGCGGCTATCTGTACGAGGTGCGCAAGCGCGGCGGCTACTACCCCACGCGGCGCCTGCAGACGATCGCCGCCGCGATCGACGCGACCGATCCCGTCGTCGACATCGTGCATCCGCATCTGGTCGCGCTGCGCGATGCCAGCCGCGAGACGGCCGTGCTCGGCAAGATCCACGGCGCGTCGGTCACGTATCTCGACGTCGTCGAGTCCGAGCAGGCGATCCGCTATACGCGCCAGCCGGGCGAGCTGCGCCCGCTGCATGCGAACTCGATCGGCAAGGCGATCTTCGCGGAACTCGCGAGCGATGCGCAGCAGGCGCTCGGCGCGCAACTTTCGTTCGAACGCTTCACCGATGCGACGGTGACCGACCTGCCGGCGCTCGTCGCACAAACCGCGCGGTTTCGCGCACTCGGCTGGGCCGAGAACTTCGGCGAAAGCGCGCCCGAGCTGTCGGCGATCGCGGTCGCGCTGACGCTCGACGGCGACTGGTACGGGCTGTCGGTCGTCGGGCCGACCGAGCGGATCCGCCAGCATCGCGATACGCATGCGGTGCTGCTGGTCGATGCGAAGGCGCGGCTGCTGGCCGAGCAGGGGCGCGGCTAGCAAGGGCCGCGAAGCAGGGCGGGGCGCCTGCTTCGGCGGCCGTTCGCCGTGGCGCCGGACAGCGCCCGGGAACGGCCGCGGCCGGCATGTCACGCGCCGGCGCGTGCCGGCGTCACGACTTCACCCACACGCCGCCGGCGCTCGGGTTGTCGCCTTGCGTCCACCATTTCGCGCAGTATTTCGCACCTTGGTACATCACGCACGTGCCACCCTGGTACGCGGTCGTTGCCGACCACGTTGCCGTGCCGCCGCCGATCGCTTTCCACACGCTCGCCTGGCCAGGCACGTCGCCCTGCGTCCACCATTGCGCCTGGTACGTCGTGCCCTGGTACGTGACCGTCGCGCCGGCCGTATAGACCTGGCCGGCCGACCAGGGTGCGCCGGGCTGCGGCGTGCCGCCGTCGGAGCCGCCTCCATAGTTCGGATCCTGCGTGACGCCCGTACCCCACTTGCCGTCGAGCTTGCGGAAGATCGCCGCGAACGCGTACGGCTGCTGCACGATGCCCGAGCAGGTCGGCGCCACATACGCGCCGTTGTTCGGGCACGGCCGATCGCGGCCGACCGACCAGTTGCCGAAGAAACCGTAGCCGTTGCCGATCGCCGCATTCAGCACGCCCTGCGCATTCGCGAGCGTGAAGGTTTCGCCCTGCACGTCGTTCATCCCGATCATCGGCGTGACGCCCACCATCTGCCAAAGTTGAGCGCCGGTCTTCGGCTGGCCCGCCGACTTGAACGCCGTGTCGAGCTGCGCGTAGAGCGCCTGCGCGGCGCTGATCGCGGCCGCGCCCATGTCGATGTTCGCGGGGCCGTAGTCCATCGTCATCAGGTTCACCGCGTCGAACGCGACCTTGTTCGCGATGGCCGCGGTGACGACGTTCACGCCATCCTGCGTGAGCCCGGTCGGCATCGTCGGCAGCGTCAGCGTCACGTGCAGCGGCTTGCCTTTCGCCGCGTAGTCGGACTGCAGTTGCGCGAGCGCCTGGAAGTTGCGGGCGACGGCGGCGCCGTCCTGCTGCGACGCGCCCTCGATGTCGAAGTCGACATGCGTGAGGCCGTAGGTGTCGATCACGGTCTGGTAGGCCGTCTTCAGTGCGGGAACGGTCGAGCACGCCTGCATCAGCGGCGTGCCGTTCGCGCCGCCGAACGAGACGGCGATCTCGCCGCCTTTCGCGCGATAGCTCGCGATCGACGTCGACAGCGACGCGAGCAGATCGCCGCCCGCGCCATTGCCGATCGGCTGCACGCCGCCCCAGGACGGCGCGCAGCCGCTGCCCGCGACCACGAACGCGAGCGTGAACTGCTGGATGCCTTGCTGGACGCCGATCCGGTCGACGAGCGGCGTCGGGTAGAGCGTCACGTCGACGAAGGGCGCATAGGCGCCGGCGCCGTGGGACACGCTCGCCACGGCGAGCAGACAGCCCGCGGCAAGCGCGCGCGGGTTGAATCGCGGCAACACGTCGTTGTTCATTGTGTTCTCCAAGTGGAAGAGGGATACGCTGGCCCGCGTATCGCCGCCGGGCGGGCGACCGGGCATGCCCGGCCGGCGGCGTGCTCATCTTGGAGGATTCGCGCCGAATCGTGAATACTTAGGTGTTCTTTTCGTTATTCGATTCTCGACACGTAACAATCTTGCCGATTCGCGCGCATGTCGAAACGCGGGGCGGGCGATTTTTCCGCCCGATGGCGCGGTGAAGCTGACGCGCGCGACGCTCGACCCGTGCCGCCGGGCACGGCCGGCGCATGCATGAACCGGTTCCGGCGAACCGGCAACGCAGGCCGGCATGCGGATCACCGACATCGCGCGATGTGCGCCGGCCGCGCGTTGCGCGGCCGCATTCAGCGATACCAACGCGGCGTATACACCCACTCGCGGCCGTCGCCGATCGCGAAACGCCGCGTCGTCGACGAGCCGACGATCACCATCGTGCGCATGTCGACCTGATCGCTGCGCAGCGCGCCGAGGGTCGTCGTCACGAGCGTCGCGCCGGGTCGCCCGATATCGCGGCCGAGCACGACGACCGTATCGGCCGCGCGATGCGCGCGCACGGCATCGAGCGCACGATCGAGCTGCCACGGCCGCGCACGCGAGATCGGGTTGTAGAACGCCATCACCAGATCGGCTTGCGCCGCATGCCGCAGGCGCGTCTCGATCACGTCCCACGGCTTCAGGTTGTCCGACAGCGAGATCGCGCAGAAATCGTGGCCGAGCGGCGCGCCGGCCTGCGCGGCGGTCGCGAGCGACGCCGATACGCCGGGTTCGACGCGCAGCTCGACCGCGGCCCAGTGCGGGTCGCGCGCTTCGTCGAGCGCTTCGAGCACGGCCGCGGCCATCGCGAACACGCCCGGGTCGCCCGACGACACGACCGCAACGCGCCGGCCCTGGGCCGCCAGTTCGAACGCATGGCGCGCACGCTGCATTTCCTCGCGATTGTCGGTGCCGTGTACGCGCTGGTCCGCGCGGAACGGGCCGGCCATCGTCACGTAGGTCGTGTAGCCGAGGATATCGGTCGCTTCCGCGAGCGCGCTGCGCGCGGCGGGCGTGAGCCACGCGGCATCGCCCGGGCCGAGGCCCAACACCGTCAGGCGGCCGCGCGCACGGCCGAGCGCGGCGGGATCGACGGGTTGCGCAGCGACCGCGCACGCGAGGCCGCCGGAGGTTGCGCGCACCGTGTGTGCCACGCGCAACGTGCTGCCGAGCACGGCGGCGGCATCGGTGTCGCCTTCGACATCGGTGAAGCGCAGCGGCACGCCCAGCGTGTGCGCCGCCGCTTCGACCCGCGCATCGCCGAGCAACGTCGTTGGCGCGACGAGCGCGGCGAGCGCCAGCCGCGCGAGGCCGTGTACGTCCAGCAGCGCGTCGATGCGTTCGGCGAGCGACGGCGACACATCGGCCCGCACGCCACGTGCGTCGATGCCGACCACGACGCTGCGCGGATGGATCACGAGTTCGTCGCGCGCGCCGCGCCACGCATCGGGCGTCACGCGGATCGCATGCGCTGCCGCGTCGTCGCGCGGCAGCGCGACGTCGTCGAGCCACGGTGCCGCGCCGTCGATGCGCGTGGCCGCACCCGCGAGCAGGTCCGACACGAACCGCTTGCCTTGCTGGAGATCGGCAAGCGCATAGCCGTCGGGCGGATTGAGCACGCACGCGCCGAAGCGCAGTTCGCCGCTCGTCGTGATCGCCGGGGCGACGCCCAGGCATTCGGCGATTTCGCGCGCGACCAGGTTGACGCCCGTCAGTCCGCCGAGCAGCGGCACGACGGCCGAGCCGTCTTCCGCGACCGCGAGCACGGGCGGCTCGACACCCTTGTCGGCCAGCGCGGGCGCGACGCAACGGATCACGATGCCGGCCGCGCACAGCGCGACGATCGGCAGGCCGCGCGCGTAAAGCCCGCGCAGGTGCGCGCCGAGTTCGTCGAACGGCACGTCGGCGTCGACGCGCGACGCGAGCCCGTGCACGAGCGCCCCCGGATAACGCGCCTGGATGCGCCGCGCGGTATCGAGCGCGCCCGCGCCGAGAATCACGATCGCGGGCGGAGTCGTCATCCTTGCCATTTTTCCCCCGGCACGACGAGCAGCGAAAAATACGGCGACGCCATCGGATCGACGTCGTCGAGCGGCACGATGCGCTGGGTCGCCATCGTCGCGCGCTCGACGTACAGCGCGCGCTTCGCGAGCCCGAGTTCGTCGAGCACGCGCCGCACCTTGTCGAAGTTGCGGCCGAGTTTCATCACGACGGCCGCGTCGGCCTGCGCGAGCCGCACGCGCAATTCGTCTTCCGGCAGCACGCCGGACAGCACCGACAGGCTCTGGTTGCGATAGACGAGCGGCTGGCCGAGCACGGCCGTGCCGCCGAGCATCGCGCACACGCCCGGGATCACTTCGGTGTCGTAGCGCGGCGCGAGGCGATCGTGCAGGTACATGTAGGACCCGTAGAAGAACGGATCGCCTTCGCAGATCACCGCGACGTCGCGCCCGGCGTCGAGATGCGACGCGACGATTTCGGCGGCCGTGTCGTAGAAGTCGGCGATCACCGTCTCGTAGCAGAGCGGCGGCGGCAGTGCCTCGGTCGTCACCGGATAGACGAGCGGCAGTTGCGTCTGCGCATCGAGCAGGTGCGCTTCGACGATCCCGTAGGCATTGCCTTTCTTGCCCTTCGCGACGAAATACGCGACCACCGGCGCGGCCTGCAGCACGCGCAGCGCCTTGATCGTCATCAGCTCGGGGTCGCCGGGGCCGACGCCGACCCCGAACAGGCGTCCGCGCGGGGCCGTCATTCGGCCTCCGTCGCGAGCGCGTTGACCGCGGCGGCCGCCATCGCGCTGCCGCCGCGCCGGCCGAGCAGCGTGACGTACGGCACGCCGCGGCTGTCCGCGTCGAGCATCGCCTTCGACTCGGCCGCGCCGATGAAGCCAACCGGAAAGCCGAGGATCAACGCGGGGCGCGGCGCGCCGGCGTCGATCATGTCGAGCAGGTGGAACAGCGCGGTCGGTGCGTTGCCGATCACGACGACGCTGCCGGCCAGATGCGGGCGCCACAGTTCGAGCGCCGCGGCCGAGCGCGTGTTGCCGAGATGCCGCGCGAGCTCAGGCACGTCCGGTTCGCCGAGCGTGCAGGTCACGCGATTGCCGGCCGGCAGCCGCGCGCGCGTGATGCCTTCGGCGACCATCCGCGCGTCGCACAGGATCGGCGCGCCGGCCGCGAGTGCCGCGCGGCCCGCCGTGCCGGCGCCGGCCGAAAAGCGCAGGTCGTAGGCGACATCGACCATCCCGCACGCGTGGATCACGCGCACCGCGAGTTTCTCGAGATCGGGCGGAACCTGCGACAGGTCGGCCTCGGCGCGGATCGTCGCGAACGACTGGCGGTAGATTTCCTGCCCGTCGCGAATGTAGTCAAGCATCGGTGGTGTCCTGGCTGTGCCGCGCGCCCGTCAGTCGGGCCGCGGCCTGGTCAATCGTCAGATGGCGCGCGAGCGGGGCGCCGAGGCCCGCGGCGGCGTCGCGCCGGTAAAGGTCGTAGCGTGCGGGCGCGACGGCGACGAGCGTGTGCGTCGCCGGGTGCGGCAGCGCACAGTGGCGCTCGCAGCCGGTCAGGTGCACGTCGACCGGATGGCCGACGCGCGCGGCCAGCGCGCGTGCATCGTGTTTCGTATCGGCGCGCGACTTCGCGCAGCCCGCGCTCCCGGTGCAGGCCACCAGCGCCGCCAGCGGGTCGGATGTCGTGCACACCAGGCCGAGCGACGCGAGCGCATCGAGCACGGCCGGCGCGCGTGCGTGCCGCACGCCGTGCACGAACACGCCTTGCCACGGCGTCATCGATAGCGTGGCGTCGCCTTCGGCTTCGGCCAGTGCCGCGAGCCGCTCCAGTTGCGTCGCGTCGAGCCGGCCGAGCACGAACTGCGCGCCGACGCTGCAGCGCGCCGTGTCGAGCGACGGCCGCGCGCCGAAACGCAGCGCGGCATCCGCTTGCATGCGCCGCCAGCCGGCCAGCGCCGGATCGGTCTCGAGCGGGAAGGGGACGTAGTGCTGCGCGCGCGCGCGCAACGCGCGTTCGCCGCCCGTCGCGAGCAACGCGCGCATCCGCGTGACGTCGGCCGGCGCCAGATCGAGGAAGGCGAGCAGCAACGCGCGGACGAGCGCGACGGCCTGGTCCGGCGCCACGTCGAACGAAGCGGGCGAATCGTCGGACGAGACCGGCGGACAGCCAGCCAGGCCCGCGGCGATGCGGACCGCGCCGTCGCCGCGACGCCGCGCGGCGAGCCAGATGTCGTGCGGATGATCGAGCGCCGCGACCGATTCGCCGCCGTCGAGCTGGATCGAGAATTTCGGCGACAGCGCGCCGCGGCGCGGCTCGTGCGTCAGCATGTCGAGCAACGGCAGCGCGAGTGCGCGGCTGTCGAGCAGCGCGGCGGGATCGAGCCCGGCGAGCGGGCTGAGCATCAGGTTGCGGACGTCGTCGCTCGAGGCTAGCGCGGCCCGGTCGCCGGCGGCATCGCCGGCGCGCGTGCGCGGGCCGAGCCCCGCGTCGAGCAGGGCGCTGGCCAGCGGATCGGCCGCGCCATCGCGAATGCCGCGCAGCTGGAGATTCGCGCGATTGGTCGCGTCGATCGCGCCGGAGCCGCAGGCGCGCGCCGCGGCGGCGATCGCGCGTGCCTGCCGCGCGTCGAGCCGGCCGCCCGGCAGCTTGATCCGGCACAGCCCGCCGTCGGCGGCCGCGACGACGCGCACGAGCCCCGGGCAAGCCGATGGGCGCACGACGGGCGACGCAGGAATCGAAACGGGGGCGGAACTCAACGGGATACCGGGACAGTGTCGCGCCGCGGCCAACGCATCGGTACACCCCGCCCGACGCCGACTGGCACGCACGCACTTTCAGGCCGGCAGGTCTCCTGGCTGACAGGTCGGCGCCGGCTCCCGGCCTTCCCGGTGAAACCAGTGGCATGAGGGGGGGAGATCGGCTCGCTGTCTACAGTTGCGGGGGCAGCCACAGCGGCGCGCGGCGCGCCCTGTGTTCCCTCTTCGGCCCCGAAGGGCACCGGCGAACGAACGGCCGTAGGATACCCGATTTCACCGGCGCTTCGCGACCGCCGAATGGCTCCGTGTCCGAAGCGGAACGCGACCCGGCACCGGTGGGCCCGCAGATGAAACGCGCGGAGGAACACGGTACCATGCCGACTTTCGCAATGCGGACGTCCGCACCGGCGCCTTCACGGCCGCCGTGCGGCGACGCGATGGAACCGGACGATGGGGAAGGGTGCATGACGGCGTGGCTGACGGTAGTGGGCATCGGCGACGACGGCTACGCGGGGCTCGGACGCAGCGCGCGGCGCGCGCTGCTCGAGGCGACGCGGGTCGTCGGCGCGAAGCGGCACCTCGACATGCTGCCGGCGCGGCTGCCGGCCGCGCGCGAGCCATGGCCGTCGCCGTTCGACCTGTCGGGCCTGCTCGCGCGGCGCGGCGCGCCCGTCTGCGTGCTGGCGAGCGGCGACCCGATGCTGTTCGGCGTCGGCGCCACGCTTGCGCGCGAACTGTCCCCTGACGAATGGCGCGTGCTGCCCGCCCCGTCGTCGCTGTCGCTGGCGGCCGCGCGGCTCGGCTGGGCGCTGCAGGACGTCGGCGCGGTGTCGCTCGTCGGCCGGCCGCTCGCGACGCTCGCGCGCCACCTGCTGCCGGGCCGGCGCCTGTTCGTGCTGAGCGCCGACGGCCGCACGCCGGCCACAGTGGCGGCCGAGCTCGCCGCGCGCGGCTTCGGCCCGACGCGCATCAGCGTGTTCGAGCATCTCGGCGGCCCGCTCGAGCGGCGTCTCGACGGCCTCGCGCAAGACTGGCACATCGCCGAAACCGCGGCGCTCAACCTCGTCGCGCTCGACTGCCGGGCCGGCCCCGATGCGCCGCGCCGCGCCCTCACGCCCGGCCTGCCGGACGACGCGTACCGCCACGACGGCCAGCTCACCAAGCGCGACATGCGCGCGCTGACGCTCGGCCGCCTCGCGCCCGCGCCCGGCGAACTGTTGTGGGACGTCGGCGCGGGCAGCGGCTCGATCGGCATCGAATGGATGCGCGCGCATCCGTCGTGCCAGGCGATCGCGATCGAGTCGCATGCGGAGCGGCAGCGCTTCATCGAACACAACCGCGACGCGCTCGGCGTGCCGGGCCTGCAACTCGTCGCGGGGCGCGCGCCCGATGCGCTCGCGGGGCTCGCCGCGCCCGATGCGATCTTCATCGGCGGCGGCGCGACCGCGCCGGGCGTGCTCGATGCGTGCTGGTCGGCGCTGAAGCCCGGCGGCCGGCTCGTCGCGAACGCGGTCACGCTGCAGGGCGAGCTGGCGCTCGCCGCATGGCGCGACGCGCATGGCGGCACGCTCACACGCGTATCGCTCGCGCACGCCGAGCCGCTCGGCCGCTTCGACACGTGGCGGCAGCCGTTGCCGGTCACGCTGTACGACGTGCGCAAGCCCGATGCCGCGGCAACGGACCTCCCGGATCTCGCGTGATGCGCGACGAAACCCCCGAACAACCGGCACCGCTGCGGTTCGGCTATACGACCGGCAGTTGCGCGACCGCGACGTCGCTCGCCGCCGCGCGCCTGCTGCTCGCGGGCCGCGCGGTCGATGCGGTCGAGATCGTGTTGCCGAAGGGACAGCACGTGATGATGCGGCTCGCGTTCTGCCGGACCACGGCCGACGGCGCCGAGGCCGGCACCATCAAGGATGCCGGCGACGATCCGGACGTCACGCACGGCGCGCTGATCTTCGCGCGCGTCGCGCTGTCGGCCGCGCCCGGCGTGCGTTTTCATGCCGGGCCGGGTGTCGGCACCGTCACGCGCGCGGGACTCACGCTGCCGGTCGGCGAACCGGCGATCAATCCGGTGCCGCGCCAGATGATGACCATGCACCTCGACGCGCTCGCGGCCGAATACGGCTACGCGGGCGGCTTCGACGTGACGATCGGCGTCGAGGACGGCGAGGCGCTCGCGCTGAAGACGATGAACCCGCGCCTCGGCATCGTCGGCGGCTTGTCGATCCTCGGCACGACCGGCATCGTGCGGCCGTTCTCGTGCTCGGCGTACATCGCGTCAATCCACCAGGGCATCGACGTTGCCCGCGCGAACGGCATCACGCACATCGCCGCATGCACCGGCAACGCGAGCGAGGATGCGATGCGCGCGCACTACGGCCTGCCCGACATGGCGCTGATCGAGATGGGCGATTTCGCCGGCGCGGTGCTGAAGCACCTGCGCCGCGCGCCGGTCGCGCGCCTGTCGATGTGCGGCGGCTTCGGCAAGCTCAGCAAGCTCGCGGCCGGCCATCTCGACCTGCACAGCCGCCATTCGAGCATCGACCTGGCGCTGCTCGCGCAGTGGGCGGCCGAGGCCGGCGCGAACGAGGCGCTGCAGGCCGCGATGCGCGCGGCGAATACCAGCCAGGAAGCGCTGAAGCTTGCGCTGGCCGACGGCGTGCCGCTCGGCGACCTCGTCTGCGCACAAGCGTTGCGGGTCGTGCGCGACATCGTGCCGGCATCGGTCGTGGTCGAGATGTTCGCGATCGACCGGCAGGGCCGCTTCGTCGGGCGCGCACGATGAGCGCGCGCATCCTGCTGCTCGGCGGCACCGGCGACGCGCTGAAGATCGCACGCGCGCTCGGTCCGCGACACGTCTACAGCCTCGCGGGCCTCGGCAAGGTGCCCGACGATCTGCGCTGCGACGTCCGCGTCGGCGGCTTCGGCGGGGCGGCGGGGCTGGCCGCGTATCTGCGCAGCGCCGGCATCGGCCTCGTGATCGACGCGACGCATCCGTACGCCGCGCAAATCAGCGCGAACGCAGCAGCAGCCGCGCGCGACGCGGGCGTGCCACTGTGGGCGCTGCGCCGCGCGCCGTGGACGCCGGGGCCCGGCGACGACTGGCGGATGGTCGACGACTGGGCCGGCATCGAGGCCGCGCTCGCGCCGTTCCGGCGGCCGCTGTTCACGCTCGGCCGCGAACCGCTCGCGCATCTCGACGCGATCCCGCCGCACCAGTTCTGGCTGGTGCGCTGCCTCGATCCGCATCCCGGCAACGCGCGCGCGCAGATCGTCGCCGCGCGCGGGCCGTTCACGCTCGAGAGCGAACGCGCGCTGTTCGCGCTCGCGGGCATCGATGTCGTCGTCAGCAAGAACAGCGGCGGCGCCGCGACCGAGGCCAAGCTCGACGTCGCGCGCGAACGCAGGCTGCCGGTCGTGATGCTGAAAAGACCGCTGCTGCCCGACGCCGACCGCGCGTTCGACTCGGCCGCCGCACTGCTCGACGCGCTCGACCCGGCCGCGCGCATGTGATGCCGCAATCGGCTGCCCCATGAATTGACGGAGATTTCTGGATGACGGTGTATTTCATCGGCGCGGGCCCTGGCGACCCGGAGCTGATCACGGTGAAGGGCCAGCGCCTCGTGCGCACGTGCCCGGTGATCCTGTATGCGGGCTCGCTCGTGCCGCCGGCCGTGCTCGACGGCCATCGCGCGGAACAGGTCGTCAATACGGCCGAACTCGACCTCGACGCGATCGTCGCGCTGCTCGCCGACGCGCATGCGAACGGGCAGGATGTGGCACGCGTGCATTCGGGCGATCCCTCGCTGTACGGTGCGATCGGCGAACAGATCCGCCGCCTGAACGCGCTCGGGATTCCGTATGAAATCGTGCCGGGCGTGACGGCCACGGCCGCGTGCGCGGCCACGCTCGGCGTCGAGCTGACGCTGCCCGGCGTCGCGCAGACGGTGATCCTCACGCGCTTCGCGGGCAAGACGACGATGCCGGAAGGCGAAGCGCTCGGCGCGCTCGCCGCGCATCGCGCGACGCTCGCGATCCATCTGGGCGTGCGGCATCTCGCGCGGATCGTCGACGAAGTGCTGCCGCATTACGGGCCCGAGTGCCCCGTCGCGGTGATCTATCGCGCGAGCTGGCCCGACGAGGAGCGCGTGACCGGGACGCTTGCCGACATCGTCGGCAAGGTGCAGGGCACGCGGATCGAGCGCACCGCGCTGATTCTGATCGGGCGCGTGCTCGATGCGGAGGGGTTCGCGGATTCGACGCTGTATGCGGGCGCCGGCTGACCACGCACGCGCCGGCCGGCGCTCGGCGCGGCGATCGCGGACATCACGCGCACGCTGACGCCCGAGCCATGCGCTCGGCTCATGCCGATCCGCGAGCAACGGGTCGGCGCACTGGCCGGCGGCATGCGGCAGGCGATCCGCGTTTGCCGGCTAGGCGACGAAGATGCGTGCGACTTGCAGCGGCGCCCGTCGGCGGTTCCTGGCCGAACGGGCGCGCCAAGCAGGCGGCTGACGCGCCGGTTGCCTACGCACGCGCGACAGTTCGCGCGAACCTCGGTGCAAACCCCGCCGCAAGCGCGAACAGCGCGACACACAGGCATGCCATCGCGATCCATGCCGGCGTCAGATCCGCGAGATGCTGGCGCACGACGCCGGCCGCGAACGGAAACAACCCGGCGATCAGATAGCCGACGCCCTGCACGAACCCCGTCAGCGATGCGGCGTCGGCCGGTGTCGCCGCGTGGTCGACCGTGACGATCAGCGACAGCGGGAACAGCGCGCCGATCCCCGCGCCGAGCAGCAGCGCGGCGGGCATCGCGAGCGCGTCGGGCGCAGCCAGCATCACCAGCAATCCGACGAGCAGCGACGCGATCGCCGCGTGCAGTGCGGGCCGGCGATCGGGCAGGCGGTCGATCGTCGCCGAGATCGCCAGCCCCGCGACGACTTCCGCGAGCGTCACGCCGCCGAGCAGGCTGCCGGCAGCCACGTCAGCACGAGCGTGTAGGCGCCCGTCGCGATCCCGAAGAACATCGCGAGCCGCCAGGCGCGCGGCGAGCGCGACGGCCGCGCGAGCGCCACCGACGTCGAAGCGGCCGCGCGCGTCGGCCCGGCCGCCAGTGCGTCGCCGCCACGACTGGCCAGCGGCCACGCGAGCGCTGCAATGGCGGCCGGCAGCGCCCAGCCCGCGAGCGCGACGAGCCAGCCCCAGCGGGCCGCGGCAAACGGCGCGACGACGCTTGCGAGCACTGCGCCGCCCATGATCGACGTCGAATAGACGCCCATCGCACCGCCGATCCGCGTCGCAAAATGCGCCTTCACGAACCCCGGCAGCAACGCCTGCACCATCGCGATCCCGACGCCCGCGCAGCATGCGCTCGCCAGCAACAGCCATGCGTGCTGCGCACCGATGCGCGACGCGCACGCGAACCCGATCAGCGCGACGCCAAACCACACGCCGCCGGTAATCCCCGTCACACGCTGCAGCCGCCGCGCGCTCAGCGCGCCCAGGCCCATCAGCAGGATCGGGATCGTGGTCAGCAGGCTCGCCGCGCCGTCGCCGATGCCGGTCGCACGCTGGATCATGTCGAGCAGCGGACCGATCGCGGCCAGCGCCGGCCGCAGGTTCAGTCCGACCAGCACGACGGCGGCAAGCCGCCACGCGGGGGAAGCGAAACGATTCATGGAACGGCCCTCGATGTCGGTGCACGGCCCCTCCGTCGGGGTGTCGTGCGTTTTCATGTAAAGTATCTCGACATCAAGATAAATGCCAATTTATCTCGACGTCAAGATAACTGGTGAGCCGAGGAGGGTTAATGGATCGAGCCGCGCATGCGCTCGTGCAATGGCGCGTCGAGCGCCCGGATCTGGATGCGTCGTCGATGCTCGTGATGGGACGGCTGCAGGAGGCCGCGCTCGTGATCGCCCGCGACGGTCTCAATCCGCTGTTCGCGCGCTACGGGATGCAGCCCGGCGAATTCGACGTGCTGGCGACGCTGCGGCGCAGCGGCGCGCCGTTCGCGCTCACGCCGACCGCGCTGTACGACGCGCTGATGATGTCGTCCGGCGGGATGACCGCGCGGATCGACCGGCTGCAGAAGGCCGGCTGGGTCGAGCGCCGGCCGAACCCGGCCGACGGGCGCGGCACGCTCGTCGCGCTGACGGACGCCGGCCGCGCGCTGATCGACGATGCGGTGGTCGCGCACGTCGACAATCAGCGCGCGATGCTGGCCGTGCTGTCGGAGGCGGAGCAGGCGCAACTTTCAGCGTTGCTGGAAAAGCTGCTGGCGGGATTGGAGGCAGGCGCGTCGACGTCGGCCGGACAATGACGCCGCCGGATCGTCACGCCGGACGAACGAGCGGGACGCGCAAACGCCGCAGAGAAGCGGGCGTTTCCGCCCGCCGCGCGATGCGGCGGGCGGCAGAAACAGCGGGCCGCACACCCTGCGCCCGCTGCGCGGGTCAGTCGCGTGCCGGGATGTTGAGCCCGCGCGCGACGGCCGGACGCGCGACGAACGCTTCGAGCGCCCGCGCGACGTGGCGGAACTCGCTGAAGCCGACGAGATCGCCCGCTTCGTAGAACCCGACCAGGTTGCGCACCCACGGGAAGATCGCGATGTCGGCGATCGTGTACGTATCGCCCATCACCCACTTGCGGTTCGCGAGATGCGCGTCGAGCACGCCGAGCAGGCGCTTCGATTCGGCGACGTAGCGGTCGCGCGGACGCTTGTCCTCGTAGTCGCGGCCGGCGAACTTGTGGAAGAAGCCGACCTGGCCGAACATCGGGCCGATGCCGCCCATCTGGAACATCACCCACTGGATCGTCTCGTAGCGGCCCGCGAGGTTTTTCGGGATCAGCTGGCCCGTCTTGTCGGCGAGATAGATCAGGATCGCGCCCGATTCGAACAGCGGCAGCGGCCGGCCGTCAGGGCCGTTCGGATCGATGATCGCCGGGATCTTGTTGTTCGGGTTCAGCGACAGGAATTCGGGCGACAGCTGGTCGTTCGTGTCGAAGCGCACGAGGTGCGGCTCGTACGGCAGGCCGGTTTCCTCGAGCATGATCGACACCTTGACGCCGTTCGGCGTCGGCAGCGAATACAGCTGGAGACGGTCGGGATGGCGGGCCGGCCATTTTTTCGTGATCGGGAAGGCGGACAGATCGGGCATGAAGGTTCGCTTGTCAACGTGGAGGATCCGCGATCCGCCGGCCTGCCGCGCGTCGCCGGCAGCCCCTGACACGGCGGCAGGGGCGGGACGACGCGCATCGACGGGCGGGCGGGGCGCGCCGAAAACGCCCACTGTAGCCGATCCCCGCGATCGCTGCAGACGGCCGCCGCGAGTCGCGCGCATCGCGCCGTGCGTCGCTTCGTCGTCAGAAGTTGTGCCGCAGCCCGACCATCGCGGCCGTCGTGCCGACCCCGGGCGCGACCGGCTGCCCGTACACGAGCATCTGGTTCATCGTGCCGCGGTTGTTCACATGGCCGGCCTGCGCATAGACCATCGTCCGCTTCGACAGGCTGTAGTCGGCCGTGAGCACGACGGCCGTCGAGCGGTTCTCCGAGCGGTTGCGGTCCTTCAGGTAGTACACGGCGGAGGCGACCTGCAGCGCGGGCGTGAAGCGATAGCCGACGCCTGCCGACAGCATGTCGAGGTTCACCCGGTCCGCATGCGCGGGATTCCGTCCGTTGCCGTACGACGCCGACACCGAGAAGTCGCGAATCGTGTATTTCGCGCCGACGTAGACGAAGCGGTTGTTGTCGACGCCGGTCGGCGTCGTGCCCGGCGCCGGATTCGTGTCGTGGCCGTTGTAGTAGACGGCCGACGCGTTGAGCCCGTGGTTCGCATACCGGAGCACGACCGATTCGCGCGTGCCGCCCTGGAACTGCCCGGCGACGCCGCCGGGCGCGTATTCGAGCGCGATCGACGCGCCCGCGAAGGTCGGCGACTGATAGACGAGCGCATTGCTGTCGTACAGTGCGCCGATCGAGCCGTTGGTGCTCGTCCCCGGCCAGCCGGCCGCGGTGTTCAGGCCGAGCCACGCGGTCAGCACGCTGCCGAAGAACTGCGCGTTGCGCACGTCGGTGTCCGCCATCGCGTAGATCATCGGCACGATCTGGCGGCCGGCCGTGAACGTGCCGAACGGCCCCGACACGCCGAGCGACGCGACCTGGTTGAAGATCGCGACGGCGCCGGGCGTGTCGCTCAGCTGCATCCTGCCGGTGCCGCTGTCGAACGAGCCCTGCAGCTTGAAGTTGACCTTGTAGCCGCCGCCGAGGTCCTCGCTGCCCTTGATGCCCCAGAAGCTCGAATAGATGCCGCCGTCCTTCATCCGGAACACCTTGCCGGTGTTCGGCGCGTTCGGGCCGAACGACGCGGCCGACGTGCTCTGGTACAGCAGGCCCGTGTCGACCACGCCGTACAGCGTGACGGAGGATTGCGCATGCGCGAGCGCCGAACAGCCGGCAAGCGCCGCGAGCGCGGCCAGTTTCGTCTTCATCGAAGTCTCCAGGATCGTCATGGACCGCACGGGATCGAGCCCGTGCGGGTAAAGCGGGGAAGCATCGAGGCAGGCGGGACGGCGCGGGGTGCAACGCCGGCGCGAGCCGTGCGGAAAGACTACGCAACGGCGCGCGGTCGCTCCCCCCCATGCGCGGGGGGCAGGGTTGCGGAGAATTGAATGGGGGCGGCGGTGACGAGGTTGCCGTCAACCGCCGGGCAACGCCGGTACAGACGTGTGCAGGCGGCTAAGGCGCGCTTTCGAGCAACCCGAGCACCAGCGCGCGGCGCACCGCGTGTTTGCGCGAGCTGGCGTCGAGCTTGCCGAACAGGTTCTTCAGGTGCCACTTCACGGTTTCCTCGCCGACGGCGAGTGCGACCGCGATCTCCTTGTTCGACAGGTTGCGCGCGAGCAGCTCGAGGATCGCGCGCTCCTTGGGTGTCAGCACGACGCTCGGCACCGCGCGCGGGCTGGCAGTGCTGCGCGGCGCGGGCGGCACGATGCGCGGTTGCGGCTGCGCGGGCCGGGGATGACCGTCGCCCGCGGCCGCCTCGTCGCCGGCGCGGCGTGCCCAGTCGGCGACGGCCGGATGCGCGTCGGCGAGCGTGCGCGTGAGGCCGAGCATGTCCGCGAGGTTCATCGCCTCGTCGAGCCGCGCGCGGCCGCCGTGCCCCGACTGTTCGAGCGCGAACGCGCTCAGCGCCATGATCTCGATGCGCGCGCGCCCCATGCTCATTTCGCGGGCCAGCACGGCCGCTTCGTCGAGCGCCGCGCACGCATCGTCCCAGCGGCGCGCGGCAAGCGCGGCACCCGCGTGCGCCATCGCCTGCAGCAGCACGACCGGGCGCCGCCACAGCGGCCCGTGCGATGGAAACTCGGCCGCGGCGATCGCATCGATCCGCTCGACGAGCGCATGACAGGTCGCCTCGCGATAGCGCGCCGCGTGAATACGCACCTGCTCGGCGAGGCTCGCGACCGACAGGCGCGGCAGCCGGCGCGCAACGCCCATCGCGTCGAGCGCTTCGAGCAGATCGATCGCGCGATGCTCGACGCCGCGCAGCAGCGCGATGCGCGCGGCCGTCCGATAGCCGAGCAGTACGGTGTCGGGCGTGCCCGCGTGCTCGAGCACGTCGAGCCGGTTCGCGAGCAGCGCGGCGGCCTGATCGACGCGATCGGCCTCGTAGGCGATCGCCGCGCACATCGCCGCGAGCATGCAGGTCAGCGGATGGCGGCGCCCGAGGTCGGCTTCCGCGCGCGCGAGCGCCGGCGACAACGCGTCGTCCGCGAGCCGGATCTGGCCTTCGCACAGGTAGCTCAGGCCGGTGATCAGTTCGCCCCAGCGCGCGACGTAGCCGAACCCGGCTGCCGTCTCGCCGCGCGGCGCGGCCTGCTGGAAGCGGCGCGCCTGCGCCGGTTCGCCAACGATGATCGCGCGCGCCGACAGGCGGTTCGCATGCATCTGCGCGAGCCACGTCGCCGCGGGCGGCGTGAAGTCGGCCCACGGTTCGAACAGCTCGACGAAACGGTCGATTTCGTCGGCGTAGTAGGCCGCCGCGCTGAGGATCAGCGCGCATTCGTAGCGCATCGCGGCCGGCGTGCCGGCATCGGCCAGGATGCCGGCGATCTGGTGCCGTGCCTCGACATGGCGCTCGCCGAGCGCCAGCGCCCAGGCGACCGCGATCCGCAGCGTCGGACGCTTGTCGAGCTCCGCATCGGGCAGCAGCGCGAGCCAGTCGAGCACGTCGTTGATGCGGCCCTGCTTGATCGCGTCCTCGAGGCAGCGCTGCGCGAGCGCGTACGCGGTCTCGACCTGGCCGGCCGCATACGCATGACGCGCCGCTTCCTCCGTCATCCCGTGTGTGTCGAGCCACGCAGCCGCGCGTGCATGCAGCGCGCCGCGGTCCGCGTCCGGGCTCGCCGCCAGACGGTCGCGCAACGTATCGCGCACGAGCGGATGCAGCCGGCACCAGTCGGAATCGTCGGACGCGATGAACAGCGGCGTGTCGCGCACGAGCCGCGCGAGCCGGTCGGGCGCGTTCGCATCGTCGAGCAGCGCGGCGCACAGCGACGGATGCAGGCGGTCGGCGACGCTGGTATGCGTCAGGAACGCGGTGTCGTCGGCGGACAGGTTCGCGAGCAGCAGCTCGACGAGCCGGTCGCGGGTGCCGTCCATGCGCGCGGCGAGCGCGTCGACGGCCTGGCGCGGGTCGGCCGAGCGCGCCATCGCGGCCATCGCGAGCTGCAGCCCGAGCGGCCAGCCGTCGACGCGCTCGAACAGCCGCGCGCACGCGTCGGCGTCGACCCGCTGCGCAAAGCGCGCGCCGACCAGCGCGATCGTCTCGTCGAGCGTGAAGCGCAGCCAGTCGGGGCCGGCGAGCGTGCATTGCCCGCCGGCGAGCAGGTCGCCGGCCGCGTGATCGAGCCCGCGCCGGGCCGCGACAACGACACGCAGGTTCTGCGGCGCGTTATGCAGCACGTAGGTCAGCGCGTCGAGGCCCGCGGCCGGCAGCCGCTCCGCGTCGTCGACGATCAGCAGCGCGTCGATCGACAGCTGCGCGACTTCGGCCAGCCACGCGGTCAGCCCTTCCAGCGCGCGCGCCGCGCCGCCCGGAATCAGGCGCCCGAAGCCGGGCCGCGCGCACCCGGTGCGCACCGCCTGCACGAGCCCCTGCAGCAGGCGCGGCGCGTCGTCGCGCTCGTCGGCGGACAGCCACACGACCGCGCGGCCGAGCGCGAGCGATTCGCGGCGCCATTGCGCGAGCAGCGAGGTCTTGCCGTAGCCGGCCGGCGCCTGCACGAGCGTGACGGGCCGGGCGTCGAACGCCGGCGCGGCCAGGCTCAGCCGCGCACGCGCGAGCAGCTGCGCCGGCACGCGCGGCGCGGTCGTCTTCAGCACGAGTTCGGTGGGGGGCGCGTCGGCGCGATCGGGTGGGTGGGCCATCGGGGCAGCAGTCGGATTCCGGCGATGCCGTGTGGGCCAGCGTCCGGGGTGGGTGTGGGGGGAAGGATCGGCCGAACCACGTTCGCGCGTCAATCCCCCCCGCGACGAGTGGGGCCGCGCCGGCACCCGGTCGATAGCATGGGTTCCGATGCGTGACGAACGCAACCGACGAACGCGACGAGGAGAGGGCCATGAACATCGTATCGACCGGCACGCAACGCAGCGCGCCGAGCGCCGGATAAGCGGAGCGGCACGATGTACCGCCATCTGCTCGTGACGGTCGACGGCGTGCCCGGCGGCATCGACGCGATCGGCCATGCGCTCGAACTGGCGCGTGCGGTCGGCGCGCGGGTCACGTTCGTGCTGTCCGGCGCCGCGCCGGACTCGCCCGACTCGCGTTTATCCGGAGCGCGGATGCCGGAACACGGTGCGAAAGTGGAAGCCGCCGCACGGGCGCAGGGCCTGTCCCATGCGATCGCGGGGGCCGGCCACCCGGCGGCCTGCGACACGTCGCCCGGCGCGCTCGCCGCCGAGCTCGGCTGCGACCTGATCGGCGTCGCGGCGCTGCCGCACGACGCCGATGCAGCCGCAGCCGCGCAACGGCGGTTGCTGCTCGCGACGAGCGGCGTGCCGGTGCTCGTGTGCCCGGCGCGGCATGCGCCGGCCGAGGCGCACGTGATGGCGCGCTGTCTCGCCGCGCATCGCGCGCTCGGCGAGCGGCTGCAGGCACTGATGACGATGAGCGAACGCCCGGACGCCACGAGGCGGCCGACCGCCGACGCGGGCGGCACGCTGGCGGCGCTGGCATCGCTCGGGGCGCTGCAGGACGCACGCTTCGGCACGTCCGCGGAAGCACGCCTGTTCGCGGCATTGCGCATGCGGGCGGAGTGCACCGCGGCCGAACTCGACGAGCTCGACCGCCAGCGGCACCGCGATGCGCACGCGCTCGACGCGCTGGCGCGGCTCGCCGCCGACGGGCGGCCGTCGGCCGCGTTCGATGCCGCACTGGCCGGGTATGCGCGCGGCGCATTCGAACAGATGGGGCGCATCGAAGGTGTGATTTTCCCGGCCGCGCGGCGCTACCTGGGCGAGGCCGACTGGAACGAACTGGACGCGCCCCCGGCGCGCGGCGCAGCCGCGACGCCGCCGGGTGCGGACGAACCCGGCGATGCGTGACGCGCATCCGACTGAATACCTACGGAGAACCAGATGGCACATGCAGTGCGATTCCACGAAACCGGCGGCCCCGACGTGCTGCGCTGGGAAGAAGTCGACGTCGGCGATCCGGGCCCCGGCCAGGTGCGCCTGCGGCACGAGGCGGTCGGCCTGAACTTCGCCGACACGTATTTCCGCAGCGGCCTGTATCCGGTGCCGCTGCCGGCGGGCATCGGCGTCGAGGCGGCCGGCGTAGTCGAGGCGGTCGGCCCCGGCGTGACGAACGTCGCCGTCGGCGACCGCGTGACCTACACCGGCTTCCTCAACACGCTCGGCGCGTACAGCACCGAACGGCTGATCGCGGCCGCGCCGCTCGTCAGGCTGCCGGCCGGCATCGCATGCGACACGGCCGCGGCGATGACGATGCGCGGGCTGACCTCGGCCTACCTGCTGCGCCGCATCCACGCGTTCGCACCGGGCGACACGATCCTGCTGCATGCGGCCGCGGGCGGCGTCGGGCTGATCGTGTCGCAATGGGCGAAGCTGCTCGGGCTCACGGTGATCGGCACCGTGTCGAGCGAACACAAGGCCGCGATCGCCCGCGCGCACGGCTGCGACCATACGATCGACTACAGCCGCGAGGACGTCGCGAAGCGCGTGCGCGAACTGACCGACGGCGCCGGCGTCGACGTCGTGTTCGACAGCGTCGGCAAGGACACCTTCGAGGGCTCGCTCGATTCGCTGAAGCGGCGCGGGCTGATGGTCTGCGTCGGCACCGCGTCGGGCCCGATCCCGCCGTTCGACCCGCAGCGCCTCGCGATGAAGGGCTCGCTGTACCTGACGCGTCCGGCGCTGGCCGACTACATCGCCGATCCGGCCGAGAAGAACGACCTGGCCGGCGAACTGTTCGCGCACGTCGCGGCCGGCCGCATCCGGATCGAGATCAACCAGCGTTATGCGCTGCAGGACGCGGCGCAGGCGCACCGCGACCTCGAGTCGCGCAAGACGACGGGCTCGTCGGTATTCATCGTCTGAGGAGACGCGCATGCGAGTCGAACCCCTGACCTGTGCGATCGGCGCGGAGCTGCTGGACGTGAGCCTCGCCGACGCCGTGCACGACGACGGCCTGTTCGCCGAGATCCGCGCGCAGTTGCTGCGCCATCGCGTGCTGTTCCTGCGTGACCAGGACATCACGCGCGCCGAGCACGTCGCGTTCGCGCGCCGCTTCGGCGAGCTCGAGGATCATCCGGTCGCCGGCAGCGACCCCGAGCACCCGGGGCTCGTGCGGATCTACAAGTCGCCCGACCAGCCGAACGACCGCTACGAGAATGCGTGGCACAGCGATGCGAGCTGGCGCGTGGCGCCGCCGTTAGGCTGCGTGCTGCGCTGCGTCGACGGGCCGGCGGTCGGCGGCGACACGATGTGGGCGAACATGGTGCTCGCGTACGAGCACCTGCCGGAGCACGTGAAGCAGCAGATCGGCGACTTGCGCGCGCGCCACGGCATCGAGGCGAGCTTCGGCGCGGCGATGCCGATCGACAAGCGCCTCGCGTTGAAGGCGCAGTACCCGGACGCCGAGCATCCGGTCGTGCGCACGCATCCCGAAACGGACGAGAAGGTGCTGTACGTGAATGCGTTCACGACGCATTTCACGAACTTCCACACGCCCGGGCGCGTGCGCTTCGGACAGGACGCGAATCCCGGCGCCGGCCAGCTGCTGCAGTACCTGATCAGCCAGGCGTACATCCCCGAATACCAGGTGCGCTGGCGCTGGAAGAAGAACAGCGTCGCGATCTGGGACAACCGCAGCACGCAGCATTACGCGGTGATGGACTACCCGCCGTGCGTGCGCCGGATGGAGCGCGCGGGCATCGTCGGCGACGTGCCGTACTGATCCGGGCGCGCCCGCGCCGTAACCGGTTCTCGACCCCATGCAACGCGCCGGGCCCACCGCCCGGCGCGACGGGATACGCACGCCCGTACGCTTGAATAAAACGATTCCCACTGGAGGACGACATGCAATTTCTCGACGATTCGCTGCACCCGGAAAACCAGGACAAGGTGGTCATCACGGTCGCGCCGTACGGCCCCGAATGGATGCCTGCCGATTTTCCGGAAGACATTCCGGTGACGATGGACGAGCACGTGCAGAAGGCCGTCGACTGCTACAACGCGGGCGCGACGGTGCTGCACCTGCACGTGCGCGAACTCGACGGCAAGGGCAGCAAGCGGCTGTCGAAATTCAACGAGCTGCTCGGCCGGCTGCGCGAGGCCGTGCCCGACATGATCCTGCAGGTCGGCGGCTCGATCTCGTTCGCGCCGGAAGGCGACGGCGCCGAAGCGAAATGGCTGTCCGACGACACGCGCCACATGCTCGCCGAGCTGACGCCGAAGCCCGACCAGGTGACGGTCGCGATCAACACCGTGCAGATGAACATCACCGAGCTGATGAACCGCAAGGACATCGCCGGCACGTCGCTGAACGAAGCCGCGCTGTGGGACGCGTACCGCGAGATGACCGTGCCGGCCGGCCCCGGCTGGGTCGACGAACACCTGCGCCGGCTGCAGGCGGCCGGCATCCAGCCGCATTTCCAGCTCACCGGCATGCATGCGCTCGAGACGCTCGAGCGGATCATCCGCCGCGGCGTCTATCGCGGCCCGCTGAACGTCACGTGGGTCGGCATCGGCGGCGGCTTCGACGGCCCGAATCCGTACAACTTCATGGAATTCGTGCGGCGCTGCCCGGACGGCGCATGCATCACGCTCGAATCGCTGATGAAGAACGTGCTGCCGATCAACACGGTCGCGATGGCGCTGGGCCTGCATCCGCGTTGCGGGATCGAGGACACGATCATCGACCAGAAGGGCAACCGGATGACGTCGGTGCAGCAGGTCGAGCAATGCGTGCGGATCGCGCGCGAACTCGGCCGCGACATCGCGACCGGCAAGGAGGCGAAGGCGATCTACCGGATCGGCGTGCAGTACGACGGCGTCGACGAGACGCTCGCGCAGCTCGGGATGGCGCCGAACCGCCGGCCGGGCCAGCTGAGCGTACCGCTGCGCGCGGCCTGACGCGCCGCGCAACCGGGCGGCGGCCCCCGCGGCTGCCGCCCGCCGATCGTTGTGGCGCGGCACCCGTCCCTGCGCGCGGCGCAGGGGCCGACTCCGGTCAACGGAGCGGGGCCGCGCAAGCCGCGCCGGTGCGTTGCCGCACCGGTGCCGGAGGAGACACGCATGCTGCTTCATCACGTCGAGCCGTCGCTGCAGGAGGCGGCCGCCACCGGCCGCCGCGCGCCGGCCTATGCCTGGCTCGTGTTCGGGCTGACCGTCGGCCTGCTGCTGTCGGACTACATGTCGCGGCAGGTGCTCAACGCCGTGTTTCCGTTGCTCAAGCACGCGTGGGGGCTGTCCGACACGCAGCTCGGTTCGCTGTCCGGCGTCGTCGCGCTGCTGGTCGGGCTGCTGACGTTTCCGCTGTCGGTACTCGCCGACCGCTTCGGCCGCGCGCGCAGCATCGTGCTGATGGCCGCGCTATGGAGCGTCGCGACGCTCGGCTGCGCGCTGTCGACCAACTACGCCGAGATGCTCGTGGCGCGCGGGCTCGTCGGGCTCGGCGAAGCCGCGTACGGCAGCGTCGGCGTCGCACTGATCCTCAGCATCTTTCCGGCACGGCTGCGCGCGACGCTGACCGGCGCGTTCATGGCCGGCGGCGCGTTCGGCTCCGTGTTCGGGATGGCGCTCGGCGGCCTCGTCGGCGCGCATCTCGGCTGGCGCTGGTCGTTCGGCGTGATGGCCGCGCTCGGCATCGTGCTGCTCGTCGCGTACCGCGGCGTCGTCACCGAGCGGCGGCTCGCGGCATGCCGTGTCGAACCATGCCGGCCCGTTGCCGATGCGCCGCGCGATTTGCGCGGCAGCGTGCGCGTGCTGATGACGGGGCTGTTCGCGTCGCGTTCGGTGATCTGCGCGTATGTCGGCAGCGGGCTGCACCTGTTCGTGCCCGGCGCGCTGTTCGCGTGGTTGCCGAGCTACCTGAACCGCTATTACGCGATGGCGCCGGACCGCGCCGCCGTGCTCGCGGCCGGCTTCGTGCTGCTGTCGGGCGTCGGGATGGTCGGCTGCGGGATCGTCACCGATCGCGTCGGGCGTACCGACGGCGCGCGCAAATGGCTGACCGCGATCGCGTATTGCGTGCTGACCGGCGTGTGCCTCGCGGTCGCGTTCCGGCTGCCGCCCGGGCCGCTGCAGCTCGCGCTGATCTGCGCGGGGATGCTGGTCGGCGCGGGCGCGTCCGGCGCCTCGGGTGCGATGGTCGCGAACCTGACGCCGGCCGCGATCCACGCATCGGCGTTCGCGACGCTCACGCTCGCCAACAACCTGCTCGGCATGGCGCCGGGCCCGCTGCTGACGGGATGGGCCGCCGATCGCGCCGGGCTCGTCGGCGCACTGCAATGGATTCCCGTCGTGCCGCTCGCGGCCGCCGTGCTGTTCGCGATCGGACGCGCGAGCTACGCGGCCGATCTCGCGCGCGTCGAACGCGAACGGCGCGCATCCCGTCTTTCCTGAACCGAACCCACCTGGAGGCTGCATGACCCTGGCGACCGCGCCCACCATCCTGATCGTGCCCGGCTTGCGCGATCACGTCGAAGACCACTGGCAGACGCATCTGCAACGACGCCTGCCGAACGCGCGCGCCGTCGCGCCACTCGATGCCGACAAGCTGAGCCGCAATGCACGCGTCGCGGCGCTCGATGCGGCGCTGGCCGCGATCGACGGGCCGGTGATTCTCGTCGCGCACAGCGCGGGCGTGATGATCGCCGTGCATTGGGCGCAGCACGCCACGCGGGCGATCGATGGCGCGCTGCTCGCCGCGCCGGCCGATCTCGATACGCCGATGCCCGCAGGCTATCCGACACCCGATGCGCTCGACGCGCACGGCTGGACGCCGGTGCCGACCCGGCCGCTGCCGTTTCCGAGCATCGTGGCCGCAAGCCGCAACGATCCGCTGGCGCGCTTCGAACGCGCCGAGGCGCTCGCGGCGGGGTGGGGCAGCAAGCTCGTCGATCTCGGCGAGGTCGGGCACCTGAACCCGGCGTCCGGGTATGGCGAGTGGCATGACGCGGAGCGGCTGATCGGGGAGGTGGCAGCGCTCGGTGAAAGCCGTTCCAGGCTGACAGGCTGACATTCTCCACATCAATCGGGCGCGCCATCGTCTCTTCGGGCGCTATGATTGGCGGCAACGCGGCCGCTTGTTTCGAATGCAGGCAAGTGGCTGATTGCTCATGTTTTTCAAGACGGAATGCTGTCATGGCCCCCAAAAGAAAGACGCTGTACGGGGTTGAACTGAAACCCCGCACGATCATCCGTCCCACGGCGGAAATCAAGGCTTCAACGGAAACCGACAAAGGCGACGTGCTTCGCGCCGCCCGAAAAGTCATTTCCGAACACCGCGATGTGCTGGTCGCGTTGAAAGATCGTTGATTTGCTCGATCTTGATTACGTCATCACGATTCACGACGCAATCATCCGGGACCTTGGCGGTCTGAGCGGATTCGCTCATGCCGGCCGGGGCGGTGTCGAAGCCGCCCTGCATCGCGTCGACAATCATGCCCATTACGCGGAGGCCTGGACGACGTGTTCGGTATTGCCGCGACCTATGCGGTTGCCATCGCACGCGGGCACGTATTCAACGATGCCAACAAGCGCACCGGCCTCACCTGTGCATTGACGTATATGGAGCAGCAGGGAATTGCGATTCCTCGCCTCGCCGATCTCGAAGATCTTATGGTCGATGTGGCGGACGGCGGCGTAACCAGCGAGGAATTGGCTGAATATTTCAGTGCAATCTGGGAACTGTCCCGGTCCCGCTAACGACATCACGTCGCGTCGTTCTCTCATCAGCCATCCTTTCAATCATTCAACGGCGCGCGGAAATTCTGCTCACTATCCTGGCGTCCGGTCGTCGTGGTGAGGCGTTTGGCCATAGTCGGCGAAATCGGTCCATTCCGCCTTACGTCGATATACGACGTCTTAACACGCGACATGGGTTCGATTCTGGAAATCCGAGGAGACCCTCGATATCCCTTGGATCGCATTCCCGGAAGGTTTTTGTTAGGGAAATTCCCGCCCCGCGCCGCTCGGTTTTTTGTTGACCGACATCGTATAACACCGTCATGATTTCCCGAAAGAAAGGTCCCATCCACCGACCGTAGCGAGGAGACATGAACACCACCACGATCGCGCGCCGTGTCCGCCGGATCGCCCTGGCGCTGGGCCTGACGCTGTCGGCCGCGGCCGCCGTCGCGGCCCCCGTGTCGCTGAATGTCGTCGACGTCGCGGGCAACCTGCAGCTCACGCAGAAGGCCATCGAGGCGTTCAGGGAGAAGAACCCGAATCTCGTATCGAACGTCACGTTCACGAACGCGCCCGCGCCGCAGCTGCCGGGCAAGATCAAGGCGATGCAGGCGGCGGGGCGCGCCGACATCGACCTCGTGCTGACGGGCACCGACGCACTGGCCGCCGGCATCGAGCAGAACCTGTGGCTGAAGCTGCTGCCCGACAACGCGGGCGCATTCCCCGGCGTGCTCGATAGGTACGCGCCCGGCCCGCGCAAGATGCAGGATGTCGCGCAGGGCTTCGGCCTCGAAGTCACCTACATGCCGGCCGGCCCGTTGCTCGAATACAACCCGGCGAAGGTCAGCGACCCGCCGAAGACGCCCGAGCAACTGCTCGCGTGGTGCAAGGCGCATCCGAACAAGCTGATCTACGCGCGCCCGGCCAACTCGGGCCCCGGCCGCACGTTCCTGATGGGGCTGCCGTACGTGCTCGGCGACAAGAACCCGCAGGACCCGGTCAACGGCTGGGACAAGACCTGGGCGTTCCTGAAGCAGCTCAACGACTGCGTGCCGTACTACCCGGGCGGCACGTCGGCCGTGATGAAGGAGCTCGGCGAAGGCACGCGCGACATGACCGTGACCGTCACCGGCTGGGACCTGAACCCGCGCGCGCTCGGCATCGTGCCGGCCGACTTCCGGATCCAGGCGTTCGACAACATGACGTGGGTCAACGACGCGCACTACATGGTGATCCCGAAGGGCGTGCCGAAGGACAAGCTCGACGTGCTGTTCAAGCTGATGAACTTCCTGCTCGAACCGGCCCAGCAGGCGATGACCTACGACGACGGCTACTTCTATCCGGGCCCGTCGGTGAAGGGCGTGACGCTCGAGATGGCACCCGCGCACAGCCAGGAGGTGATCAGGAAGTTCGGCCGCCCCGAGTACGCGAAGCTGCTCGCGGATCGTCCGCACGTGCAGCCGCTCAACGCGCAGGCGATGGTCGCCGCGTTCCAGAAATGGGACCGCGAGATCGGCTCGCAGAAATCGAAATGACGCAACAACCCGCGGGCGCGGCGGCGCCCGCGCCGACGGAGTGCGCGTAATGAAGCACAGTTTCGAACGGTTGCGGCTCGACGGCGTGTGCCGCAGCTTCACCAACGCGGAGGGCGCGCAGGTCGCCGCACTGAACGGGCTCGATCTCGACATCCGGCGCGGCGAGTTCATCGCGCTGCTCGGCCCGTCGGGCTGCGGCAAGTCGACCGCGCTGAACTGCATCGCCGGGCTGCAGCCGCTCACGAGCGGCGGCATCTGGCTCGACGACACGCGCATCGACGTGCTGCCGCCCGAGCGCCGCGGCTTCGGGATGGTGTTCCAGAACTACGCGCTGTTTCCGCACATGTCGGTGCTCGAGAACGTCGGCTTCGGGCTGAAGATGCGCGGGCTGCCGAAGCAGGAAACGCGGCGGCGCGCGCAGCAGGCGCTCGAACTCGTGCAGCTCGTCGGCCACGAGGGCAAGCTGCCCGGGCAGCTGTCGGGCGGGCAGCAGCAGCGCGTCGCGATCGCGCGCGCGATCGTCATCGAGCCGCCGCTGGTGCTGATGGACGAACCGCTGTCGAATCTCGACACGAAGCTGCGCATCGAGATGCGCGCCGAGATCCGCCGCATCCATACGCAGCTCGAACGCGCGACGATCTACGTGACGCACGACCAGGACGAGGCGCTGTCGATGGCCGACCGCATCGTCGTGATGAAGGAGGGCGTCGTGCAGCAGGTCGCGTCGCCGAAGGACGTGTACACGCGCCCGCACAACCTGCACGTCGCGCGCTTCATGGGCTATCGCAACGTGCTGCCGTTCACGCTCGAAGGAATGGCCGGCGACTACGTGAGCGTCGCCGCCGCCGGCGTGCGCGTCACCGGCGTGCCGATGGCCGGCTTCGACGGCAAGGACGTCGTGGTCGCGCTGCGCCCCGACGACATCGAGCGCGCGGAAGAAGGGGCCGACAACGCCTTCGACGCGACCGTCGAAACGGTCGAGTACGGCGGCCGCGATTCGCTGATCCGCGCGATCACGCCGTTCGGCCCGATCTGGGCGCGGGTCGCCGGCGAATTCGCGGAAGGCGAGCGGCTGCGGCTGCGCGTCGCGCCGGCGCGCACGCTCGTCTATGCGGGAGCCGCGCAATGAACGGCCGCCGCCCCGCGCGCACGGGAGCGCGCCACCGGGAGACCGCATGAGCACGCTCGCGACCGGCGGCACGCCGCGCGACACGAAGGCGTGGCTCGTCACGCCCGCGCTCGCGTTCATCGTCGCGCTGTTCATCTATCCGTTCGCCTACGGCCTCGTGCTGTCGTTCCAGCCGATGAACGGCGGCGGCGCGCTCGCGAACTACGTGCAGTTCTTCACCGACAACGCGATGTGGCCGACCGTGCTCGTCACGCTGAAGCTCGCGGTGCCCGCGACGCTGATCAACGTCGGCATCTCGGTGCCCGTCGCGTTCGCGCTGCGCCGCAACTCGCCGTACCAGAAGTTCGTCACGACGCTGCTCGTGATTCCGGTCACGCTCGGCACGGTGCTCGTCGCCGACGGGATGCTCACGTACTTCGGCCCGAACGGCTGGTTCCCGCAGGCGCTGCAGGGGCTGCACCTGTATACCGACGAAGTGCGCCTCACGCACAACTACTGGGGCGTGCTGCTGTCGCTGATCGTGTCGGGCTTTCCGTTCGCGTTCCTGCTGATGCTGTCGTACATCAGCGGCATCGACCCGACGCTCGCGCGCGCCGCGGCCACGCTCGGCGCGAACCCGTGGCAGCAGTTCCGGCAGATCTACCTGCCGCTGCTCGTGCCGGGTCTCACGATGGCCGCGTGCCTGTCGTTCGTGCAGGCGTTCTCGGTGTTCCCGTCGGCCGTGCTGCTCGGCGCGCCGGCCGGGCCGACGCGCGTGATCTCGATCGCGGCCGCCGAAGCCGCGTTCGAGAGCTACGACTATTCGCTCGCATCGGCGATCGCGATCGTGATGGGCTTCGTGCAGCTGCTGGTGGTCGCGTCGATGCTCGGCGCGCGCCGCTTCTTCTACACGGGGCCGGTGACAGGGGTCAAGGGCTGATGGCGACCGACCATGATGCGGCGCCGACCTGGCCGCCGAAGCAGGACGCGCCCGATGCACGCGCCGTCAACGCGAGGACACCACGGAAGATGAGAAGCAACCTCGCCGGCCGGGCATGGAAGGCACTCGTCTGGGGGCTGATGGCGTTCTTCCTGCTGAACGTGACGCTGCTGATTGCCACCGTCGCGGTGAACTCGGTCGCGACGCGCTGGTTCGGTACACCGCTGCCGCAGGGCTTCACGCTGCACTGGTATGCGAAGGCGTGGGAAGACTTCCAGCTCGCGAGCGTGCTGTGGGTGACGCTCGAAGTGGTCGGCGCGGTCGTGCTGCTGTCGGTCGCGCTCGGCGTGCCGGCCGCCTATGCGCTCGCGCGCGTGCCGTTCCGCGGCAAGCGCTTCGCGCTGCTGGTGTTCCTGCTGCCGCTGATGGTGCCGCCCGTCACGTACGGGATCCCGATGGCGACCGTGATGTACAAGGTCGGGCTCGCCGGCACGCTGCCGGGCGTGATCCTCGCGAACCTCGTGCCGGCGCTGCCGTTCGTGATCCTCGTGATGACGCCGTTCATCGAGCAGATCGATCCGAATCTCGAGGCCGCCGCGCGCATCTTCGGCGCGAACACGTGGCGTTATTTCCGCTACGTGCTGCTGCCGCTGCTGGTGCCCGGCATGCTCGCGGCCGGGCTGCTCGTGCTGGTGCGCACGATCGGGATGTTCGAGCTGACCTTCTTCACCGCGGGCCCGAGCACGCAGACGCTCGTCGTCGCGCTGTATTACGCGGTGTTCTCGACCGGCGTGCGCGCACCGCAGTCGATCGACGCGATGGCGATGATCTACATGGCCATCACGCTCGTATGGGTCGTGATCGCGCTGCAGTTCGTGAGCCCGACGCAGTTGGTCAGCCGCGTGAAGCAGGAGCGGCAGTAAGCGACAGCGGCCGGGCAGCGCGCGGGCGTCGTGCAGTCGGTTACAAATGGATACCGCGAGCGATGCGCGGACGTTGCAGACTACGCAGCATACCGGCTCGGCGATGCGTTCACCGGCATTGCCGCATGCCGTCCGACCTTCACCCGATTCGCGGAGTTCCATGAAGTTTCCCACGCTGCTGACGCTCGGCTGTGCGGCCACGCTGCTCGCCGCCTGCAACCTGCTCCACGACGGCCCCGGATCGAGCGACGTCGACGCCGCGGTGCGCCGCGCGCTCGAAGCGGAAAACCACGGCGGCCTGAACGCGCTGCTCGGCCAGCCGCTGCCCGTGTCGGCCGACGTGATCTCGGCGAAACCCGACGGCGACTGCAGGAAGACCGGCGAGCGCACCTACACGTGCGACGTCGTGATCACGTGGCGCAACGGCGATTACGCGCCGTCGCGCGCGAACCTGACCTTCGTCAAGGCCGCCGACGGTTCGTGGCAGACCTCGGGCGTCGACGCCGCGATCGCGACGGGCGCCGCCAAGTCGCTGATCGACAGGATCGGCAAGGCGTGGCCGGGCAATGCGGCCAGCGGTGCGTCGGCGCCGCAGTGACGCGCCCGAGACGGGGTTCGTCGCGCTTTCTGCCGAGTACGGTCCCGGCGATCGGGACCGCATCATCCTTCTTCCGACGCTGACGACCGGCGGTCCGCGCGCAGCCGTGCGAGTCACGCGCCGGTCAGCGCCCGCGCCCGGCGGCACCGGTCACCGGTGCGGTCTGCGCCGGGCGACTGACCCGGTCGAGCCGGCGGCATCCGCGCCGGTCCCGGACGATTGCACGACACGTGCCTCGGCGGCGCGGATATCGTCCGGATACTGACACTTCAGCGGCTTGCAGCCTGCTTGTTGAAGCTGGCGTAACCGGGCGACGACCTCGGCACGCGTGACGGGGCCGCTGGCCGACTGCGCGAACGACACGACAGATGTGCCGCGACCGGTGGCCCAGCTGGTTCGACCGGCGCTTAAGTCCGGAATAACGAAGAAAAAGGGTGCAAACGCGGACTCGTGTCGGCCGGGCCCATCCTCGGCATGTGGGCCGGCATATAGGGAAAACCCTTAATCCGCGCTATAATCACGACCTAGAAGAAAGGTCGAACCATGCCCGAACGTTTCCAATCCCTTGAAAAATTTGTGTTTTCCCTGGTCGTGATGTCCGCGGTCGTCTGCTCCGCATTCCTTGCGTACGAGCGTCACCCCGAGATCAAGATCGCGCTGCACGAAGGCGAAGCGCTGATGCGCGAAAGCGCCAAGTATTCGGTCATCTGCTCGCCGTCCAAGGTCGATCCTTGCGTCGAGATGTCCGCTTACTGAGCGTCGCCTCCCGCTGCTCCCGCTGACCCATCCCCGCTGATTCCCGCCGACGCGCGGCCGATGGCCGACACGCGCCGGCGGCGCGCATCGCGCACCCACGCGCACCGGTTCCGGTCGCGCGTCGGCTAAGTACCACCTCTCTTCGATTCTCCTATGCCGCTGCGGCGTCCTGTCCGCAACGCGTCTTCCCGTCTTCACGTCCTCCTGGCCGGCGCGTCGCTGCCGACGCCGGGCGCGGCACACTGTCGCCGCTCACCATCGCGCATGCCGCACTCAATCCGCCGTCACGACATGCCGCGGCTCGCCGCTCGCAAACGCCGTGACGTTGTCGACGAGCTGGTCGGCCAGCGCCTGCATCGCCTCGTCGCTCGCCCACGCGACATGCGGCGTCAGGATGAACGCCGGATGCGACAGAATCGCGTGGAACGGATGCGCGGCCGGCAGCGGCTCCTGCGTCACCACGTCGAACCCCGCGCCCGCGATCTGCCCCGACTGCAGCGCGTCGACGAGCGCGCTTTCATCCACGAGCCCGCCGCGCGCGGTGTTGATCAGCAGCGGGCGGCGCGCCATCCGCGCGAAGGCGGCCGCATCGATCAGGTTCCGGGTCGCCGGCGTCAGCGGGCAATGCAGCGTGATCACGTCGCTGTCGCGCAGCAGCGTGTCGAGCGGCACACGATCGCCACCCCGGGCGTCGCCGTGCGCGACGAACAGCACGTGCATGCCGAGCGCGCGGGCGATGGCGGCCACCGCACGGCCGAGCACGCCGTCGCCGACGATGCCGAGCGTCGCGCCGGCCAGGTCGCGGATCGGATGATCGAAGAAGCAGAACTGCCCGCTGTCGAGCCAGCGTCCCGCGCGCACCGCGTCGCGATATGCGACGAGGCTGCGCCGCAGCGCGAAGATCAGCGCGAACGTGTGCTCGGGCACCGTGCGCACCGCATACCCGCGAATGTTGCTGACGACGATGCCGCGCGCCGCGCAGGCCTCGAGATCGACGACGTCGGTGCCGGTCGCGGCGATCGCGATCATTTTCAGGTGCGGCGCGCGGTCGAGCGCCGCCGCGTCGAGCCGGACCTTGTTGGTCACGACGATGTCCGCGTCGCCGATACGCGCGGCGACTTCGTGCGCGGCCGTCCGTTCGAAGGCCTGGAGTGCATGCGGAAACGGGAGCGGCTTCAGCACGGTCTGCGGCGACAGCGTCGCGCGGTCGAGAAACACGATCTTCGCGGGAGAGGAGCGGGAAAACATGGCGGGTCTCACTGACGGGCGCCCGGCGGGCGCGCAACGGCAACGATTCTGCCAACGGCGCGCGTGATCGGGCTTGACCGTTGCGCGAGCGCGCTTTCCCGCGCGGAAAGGCCGGCGCCCCTCGCAGGCGAGGGCGCGACGTTCTCCCGGTTCGCTGCCTTTCCGTTCGGGAAAGGCAGGTTGAGCATCGATCGATTTTCGCCGGGCGCGAACGCCGTCATGATCGCCGTCATCGACAACACGATTTCTTCGGAGACAGTCATGACGCGCCCCCTGGACGGTATCCGCGTGCTGGAACTCGGCCAACTGATCGCCGGGCCCTTCGCGGGCCGGATGCTCGCCGAATTCGGCGCGGACGTGATCAAGGTCGAGCCGCCCGGCGTCGGCGACCCGCTGCGCAAATGGCGGCTGCTGCACGACGGCACGTCGGTCTGGTGGGCCGCGCAGTCGCGTAACAAGCGCTCGCTCGCGCTCGACCTGCGCACGCCCGAAGGGCAGGACGCCGTGCGCCGCCTCGTCGCCGGGACCGACGTGCTGATCGAGAACTTCCGGCCCGGCACGCTCGAAGGATGGGGGCTCGGCTGGGAGGCGCTGTCCGCGATCAACCCGCGGCTCGTGATGCTGCGCGTCTCGGGCTTCGGCCAGACCGGCCCGTATCGCGACCGGCCCGGCTTCGGCGTGATCGCCGAGGCGATGGGCGGCCTGCGCCACCTGACCGGCGAACCGGGCCGCACGCCGGTGCGCGTCGGCGTGTCGCTCGGCGATTCGCTGTCGGCGCTGCACGGCGTGATCGGCATCCTGCTCGCGCTGCGGCATCGCGAGCAGCAGGGCGGCAAGGGGCAGGTCGTCGACGTCGCGCTGTACGAATCCGTCTTCAACATGATGGAAAGCCTGCTGCCCGAATACTCGGCGTTCGGCGCCGTGCGCGAGGCGGCCGGCAGCAGCCTGCCCGGCATCGCGCCGACCAACGCGTACCGCTGCCGTGACGGCAAGTACGCGCTGATCGCCGGCAACGGCGACAGCATCTTCCGGCGCCTGATGGAACTGATCGGGCGCCCCGATCTCGGCAACGATCCCGCGCTCGCGCACAACGACGGGCGCGTCGCGCAGGTCGCGCGCATCGACGCGGCGATCGGCGCTTGGAGCGCGCGGTACGACCTCGACGAGGTGCTCGCCGCGCTGAACGACGCGCGCATTCCGTCCGGGCGCATCTACGACGTCGCGGACATCGCGGCCGATCCGCATTACCGCGCGCGCGACATGATCGTCGACGCGGCGCTGCCCGACGGCACGCCCGTGCTCGTGCCGGGCATCGTGCCGAAACTCGGCGCGACGCCGGGACGCATCGAGCGTCCCGCACCCGCGCTCGGCGCCGACAGCGACGCGGTACTCGAATCGATCGGCATCGATGCCGCGACGCGCGACGACTGGCGCACGCGCCGCGTGATCTGAACCAGCCACCGGGACAACGACATGAGCAAGCCCCCCCAACGACTCTACCTCCACGAAGTCGCGACGCGCGACGGTTTCCAGAATGAAGCGGCGTTCGTCGACACCGACGACAAGATCGCGCTCGTCGACGCATTGAGCGCATGCGGCTTCGCGAAGATCGAGGTCACGTCGTTCACGTCGCCGAAGGCGATCCCCGCGCTGCGCGACGCGGAGGCCGTGATGCACGGCATCATGCGCGCGCCGGGCGTCGTCTATACGGTGCTCGTGCCGAACGTGCGCGGCGCGGAGCGTGCGCTGTCGTGCGGCGTCGACGAGGTGAACCTCGTGATGTCAATGAGCGAGAGCCACAACCGCGCGAACCTGCGGATGACCCGCGAGCAGTCGTTCGCGCAGCTGCGCGACGTGATCGACGCGGTGCGCGGCTCGGGCGTCGCGATCAACGTGTCGCTGTCGACCGCGATGGGTTGTCCGATGGAAGGCGACGTGCGTGACGAAACCGTGCTCGCGTGGATGCAGCGCTTCGCGGATCTCGGCGTGCACGGCTTCACGCTGTGCGACACGACCGGCATGGCGTATCCGTCGCAGGTGCGCGGGCTGGCCGGACGCGCGCGCGGACGCTTCGGCGCGTTGCAGCTCACGCTGCACTTTCACAACACGCGCGGGATGGCGCTCGCGAACACGCTCGCCGCGCTCGACGCCGGCATCGACCGCTTCGACGCGTCGCTCGGCGGGCTCGGCGGCTGTCCGTACGCGCCGGGCGCGACCGGCAACGCATGCACCGAGGAGCTCGTGCACATGCTCGCGCTCGACGGCTACGATACGGGCATCGACCTCGCGGCCGTGCTCGCCGCGGCCGCACGGCTGCCCGCGCTGATCGGGCATGACGTGCCGAGCCAGATCCTGAAGGCCGGGCGCCGCTCGGACCTTCATCCGCCGCCGCGCGCCGAAGCCGGCGACATGCCGGCGCAGCGGGCTTTCTCGTGAACAGGAGCGAATCACATGGCGCTGATTGACCACCTCGACCACCTCGTGCTGACCTGCGTCGATCCCGAGCGGACGAAGCATTTCTACACGGAAGTGCTGCAGATGCAGCTCGAAACCTTCGGCGCGGGCCGGCTCGCGTTCCGTTTCGGCAACCAGAAGATCAACCTGCACGTGCGCGGCGCGGAGTTCGAGCCGAAGGCGCACGTGCCGGTGCCCGGTGCGCTCGACCTGTGCTTCATCGCGTCGGTGCCGCTCGACGACGTGATCGCGCATCTGCAACGCGTCGAATGGCCGATCGTCGAAGGGCCCGTCGAACGCACCGGTGCGACGCGCAAGATCCGGTCGGTGTACGTGCGCGACCCGGACCTGAACCTGATCGAGATCTCCGAGTTGATCTGAGTTGCGCCGGGCGGCGGCCGTCGTGCCGCTTCATCGCGGCCGGTCCGCCCGTTCGCGCACGCGCCGGCAGAACCTGCCCGCTGCGCGGCAGTCCTCCGCCGAAAGCGGACAGGCGCCCGCCGCGCCCGCCGATTCCGGATAGCCGGCCCCGGTCGCGTTGCGGATAATGGTGCAACGGCGTCGGCCCGTCCGCCGCCTTCGCCGCGGGCACCGCGAACGTCCCGCGTATCCGCAATCCGACCCAGGCGCTTCCCGCATGACGATCCTCTATCGCGGCATGGACCGCGCGGCGCTCGACGCCGCCTACCTGAACACGAAGGCCATTCCCGATTTCCCGGCCGTGCTCGCATCGTGCCAGGCACGCAGCAGGGCGCTTTACGATGCGACGCCCGGGCGGCGCGACCTGCGTTACGGCGCAGGTTCCGAGCAGCGCTTCGACTGGCTGCCGTGCGGCCGTCCCGGCGCGCCGCTGTTCGTGTTCATTCACGGCGGCTACTGGCAGCACTGCGCGAAGGAGGATTTCGCGTACGCGGCCGCCGGGCCGCTCGCGCGCGGCTTCGACGTCGTGCTCGCCGAATACACGCTCGCCCCGGCCGCATCGATGACCGACATCGTCGGCGAGATCGGCACGTTGCTCGACCATCTCGCGGCCGATCCCGACGGCATCGGCACCGCACGGCGGCCGATCCACCTGGGCGGTCACTCGGCGGGCGGCCACCTGACGGCCGTGCATCGCGCGCATCCGGCCGTCGTATCGGCGCTGGCGATCAGCCCGCTCGTCGATCTCGAGCCGATCTCGCTCTCCGTGCTCGACGACAAACTGAATCTGACCGCACGGGAAATCGCCGCATACAGCCCGCTGCGTCATGTCGGGCCCGGCGCGCCGACCGTCATCGCGGTCGGCGCGGCCGAGCTGCCGGAACTCGTGCGCCACGCACACGAATACGCGGACGCATGCGAAGCGGCCGGCGAGCGGGTCGCGCGCGCATGGCTGCCCGGCATGCAGCACTTCACGGTGCTCGACGATCTCGCGACGCCCGACAGTGCGATGCTCGCCGCGTTGCAGGCGATCGGGCCGCGCTGACCGCGCCGGATTGCACCCATTCGCGCCAATCCGCGCCGCGCGGCCGGGCGTATGATCGGCATCAGGCCGGTCCGGCGCCATTCGCCCGCGCCGCACGGCTTTCCCCTGGACCTTCATCATGGTGAACCCGCTTCATTTCGATTTGCAGTCGCTGCGCGTGTTCGCGCTCGTCGCCGAGCACGGCAGCCTGACCAAGGCGGCCGAACACGGCCAGCTCACGCTGTCCGCGGTCAGCAAGCGCATCGCCGAACTCGAAAGCGTGACCGGCAGCGCGCTGTTCGTCCGGCATGCGCGCGGTGTCGAGCTGACGCCGGCGGGCCGCGCGCTGCTCGACCATGCGGCGAAGGTGATCGAGCAGGTCAACCGGATGGCGCACGAGATGAGCGACTACGTCGCCGGCGTGCGCGGCCACATTCACGTGTGGACCAACACGTCGGCCATCGTCCAGTTTCTGCCGGCCGATCTCGCCGCATTCCTCACCGACAATCCGGGCATCAAGGTCAGTCTCGAGGAGCGGCTGAGCCACGAGATCGTCGACGCGCTCGAGGCCGGCAAGGCCGATCTCGGCGTGTTCGCGGACAACGTGCCCGCGCCCGGCATCGAACGCCGGCTGTACCGGCGTGACGAGCTCGTGCTGCTCGTGCCGCGCGGACATCGCTTCGCCGCGCACGACAGCATCCGTTTCGCGGATACGCTCGATGAAGACTACGTCGGCCTGAGCGACGGCAGCTCGCTGCTTGCGCGGATGACCGATGCCGCATTCGCGGCCGAACGCTCGCTGAAGCTGCGCATCCAGGTATCGAATTTCGACGGCGTGAGCCGGATGATCGAGGCCGGGCTCGGCATCGGCGTGTTGCCGCGCGACGCGGTAACCGGCGAGCGCGCCGCGCGGCTCGGGGTCGTGAAGCTCGACGACGCGTGGGCCACGCGCACGCTGTGGGTCGGCGTGAAGGCCGGCACCGTGCTGACCACCGACATCGCGAAGCTGTTCGATTTCATGTCGGCGCGCTGAGCGCGCCGTCGACGCGAGGCACGGGGCGCGCATTCGCACGCCCCGTGCCGGTCGCCGCGTCATACCGGGTTGATGTCGTCCTGGCTGCGCCGCGTGGTCAGCGGCCCGAGCACGCGCAACGTGACGGCGACGATGCCGAGCGCGACCGAGATCACGCCGAACATCGCACCCGCGCCGTGTTCGGCCAGCACCGGCAACAGCACGAACGGCAGCACGCCGCTGACGATGCGCGACAGCGAGTACGTGCTGCCGATCGCGGTCGAGCGTACGCGCGCCGGGAAGATCTCCGCCTGGTACACGTGATATGCGTTGCTGAACACGTTCGATGCACAGGTCGTCAGGAAGCCGAAGCAGACGATCAGCGCCGTATTGCCCGAGTACGCGAAGCACAGCCCGAACGCGGCGATCGACAGGATCGACACGATCACGAGCGTGCGGCGCTCGATCCAGTTCAGCAGCGGAATCGACAGCAGCGAGCCGATCGGATAACCGATGAACGACAGTGCAATGAACAACGTGCTGTCCGTCACGTCGAACCCGCGGCTCTTGACGACCGTGCCCGCGAGCGTGCCGAAGCCGTAATAGCCGAAGCCCTGGAACAGGTGGAACACCGCGAGCATCAGGTAGCGCGCGCCGTAAGGCCGGCGGCGCAGCAGCGCGATGCGCTCGCCGAGGCTCAGCGGGCGCCGCGGCTCGGCCGATGCCGCGAACTGCTCGGGCACGCGCACGCCGGCGCTGTCCGCGAAGCGCCGCGCCGCGGCATGCGCATCCGCGATGCGGCCCTGCGCGAGCAGCCAGCGCGGGCTTTCCGGCAGCCGGTGCTGGACCAGCAGCATGTACACGGCACCGAGGCTGCCGATCGCGAGGATGATGCGCCAGCCGGCCACGCCCGCGACATGCAGCGGGTTCAGCCACAGCGCGAGGAAGCCGACCAGCGGCACCGCGACGTACGAAGTCGTATAGGCCCACGCGGCGAGCCGTCCGCGCTTCTCCTTCGGCAGGATTTCCGACAGGAAACTGTCGGCGACCGGGTAGATCGCGCCGACGCCGATACCCGTCAGGAACCGGCATGCGACCAGCATGTCGGCGTTCACCGAGAACGCGCCGATCAGCGAGAACGCGCTGTACCAGACGAGCGTCAGCAGGAACGCCTTGCGCCGGCCGATGCGGTCGGCGAGGGTGCCGAGACACATCGCGCCGACGAACATCCCGATGAATGCCGATGCCAGCAGCAGCTTGAAATCGGCGCTTTGCCGGCTCAGTCCGTATTCGTGCTGCAGCGCGGAACCGATCGTGCTGACGAGGAAGATCTCGTACATGTCGAAGAACAGCCCGATGCCGATGACCCAGACGACGAACCGGTGTAGCGCACCGACCGGCAGGTCGTCCATGAATTCGCCGAGCGTGATGCCGCGGGCGGGCAGGGCCGTCGCATCGGCGCCGGCCCGGGCCGCGGGCGGTACGGCGGACGCGGGTCCGCCCGCGGTGCCGCCAAGGTCGAGGGGTTGGCTGTTCATCGTGTCTCCTGATTGTCAATTCGCCGTGGCGCGACGCCCGGCCGTTCGTGGCCGGCATCACAGGCCGGTCGCGCGACGCGACGCATGCGCGCGCCGGGCCCGCGAAAGGCCGGATGAGCGAGTGGCGCCGATCGTCCGAAACATGGTGGGCGAATTTGCGCGGCGCGATAATTGCGGATGCTTCAAGCACCCTTTCCCGAGCAGAAAGGCTGCGGAACGCCCGCGCCACGGGCGTCGGAAACAAGGCCGGCCGCTGCGGGAACGCAAGGACAGGGATAACCATGGGTCATGCTGCGCGCTCGGCGATCGGATCGGCAGCTGGAACGTAATCGTCGGCTGCCTGATGTTGACCGCGCTCGCCGGCCGCGCGGCTGACGGCCTGCGCGGCGCTCGCATATCGGGTGCGCGGCCGATAGCGCCGATCACGGGCTGGCCCGTGGGCGACGGACTGGCGTAGCATGGGCGCAGTTGCGGGGATGCCGTTGCGCGCCCCGTTCGGACGCGACGATCCGGGAACGCGTCGCGCCGCGCGCGGGCGAGCGTCATCGCCCGATCGTCCGCCGTATCCGACACCGCTTTCGCATGGCCGGCTCCGCGCAAAGCGCCGTGAGCACACCACGTGCCGAACCCGATCCAGCCACTTCGGCCGGCACCCGGCCGCGGCATTCCGATCCCCGACGTTGCAGGAGGCAACGACATGAATCGACCGACCGACAACCGGACGCTGTTGCGCACGCTCGGCATCCGCACCCCGATCATCCAGGCGCCGATGGCCGGCGTCAGCACGCCCGCGCTGGCGGCTGCCGTGTCGAACGCGGGCGGGCTCGGCTCGCTCGGCGTCGGCGCGACGAACGCCGACGGCGCGCGCACGATGATCCGCGACACGCGCGCGCTCACCGACCTGCCGTTCAACATCAACCTGTTCTGCCATCAGCCGGCCCGTGCCGACGCCGCCGTCGAACGCGCGTGGCTCGACTGGCTCGCGCCGGCGTTCCGCGAACAGGGCGCGGCGCCGCCGGCGTCACTGTCGGAGATCTACACGAGCTTCGTCGCGGACGATGCGATGCTCGCGATGCTGGTCGAAGAAAAACCGGCGGTCGTGAGCTTTCATTTCGGGTTGCCGTCCGATGAGGCCATCGCCGTGTTGAAGCGCGCGGGCATCACGCTGTTCGCGGCCGCGACGAATCTCGACGAAGCCCGGCAGATCGCCGCGGCCGGCATCGATGCGATCGTCGCGCAGGGCATCGAGGCCGGCGGCCACCGCGGCGTGTTCGACTCGACGGCACACGACGACGGACTCGGCACGTTCGCGCTGACGCGCCTGATCGTGCGCGAATGCGCGCTGCCGGTGATCGCCGCCGGCGGCATCATGGACGGCGACGGCATCGCCGCGGCGCTCGCCCTCGGCGCGCAGGCCGCGCAACTCGGCACCGCCTTCGTCGCGTGTCCGGAGACATCGATCGACGACGGCTATCGTCGCGCGCTCCTCGGCGACGCGGCGCGCCGCACGACCTTCACGACCGCGATTTCCGGCCGCCTCGCGCGCGGCATCGCGAACCGCCTGACCGCGCTCGGCGACGATCCGCATGCACCGGCCACGCCGGCCTATCCGATCGCGTACGACGCCGGCAAAGCGCTGCATGCGGCCGCCAAGGCGAACGGCGAGTTCGGCTACGGCGCGCAGTGGGCCGGGCAGGCGGCGCCGCTCGTCCGGTCGCTGCCGGCGGCCGAACTGTTCGCGACGCTCGAGCGCGAGACGCGAGCGGCCATCGCGCGGTTGCAGCACGTGCTGGACTGATTCCCGGGCCGCGCGCGCCGACGCTCGGCGAATGCGCCGCTACGCCACTGCAACGCGCATCGACGGCCACAAAATTGCAACGTTCTGTATCCGCGCGCCGCGTGGATACAGCGCGATACAACGCATGGGCCCGGGCCCGCTATAAAGCGGACATGACCTCTTGAGGAGCACGACATGTCTGCGACATGGTTCAACGGATCCTGCCACTGCGGCACGGTGAAATTCGAAGTCCGGACCGCGCTTGCGCCGGCGGTTCGCTGCAACTGCAGCCTCTGCCGCCGTCGCGGCGCGCTGATGAGCCCGATGTTCGCTGCGGCCGACCTCAAGATCGTCGCGGGCGAGGGCGCGCTGACGCTCTACCGCTTCAACACGCGCACGGCCCGTCACTATTTCTGCAGCCGGTGCGGCATCTATCCGTTTCACCAGACGCGCAAGGACCCCGCGTGCTGGCGCGTCAATCTCGGCTGTCTTGACGGCGTCGATCCGTACGCGCTCGACGCGGCGGTCGCCGACGGCGCGAGCCTTTCCGTCGTGGAGGACGCATGAAACGCTGGCTGATGATCCTGCTGTTCGCCGCGGGCGGGCTCGCAACCGAAATCGCACATCCGGTCCAGTGTTCGCTGCTGTCGATCAGCCGAACGCGGACCGGCAATCGCCGGGGTCGAAACGACGGATGCAGGGACTGAGCGCGAGCGGGGCGCCGCGCGTATCGCATCCTGTTGATCGGAAACGATAATCATGCTCCCGATAAGATCGCACGCGATATATAATGCGTTCATCTGCGACACGATCCCGTGTCGATGGAGGACGCTCATGAAACCGACCGAAGCACAATCGCCCGCCACGCCGCAACTGTCCGAGTTCCTGTGTTTTGCGATCTACTCGACGAACCTCGCGTTCGGCAAGGCATACAAGCCGATCCTCGAAGAGCTCGGCCTCACGTACACGCAATACATCACGATCATTGCGCTGTGGGAGGAGGGCAACCAGACGGTCGGGCAGCTCGGCGAAAAGCTGTTTCTCGAGTCGAACACGCTGACACCGATCCTGAAGAAGCTCGAGGCGATGGGCTATCTGGAGCGGCACCGCGATCCGTCGGACGAGCGCCAGGTGCTCGTGAGCCTGACGAAAAGCGGCCGCCGCGTGCGCGAGAAGGGGCTCGACATGAACCTGGTCGAAGCCACCGGGCTGAAGCCCGACGAGTTCGCGAAGATGCAGAAGGCGATCGTCACGCTGCGCGGCAACCTGATCGCTTCGATCGACGAATAGACGAATAAACGCAGGTTTCGATATCGGGCCGGCGACGCGATTGCCGCCGGCTCCCTCCGCGATTGCCATACATTTCCGGCGGCCAGGAACCGGCGCACCGCTGCGCCCGGTCCGTTACGACCGGCTCTGCGGCTGGCCCGTCCCGGTCTCCGCGCGCCCCAGCACCAGCAAATGCATGTCGCGACGCGTCGTGAAGCCGAGTGCCCGATAGCGCTCGGTCGCGATGTGATTCGACGTGAGCACGTGCAGGAACGGCATTTCTTCCCGCGCGCGGATCGCCGCGATCAATGACCGGATCAGTCCGGCTGCGAGGCCCTGGCCCCGAAACGCGGGATCCACGCACACGGCGCTGATCTCGGCATGGCCGCCGGCTCTCATCCGCTCACCGGCCATCGCCACGAGCCGGCCCTGCCTCCGGATACCGATATAACCACCGAACTCGACGGTGCGCGGCCCGAACGGGCCCGGTTCCGTCGCCGCGATCAGCTCGAGCATCTCCGGCACGTCGGCTTCGCTCAGCCGGACAGGCGCCAAAGGATGTGCGTCGTCGAGTGCGCCTCGCCAGATCATTTGATGCAGCATCGCGCGCCGGACCACGGAAAAACCGGTCGGCGTCGTGATCTCGTCCGGCGTGACCAGAGCCGCCGGTCCGTGCGCGTCGACCAGTTCGCGCAACGCGTCCAGAGCGACCGGACTGCGGTCGGCCATGCCGGCAAACGGCGCGAGCGTGGGAGGGAACCGCCGCGCACGCTCGTCGCCGAGTGCGAAACGCTGCTGCTCGCCGGCGAGCGCATTCCATACGACATTGTCGAGCGGATGCGATCCGACTGCTTCGCGTCCCGTCGTTGCTTCCCGCATCGCCTGCTCCTGGATTGAAGGCCGTCCGTCGCACAGCATAGACGCGATCGCCCGCACATGTTGCAGACGAATAAAAAGCGCATACGATTACATCGCATGCGCTTTATTTGACTGGCGGTATCGCCGATTTCGTCGCGACATTCAATGACCGAAATAGATCGAGCGCTCGGCCGTGCGAATCGCGCTGCGACTGCCGGATTGCGCCGCGCCGTCGGCGTTGCCGCCATAACCGGCTGCCTGCGTGTCGGTCGCCGTCGTGTCGTTGTCGCGAACCCGCTTCAGCGCTGCCTGCAGGTTGTCCGGATAGGCCGGATCGTTCGGGCGATTCGGCAGATAGCCGGCCTGCTGGAGCGCGGCCAGCTCCGCCCGCACCTGCGCACGCGTCACGGTGCTTTCGGTCGCGAAGGCCGGCGCGGCAACGGCAGCCGACACGGCGACGAGCAGGGCTGCAATCAGTTGGGACTTCATCATTCACCTCGGTAGAAAAGAGTGCGTCCAGGGTTGTGCGCGGCACGCCGGCAATCGGCGCCGAACTCGGTTTCGTTCAATGGCCGAAGTAGATCGAGCGCTCGGCGACACGCGTGACGGAACGGCTGCCCGACTGCGTGGCGGCTGCAGTGTCGCTGCCATAACCGGACGCCGACGCATCGGCCGCGACGGTGTCGTTCGCGTGGATACGGGTCAGCGCCGCCTGCAGGTCGTCCGGATAGTGCGGATCGTTCGCACGGCCCGGCACATAGCCGGCTTGCTGCAGCTGGAAGAGTTCGGCACGCACTTGTGCACGGGTCACGACGGCGTCATTGGCAAAGGCCGGCGCGGCAACGGCAGCGGATACGGCGACGAGAACGGCAGCGATCAATTGGGTTTTCATCATTCACCTCGACAAGAAAATGGCAGGACATTCGTGAGAGCGGCGCCTGGCCGCCCGATGCAATGCTCAGACGATGCGGATCTCGACGTCGATGTTGCCGCGCGTCGCCTTCGAGTACGGGCAGGTCTGATGCGCGGTGTCGACGATGTGCTGCACGACGTCACGATCGAGCCCGGGCACGCTTACGTTCAAGCGGGCCTGCAGGAAGTACGCGTTGCCGCCGATGCCCAGGTCCACTTCGGTGTCGACCGCGAGGTCGGCCGGCAGCGTCACCTTCGCCGCGCGCGCTGCAAGCTGCATCGCGCCGATGAAGCAGGCCGACCAGCCGGCTGCGAACAATTGTTCCGGGTTGGTGCCGGTGCCGGCGCTGCCCGGCGACGACAGCTGGATGTCGAGGCGGCCGTCGGAACTGCGCGCCGCGCCGTCGCGGCCACCGGAAGTCGTGTGCGTCTTGCCCGTGTACAGCACTTTTTCGATCTTGCTCATCGTTCACTCCGTCAGGTTGGAAGGTTTTCTCAGGTGCGATTCGATCGCATGCGATGCAGTTTCGTCGAGACGTCGAGCGCCGTCAAGCGGATTCGATTAAATCGTATGCGATATTTTGTATTTCAATGTATCCGGATCGTGTCGGGCCTTGCGGGACAAGGCCCGACGGCGATGCATCCCTTATATTGATAAGACGGCGCGCGAGCGGAAATTTCACGGCGGGCAGGGCAGACGCCCGCCGGAAGGGGCGTTGTCTCGGCGGCGGCAACCCGGTTACGCCGCTCGAATTTCGGCGATCACGACCAGGATCACGGCCGCGTCGGCCGGCAACTGGCGCTGGGAAAAGGCCGAGCGCGCGTGTCCCGCCTTGTCGCCCAGCACGGCGGCGAACAGGTCGGAGGCACCGTCGATCACGGCCGGCTGGCCGTAGAAGCCGTCGGCCGACGCGACGTGGCCCTCGACCCGCACGATGTGATGCAGGCGGTCGAACCCGCCCAGGTGCCGGTTGATCTGCGCGAGCACGTTCAGCGCCGCGAGCTGCGCCGCGTGTCGACCGTCATCGACGCTCAGTTGTTCGCCGACGCGGCCCGTATAGGCCACCTTGCCGTCGGCAAGCGGCAGTTGCCCGGACACGAACAACAGGTTGCCGGCTTCGCTGACGGCGGTATAGCTGCCGAGCGGTTGCGGCGGTTCGGGTAGCGTGAAGCCGAGTTCGGCCAGCTTCTGTTCGATCGTCATCGTGTTCTCCTTCTGGGATGGTTGATGGGTCGGCCGCAGCGCGAAAGCGCCGCTCGCCAGAACTTCCGTGAGTCACTCTAGTGAGGCGGTCAGGGCCGGTAAATATCGTTCGCGCAATTGATTCGACACACGATGTAACGAATCGCGCGCGGCACGAAACGACGCGAACGCATGCAGGCGCCGCCGCCCGGTGGTGCCTGCCGAGCTCGCCGGCTCGCTGGTTTCCCGCCCGGGATTCATGCACACTCGTTGCCTCGACGTCCGGCGATGGAAGCGCCGGACACGGCAGGAGCCCCCTCATGCAACGAAAATTCGACGACCTCCTGCTCGGCAGCATCGAGCTGTTCTGCCTGGCAGCCGAACTCGGCAGCTTCACGCTCGCCGCGACCGCGGCGAGCGTTACGCCGGCCGCGGTCAGCCGGTCGGTCGCGCGGCTCGAGGAGCGTCTCGGTGTCCGCCTGTTCGTACGGACGACGCGCCAGATCCGCCTGACCGATTCCGGGCGGCGCTACTTCGAGCAATGCCGTGATGCGCTGTCGCAGCTCGTCGATGCGGAGCGCGAAGCAACGGGCCAGCAGGCAACCCCGGCGGGCGTGCTGCGCATCAGCATGCCGACGCCTTACGGACACTATCGCGTGCTGCCGCTGCTGCCCGCGTTTCGCGAGCGATACCCGGACGTACGCGTCGACACGCATCTGAGCAACCGCAACATCGACTTCGCCGAGGAGGGCTTCGATCTTGCGATCCGCGGCCGTGCGCCGGCGGATTCGAGCCTCGTCGCGCGCACGCTGGAGGACGCCGAACTCGTCGTCGTCGCAACGCCCGGCTACCTGAAGCGCGCCGGCGTGCCGCGCGCCATCGACGATCTGCACGCGCACGAATGCATCCAGTTCGAGCTCCCGAGCAGCGGCCGGCCGATTCCGTGGCTGTTCGACGACGGCGCGGCGGAAATCGAAATCGCGACGACCGGCGGCTACGGCGCATCGGGCGACGTCCTCGCCGGCGTCACGCTCGCACGCAGCGGCGCGGGCCTGTTCCAGACCTATCGCTTCATCGTCGAACGGGACCTGCGGGAGGGCACGCTCACGGAGGTGCTGTCCGGCCAGGGCGGGCGGTCGCGGCCGTTCGTGCTGCTGTATCCGCATGCACGCTATCTGTCGTCGCGTGTACGCGTCTTCGTCGACTTTCTCATCGAACATCTGGAGCAGGCGCCCGGCAAGCGGGCGCGCTAGCCGCGTCCGGTCACACCGGCAACGGGGCGGGGAGGGGCGCGAACGGCACGGCTGCGCCGCTGGCGGGCCGCCTCGCGCCATCCGCGCCGGCGCGTTCTCGCTACCGTGCGCTCAGTGCCCGGCGCTCTGGCCGCCGTCCACATGCAGGATCTCGCCGGTGACGAACGGCGCTGAATCGAGATACAGGATCGCGCCGACGATGTCGCTCATCTCGCCCATCCGGCCGACCGGATGCAGCGATGCGAGCATCGCATGCGTGTCGGGTGCATGCATCGGCGACTTGATGATGCCGGGCGACACGGCGTTCACGCGGATGCCGGCCTTCGCATACTCGATCGCGAGCGACTTCGTCGCCGCATTGAGGCCGCCTTTCGTCAGCGATGCGAGCACCGACGGTACGTTGCTGTTCGCGTGGTCGACGAGGCTCGTCGTGATGCTGACCACGTGTCCGCTGCCGTGCCGCTGCATCGCCGCGATCGCGCACTGCGTGACGTGGAAGAAGCCGTCCAGGTTCACGCGGGTGATGGCCGCATAGTCGTCCGCCGTGTACTGCGTGAACGGCTTCGCGATGAAGATGCCGGCGTTGTTGACGAGCGTGTCGACCCGGCCGAAGCGCTCGATGGCGGTGTCGACCACACGCCGCGCGACCGGCGGCTCGCCGATGTCGCCCGCGATGGTGACGAGATCGGGATCGTCCGACGGCCCGATCGAACGGGACGTCGCGACCACCCGATGGCCCAGTGCGCGGAATGCGTTGACCGTTTCAGCACCGATGCCTTGCGATGCGCCGGTGACGATGATGACTTTGGAAGTGCTCATGAGATGCCTCGACAGGTGACTGGTTTTCGGCTTCAGTGCCGACCGGATCGATGAATCCGATGGACCAGACTCTAGGCGCGCCGGGCCGGAGTTCGAACACCCACCGTGGACCAACAGTCTTGCGTCGCAGGAACAAATGCGGGGAAGTGCGGGGACGGCCGCGGCGGCGATCGGTGCAGCAGCGGTGTGGGTAGAGATGGCTCGACGTGACCGCCAACGAGCCGGCAATAGTGCGATGACGCGCGTCGAATCGTCGTGAATCCGGACGTTTGCGCGGTCAAATGCTGCGAACGCTGCGTGCTGGTTTGCTCGTGACACATTGGGCACTTCGTTCGTTTGTCGATGCTATCCGGATAACTTTTCTTATCACAATAGCTTCATTGTTTGCACAAAGTCTCGAGTCTGAAAACGCGTCTGACCGAACCTTCACACGCATCATCGGATGGCTCCGAAAAGCGGATCAGGGCAGGGCTACCGCCGGATGCGCATGCTCGGTGCGCTATCCGGCACTCGTAACGCGACCCAAACTGGCGCAAATCTGCCCGGATCCGCAGATGCGATCCGATATCGCCCGCGCCGGACGATGCCGATCCATTCATGCCAGATGCTTGCTCCGGCCGAAAAATTCAGGGGGAATGGGCGGCGCTATACCCGGCCCACCAGCGAAGCGCCGAACGGGAATGCGAGTACGGCCGTTGGGAGGCGTTCTGGGACGTGGCGCTTGCCGTTGTCGACTCGCTTGCCCCGGACGCCCGGAGCGCAACCGCGTGCGCGGATTTGCTTTACGCGATTGCGCGCGACCACGAGCTGGAACACGTTTCGATCATGCCTTGTCGCGGTAGAACGCCACCGGCTTGCGTCCTCACACAAATCCTGCCAAGCCGTGCTCACGCAACCGGGCGACCAGCCGGCGAATCTGTCGTGTCGTCAACTCCAGCCGTTCGGCCGCGCGGCCAGGCCTCAGGCCCAAATCCACTACAGCCTGGATTACCTTCAGACGGTCGAGTTCTCGCAT
>NZ_QTPQ01000010.1:0-177722 GCF_003853425.1 Burkholderia sp. Bp9140
CCCCCCCCCCCCCCCCCCCCCCCCCCCCCCCCCCCCCCCCCCCCCCCCCCCCCCCCCCCCCCCCCCCCCCCCCCGCCGCCCCCCCCCCCCCCCCCCCCCCCCCCCCCCCCGCGGGGGGGGGGGGCGCGCCCCCGCCCCCCCCGCGGCGCCCGTCACGCCCCGCCCGGCCATCAGCCCACTTCGATAATCACCTTCAACGCATGGGTTTCGGCGGCGCGCCCGAACGTGTCGTACGCGCGTTCCACGTCGTCGAGCGAGAACCGGTGCGTGATCAGGCGCTTCGGATCGAGGCGCCCGGCGCGCACGGTCTTCAGCAGCATCGGTGTGCTGACGGTGTCGACGAGCCGCGTCGTGATCGAGATGTTGCGATCCCACAGCTTCTCGAGGTGCAGGTCGGCCTTGACGCCATGCACGCCGACGTTCGCGACGACCCCGCCGGGTGCCACGAGCGACGTGCACATCTCGAACGTCGCCGGAATGCCGACCGCTTCGATCGCGCAATCCACGCCGACGCCGTCGGTCAGCTGCATCACGTCCGCCACCGGGTCGCCGGTGCGGCCGTCGAGGCAGTCGGTCGCGCCGAAGCGCCGCGCGATCTCGAGGCGGTTGCCATCCGGGTCGATCATGATGATCCGCGCCGGCGAATAGAACTGCGCGGTCAGCAACGCGGCCAGCCCGATCGGCCCTGCGCCGACGATCGCGACCGAGCAGCCCGGCTGCACCTTGCCGTTGAGCACGCCGCATTCGAATCCGGTCGGCAGGATGTCGGACAGCATCACGAGCGCGTCCTCGTCCGCGCCCGGCGGAATCCGGTACAGGCTGGTCTGCGCATGCGGGATGCGCACGTACTCGGCCTGCGTGCCGTCGATCCGGTTGCCGAGAATCCAGCCACCCGTCGTGCAATGCGAGTACAGCCCGCGGCGGCAGTACTCGCAGCGGCCGCACGACGAGATGCAGGAAATCAGCACGTGATCGCCCGGCTTCAGCGAGTCGACCGCGGCGCCGACCTGCTCGACGACACCCACGCCTTCGTGGCCGAGAATGCGGCCCGGTTCGCACGTCGGCACGTCGCCCTTGAGGATGTGCAGGTCGGTGCCGCAGATCGTCGTGCGCGTCACGCGCACGATCGCGTCGGTCGGCGACTGCAGTTCCGGTTTGGGCCGCCGTTCGAGCGCCTTGCGCCCGGGGCCGTGATACACGAGTGCTTTCATCGCTGTTCCTCCATTGAAAGGTTGGCCTGTTCGTTCAGCGACACGGACGCATGCCGGCCCTGTGCCAGCAGCACCGCGAGCGCGCAGGACGCGACCCGCACGGCCACGCCGTCGGCGCGGCTCGTCAGCACGATCGGCACGCGCGCGCCCACGACGACGCCTGCGTTCGCGGCACCGCCCAGGTATTCGAGCTGTTTCGCGAGCATGTTGCCCGCTTCGATATCGGGCACGACCAGGATGTCGGCGCGGCCGGCGACCGGAGAATCGATCCCCTTGTCGCGCGCGGCCCGCTGCGATATCGCGTTGTCGAACGCGAGCGGGCCGTCGACGATCGCCCCCGTGATCTGGCCGCGCTCGGCCATCTTCGCGAGTGCCGCCGCGTCGAGCGTCGAACGCATCGCCGGATTGACGGTCTCGACCGCGCACAGCACGGCCACGCGCGGGCACGCCACGCCCAGTGCATGCGCGACGTCGATCGCGTTCTGCGTGATGGCCGCCTTCTGCGCAAGATCCGGCGCGATGTTTACCGCCGCGTCCGTCAGGATGAACGGCCGTGGATACGCCGGTGCCTCGATCAGGAAACAGTGCGACACGCGCTTGTCCGTGCGCAGGCCCGATGCCGCGGCGACGACCGCGCCCATCAGCTCGTCCGTATGCAGGCTGCCCTTCATCAGCGCGCCGGCACGGCCGGACGCCGCGAGTTCGACCGCGCGGGCCGCTGCCGCATGGCTGTGCGGGACGTCCTCGATCGTCCATTTCGCCAGATCGACACCCGCCTCGTCCGCCACGCGCAACACCTTCGCGCGCGGCGCGACGATCAACGGCTCGATCGATGCGCCCAACGGCGATGCGTCGATCGCGGCAAGCGTGGCGAGGCTCGCCGCATCGCACGGATGCACGACGGCGACGGCGAGCGGCGGCGCATGGCGCGCACGCGCGATCAGGTCGGGCAGCGCGCCGTCCGCACGCGGCAACAGGCCGGGCAGGCGCGCGCTGTCAGGTGTATCCGGATGCAGGTTCGCGTTCATTTCTCGAGCACGTAGTGGCCGGGCGCCGCGGCGAAGCCGGCGGCCGGCACGCGGGCCGGCACGTCACCCGACGAATGCGCGCGCAGCCAGTCGCGCCAGCATGTCCACCACGATCCATCGACCGCCGGCGTTTCGCGCACGAAGTCGTGCCGGCTGCGATAAGGCGCGCCGGGCTCGCGCGTCGCGCAGCGATAGTGGCGTCCCGGATGGCCGGGCTCGGACACGATGCCGGCATTGTGGCCGCCCGACGTGAGCACGAAGGTCAGCGCGTGATGCGTGAGCAGATGGAGCTTGTAGACGGAACGCCAGGGCGACACGTGATCGCGCTCGGTGCCGACCACGAACGTCGGCACGTCGATATCCGACAGCGCGACCGGCCGGCCGTCGACGCAGTAGCGGCCGGCCGCGAGATCGTTGTCGAGGAAGAGCCGCGTCAGGTATTCCGTATGCATGCGATACGGCATGCGCGTGGTGTCCGCATTCCACGACATCAGGTCGTTCGGCTTCGTACGCGTGCCGAGCAGGTATTCGCTCATCATCCGCGACCAGATCAGGTCGCGCGCGTTCAGCAGTTCGAACGCGGCGGACATTTGCGCGCCGTCCAGGTAGCCCTGCCGCCACATCAGCGCATCGAGCGCGGACAGTTCGCTGGCGTCGATGAAGAGGCCCAGCTCGCCGGGTTCGCTGAAATCGGTCAGGGCCGCCAGCAACGTGACGGACCGCAACGCGTCGTGTTGCCGACCGTCGCGCGCGAGCGCCGCCGCGCCGATCGCCAGCAGCGTGCCGCCGAGGCAATAGCCGACCGCGTGGACGGCTTCGCCGCAGATCGAACGGGCGGCGTCGAGCGCCGCCATGCAGCCGTCACGCAGATAATCGTCGAGCCCGAGCTCGCGCGCTTCCGCGCCAGGATTGCGCCACGAGACGGCAAACACCGTGTAGCCGGAATCGACGAGGAAGCGGATCAGCGAATTGTGCGGCTGCAGGTCGAGGATGTAGTACTTCATGATCCATGACGGCACGATCAGGATCGGCTCGCGTGCGACGCCCGCCGTCGTCGGGTCGTACTGCAGCAGTTCGCACAACGCGTTGCGCCATACGACGCGCCCCGGCGTGATCGCCACATCGTGCCCCGGCAGATAGCCGCGCGCGTCGCGGGCCCGCGTGCCGCTCGCGCGATCGAACAACGCATTCGCATCGTCCAGCCAGTGCCGGAAGCCTGCCGCGAGATTCATGCCGCCGCTGCGCATCGTCGCGTCGAGCACGACCGGGTTGGTCGCCAGGAAATTGCCCGGCGAGCAGGCATCGAGCCACTGTCGCGCGGCGAACCCGACCAGTTCCTCATGATGCCGTTCGACGCCCGGCACATCGCGCGTCGCGTCGTGCCACCAGCGCTGGATCGACAGGAAGCCGTCGCGATACGCGCGAAACGGCCATCCGGCCCACGCGGGTGCGGCGAAGCGGGGATCGGCCTCGCCGGCGTGCACGGCCAGGCCGCTCGCGTCCGCATCGTCGGCGTCGCCCTGCTGCGCCGACGGCGCAAGGGCGGCCAGCCACGCCTGGGTCGCGAGCTCGAAGCATTTCCCGGGCGCCACCGCCAGATGCGCGCTCCAGTCGAACATCGCCAGCGCCATCGACACGGGCGACAGCCCGAACGTCATCGCCGCCACGTTCGCATGCGCCGCGCGGTTCCATTGTTCGGCGGGCGTCGTACCGGCGCGCGAGCATTCGGTCACGCGCGATGCCGACTCATCCTCGCGCGGCGGCCGCCTCGACTCGCGCCCGAACGGCGCGCGCATGACGGACGCTTTCATCGCATGTGCATCCCGCCATTGACGTCGAATTCCGCGCCGGTCGCGAATGCCCCCGCGTCGGCGCACAGAAAGGCGACGAGCTCGGCGATTTCGCCGGGGGCGCCAAGGCGGCCGACCGGAATCTGCGGCAGGATCTTCGTGTCGAGCACTTCCTTCGGCACCGATTCGAGCATCGCGGTCGCCAGGTAACCGGGCGCGACCGTGTTGACCGTCACGCCGTGGCGCGCGAGCTCGAGCGCCAGCGCCTTCGTGAAGCCATGGATGCCGGCCTTCGCGGCCGCGTAGTTCGCCTGCCCGTATGCGCCGCGCGAGCCGTTCACCGAGCCGATGTTCACGATCCGCCCGAAGCCGGCTTCGATCATGCCCGGCACGAACGGCTTCGTCATGTTGAACATGCCGTCGAGATTGGTGCGCAACACCGCATCCCACATGCTCTTGGTCATCTTCACGAAGGTGGCGTCGTGCGTGACCCCGGCGTTGTTGACGAGCACGTCGACGCGCCCGAACTCGGCCAGCACGCGTGCCGCGCAGTGCTGGCACGAATCGTAGTCGGCAACGTCGACCTCGAACGCGTGGAACGTCCGGCCCGCGTCGCGTTCCTGCGTGAGCCACGTCGCGACGTGGTCGTTGCGTTCCGTGTGCGACACGGCCACCGTCATGCCGGCATCGTGCAGCCGCCGGCTGATCGCGGCGCCGAGGCCGCCCATTCCGCCCGTGACGAACGCGACACGCTCAGCGCGCATGACCGTTCTCCCGTGCGTCGGTGATGCCGTTCAGGCGCCGCGGCGCGACCGGCGCCCCGTCGTACGCGGCGGCCGCGTCCTCGATCCCGCGCTCCAGTGCCGCCATCCAGTCGGCCCACGGCATGCTGGCCTCGTTGACCACGGCCAGCCGCTCCAGGTCGGGCAGCCAGTCGGTCTGATAACCCGACAGCACGCCCGTGCCGTATTCGCGCAGCCAGCTGCGCCACGCGCCGGCGCTCTCGTATTGCGCACGCATGCACAGCTCGGCGGCGTCCTGCCAGATCGCGACGCTCGCGATCGCATAGTCGCGCATCACCTGCCGGGTTGCCGCGCCGAAGGCCGTCCACTCTTTCGTATCCGCAAGCGCCTGCTGCAGCTGGCGCACCGCGTGGCGGTCCCGCTCGATGCGCCGCCCTGCCAGCGCATGCCATTCATGCTGCCAGTCGCGGTTCAGCTCGACCGTGCGCAGCGCGAGATCGCAGCCCGCGCGGCAAACGTCGTTCGGTGTCGTCAAAGCGTACGTGCTCATCGGCTTCCCTCCTTCGATCCGATCCATGGGTTGGCATCCCGCCTCATGCCGCCTGCCCGTGACCGGCATCGCGACTGCTTCACTGTGCGGGCATCGCGCGCGGCTGCCGTTGATCTGAGTCAAGTGCGAGGAAACCCTGCTCCGTAGACTGGATTGCACTGGCGGATCACCCGTCGATGGAGCGATTCCGATGAGCTACAAGAGCATAGTCGTGCACCTCGATACGAGCGTCCGCGCGCATTCGCGCCTCGAGCTCGCGTTGCGCCTCTCCCGGCGCTTCGGTGCGCATCTGACCGGCCTGTTCGCGGTCTACACGCCGGAGCCGCATTCGTTCTACGTGATGGCCGGGTCCGCCGATTACTTCCGCGCGCACCGCGAACAGCGCGACGAACGGCTCGCCGCGCTGGAGCGCCTGTTCCATGCCGAGACGGCACGCGCGAAAGTGCCGGCAGCCTGGGTTCGTGCCGACGAGCGCGCGAACCTGGCCGTGCCGCGCGCCGCACGTCTTGCCGACCTCGTGATTGCCGGCCAGAGCGACCCGAACGATCCCGAGACCTACATCGACGACCAGTTTCCGGAGACCCTCGTGTTGTCCGCGGGCCGCCCGGTGCTGTTCGTGCCGTACACCGGGGAATTCCCGTCGATCGGCGAACGGGTGCTCGTCGCCTGGGACGGCAGCCGGGAAGCCGCCCGCGCCGCGCATGACGCGATGCCCTTTCTCGAGCATGCCAAGCGCACGACGGTCGTCGCCGTGGTGGACGGCGACTCGGAAGCGGCGGCCACGCGGATCCCGGCCGCCGATGCCGCGTTGATGCTGGCGCGCCATGCGCCCGACGTGACCGTGCTCGACATCGGTGCCGGCCCCGGTTCGTCGGCCGGCGACACGCTGCTGTCACGGGCGTATGAAACGGGTTCCGACCTGCTCGTGATGGGCGCTTACGGTCATCCGCGCTGGCGTGAGCTGGTGATGGGCGGCGCCACGCGCACGGTGCTGGCGTCGATGACGCTGCCGGTGCTGATGTCGCACTGAGCCGGCCGATGCGTACGCTGGCGCTCCTCGTCGTCAATGCCGGTTCGTCGAGCGTGAAGTTCGCCGTCTTTGCGTATCCGCCGCACGGCGATCCCGCGCGGCGGCCGCTGCACGACGGCGAAGCGGTCGCGACCGGCAACGGCGTGTCGATCCGCTTCGATGCCGAGCCGGGCGACTCGCTGCCGCTGGTCGCGGGCGATCCCTACCGCGCCGTGCTCGCGCGGATCGCGATGTGGATCCGCGTGCAGCTGCCGCACGTCACGCTCGGCGCGATCGCGCATCGCGTCGTGCACGGCGGCGCGCAGTACGTGGAGCCGGTGGTCGTCGACGACACAGTGCTGGACGCGCTTCGCACGCTGACGCCGCTGGCGCCCTTGCATCAGCCGCACAGCCTGGACGCGATCGACGCGCTGCGCGACGCGTTTCCGGACGTCGCGCAAATCGCGGTGTTCGACACGGCGTTTCATCGCACGCTGCCACGTGTCGAGCAATTGCTGCCTCTGCCGCATGCGTGGTTCGACCAGGGCGTGCGCCGCTACGGGTTCCACGGGCTGTCGTACGAATACCTGGCCGTCGCGCTCGACGAGTCGTTCGGCGCGCGCGCGCACGGCCGGGTGATCGCGGCTCATCTCGGCAGCGGCGCGAGCCTGTGCGCGCTGCGCGACTGCCGCAGCGTCGCGACGACCATGGGCTTCTCCGCGCTCGACGGATTGATGATGAGCACCCGCTGCGGGACGCTCGATCCGGGCGTCGTCCTGCACCTGCTCGAGGTCGCGAAGCTGTCGGGCGACGACCTGGGGCACCTGCTGTATCACGAGTCGGGGCTCAAGGGCGTCTCGGGTGCGTCCGGCGATCCGCGCGTGCTGCTCGCGTGCGAAGCGGCCGGCGACACGCGGGCCCGCGATGCGCTGGCACTGTACGTCCATCGCATCGTGCGCGAGACCGGTGCGCTGAGCGCACTGCTCGGCGGCCTGGACATGCTGGTCTTCACGGCGGGCATCGGCGAGCATTCGGCGGAATTGCGCGCGCGGATCTGCGCGTCGCTCGGCTGGCTCGGCATCGCGCTCGACGCACACGCGAATGCCGACCATGCGCATGTCGTGTCGTCTCCGTCGAGCGCGGTCACGGTCGTCGTGGAGCCGACCAACGAAGCGTGGGTCGCCGCGCGCGCCGCGGCGCGCGTGCTTCGCGGCAACCGCGACGGTTGATCCAGATCAGCGCGATCGGCCCGCATGCGCCGATGATGATTGCATCGACCTCGTTTCAAGGGAAACGCCATGTACTCGAACATTCTGGTTGCGCTCGACGGCAGTGACACGTCGTCCCGCGCACTCGACGCCGCGCTGAACCTCGCGGCGGAGACGGGTGCACGGCTGACCCCGGTCTATGTCGTCGATGTGCTCGTGCCGGCCTACGACGCGTACGGATACGATCCGTCGATCCTGATCGATGCATTCCGCGAGGAAGGACTGCGCGTCACGGAGGACGCGGCACGACGCATGAAGGCGCGCGACGTGGCCGGCACCCCGCAGATTTCCAATGTCGCGCCGGCGGGCGAGGACGTCGCGCAACGGATCGCCGGCCTCGCCGGCGAGCTCGATGCCGACCTGATCGTGCTCGGCACGCACGGCCGGCGCGGCTTTCGCCGCCTCGTGCTGGGCAGCGTGGCCGAACGCGTGCTGCGTCATGCCAGGTGCCCGGTCCTGATGATTCCGGCGAGCTGCGCATCCGGGGCATCCGCCGAGACCGCCGCGGCATCAACCGAAAAGGAGCCGTCATGAGCTACAAGACCCTGCTCGTCCACCTCGACGACAGCGAGCGCTGCAAGACGCGCGTCGACCTCGCGCTCGAACTCGCGGGACGCTGGAATGCCCACCTGATCGGCCTCTACGTGGTCTGCCAGGACCTCTTCGAGCCGTTGCGGCGGCCTGACGAGCCGCTCAAGCTCGCCGTCTATGAACGCCTGTGCGAGCAGCGGCGCAAGGACGCGGAAGAAAGATTCCTGACGGCTGCCGAACGCGCCGGACGCAGCGTCGAATGGCAGGCGCCGGCCGGCGACGCGACCGATGCCGCGATCCTGCATGCGCGCCACGCCGATCTGCTGGTGCTGGGCCAGGAAGATCCCGACGACCGCATGACCTACGTGGCCCGCCATTTCATCGAGGATGTCGTGATGGGCAGCGGACGTCCGGCGATCGTCGTGCCCTACGCGGGCGACGTGCGAACGCTCGGCGAGAACGTGCTGATCGGCTGGGACGGCGGACGCGAAGCCGCGCGCGCGCTGGCCGATGCGCTGCCGCTGCTCGCCCGCGCGCGCTTCGTCAACGTCGAGACGGTGTCCCGCGGGCATCCCGATCCGGACAAGACGCCGGCGGGTGTCGATGTCGCCGCGTATCTCGAACGTCACGGCATTCGCGCGTCGTTCTCCACCACGCCGCGCGAACGGTCGGTGAGCGTGGGCGCGACGCTGCTGAACCGGGCGACCGACCTGCACGCGGACCTGCTGGTGATGGGCCTGTACAGTCATGCCCGCATGCACGAACGCGTGCTGGGCGGTGCGACGCGCACGATCCTCGAGACGATGACGGTGCCGGTCCTGCTGTCCCACTGAGCGAGTGAAAGCCGGCAGCCGCAAGCGGCGGCCCGCTTCCTGTCACGACCGTCACAACATGCCGGCGCACGCGCCCGGCCCCTCCCGTACGACCAGCACCGGCCGGTTCGCGATGCGCACCAGCGATTCGGCGACGCTGCCGAGCAACGCACGGCGCACGCCGCGGCGGCCATGCGTGCCCATCACGATCAGGTCCGCATCGCATTCGGCGGCGGCGCGCGCCAGCACGTCCGAAACGTCCTCTCCGCCTGCGTCGATCGTTTGCGCGATGCCGCGCACCCCGGACAGCCGAAACGCGGTTTCCGCGTCGGAGACCGCGATCGCGGCCTGGTCCGCGTCCAGTCCGGCCCGGTCGCGCTGGTCGATGTAGCCGCTGTCGACGTCGACCGGCCGGGGCGCATCCGATACCACGCACACGGCGATGATCAGGCTGCCCGAATCGCGGGCGAGCGAAATCGCCTCGTCGAGCGCGAGCCGCGCGCTGCGGCTGCCGTCGAGTGCCGCGAAGATCCTTTGGTACATGATGCCTCCCTGCCGTCGTCCGGGTTCGATCGGTTCCTCAAGCCAGTCTGATCCCGACGGACGCCTTGCCGTTGACGCGGGTCAAGCTCGCACGGCGCCGACCGTATGCATCGGCACCGATTGGCGAACGTTGCTGGAACGCGCACAATTTCGGGTGACATCGCGGTTCCGGCCCGCAGCGCTTTGCGTGCGTCGCGCCCGGCCCGCCGCCGGCGAAATCCGTCAGGATGAACGGCAATGACAGTGAATGCGCCCTCCTTCAAGGGCGGGCCGGCTCCGCACCGGATTCGGCCCGCCCGATACGCAGCCATGGCCGCGCTGCTGACGCTGGCGCTTGGCCTGGCTGCCACGTTTGCGGCTTCCCGGTCACTGCAGATCGCGGCCCGACAAGCCGACCAGGCAAGGTTCGAGCAAGCCGCGACACGCGCGACGGCCGAGCTCCGGCGCAGCCTCCTCGGCGCCACGGCCGTATTGCGCGGCGCGCGCGGCTTCGCGTCGACACTGGCAGCGCCGCAATCCGGGGCCGCGTGGCGCGGTTATCTCGCCAGTCTCGATCTGGACGGATTGCAATCCCCCGTCCGCACGCTCGGAAGAATCGAACCGAGCGCCGCCGCGGACGATCAGCCGACCCGGCTGGCACTGCAGCGGGCGGCGGAAACCGGCAAGGTCGCGATGGCCGCGAACGCGATCCAGGACAGCACCGGTGCGACGAAATCCCGGACGGAACTGACCCTGTACTTGCCGATTTATGCGGGTGCTGAAGACGGGGCGCTGTCCGGGCCACGGCACGCGCGCGCGACCGGATACGTCTACGCGTCGCTGAATCCGGATCGTCTCGTCGATTCGGCCGTGCTCGACCGGCTGCACATGGACATCATGGCCGACAATCCGGCGGCGCCCGTCTATTCAGGCGGCTTCGACGGCGGCGACGCCAGCGCGCGCCGCGATACGTTCACGCGAACCGATGCGCTGAGCTTCGGCGGCACGCCGCTCTCGCTGCGCTACAGCGCACCGCGCGCGGCCATGTCCGGCGCCGCGATGGCCGTGCTGCTGGCCGGCCTCGCACTGTCGCTGACGCTGGCCGCGCGCGTGCGGCAGATCGCCGCGGAGCGCGAGCCTCCCGCCGGGGCCGCCGTCGACAGCCCGCCCACCGATGACCGGATGATGGCCATCATCCGGTCATCGATGGAGGCCATCATCACCGTCGACGAAAGCCAGACGATCGTGATCTTCAACCCGGCGGCCGAGCGCGTGTTCGGCGTCTCCGCGACGGAGGCGATCGGTGCGCCGCTGTCCCGCTTCATCCCCGAGCGCTTCCGCGCCGCGCATGCGCGGCACGTCGAGCAATTCGGCGTGACCGGCGTGTCGGAGCGCCAGATGGGGCGGCAACCCGTGTTGTCCGGCTTGCGCGGCGACGGCACGGAGTTTCCGATCGAGGCGTCGATCTCGCAGATCCGCGACGGCACCGGCAAGCTGTACACGGTCGTGCTGCGCGACGTCACCGAGCGGGTGCGGGCGGAAAACGCCCTCAAGCAGTCGCGCGAGGAACTGCGCGAGCTGTCCGCCAACCTGCAGAACGTGCGGGAGGAAGAGAAAACGCGGATTGCGCGCGAATTGCACGATGACCTCGGTCAGCAGCTCACCGCGCTCAAGATGGACCTCTCCGCCGTCGAACGGGGGCTCGCCGGTGTCGTCGCCGCCGACGCCGGCGTGCGCGAGCAGTTGGGCGGCATGCATCGCCTGATCGATTCGACCGTTGCGTCGGTCCGGCGCATCGCGGCCGATCTGCGGCCGGTGATGCTCGACGACCTTGGGCTCGTCCCGGCGATCGAATGGCTTGCAAACGATTTCACGCGTCGCTACAAGATCACGGTCGACCGCGACATCGCGCCCGTCGGTACCGCGTTCACCGGTGCCGGCGCAACCACGCTGTTCCGCATCGTGCAGGAGGCGCTGAACAACGTCGCGCGGCACTCGGACGCGACGAACGTGAAGCTGGCATTGAAAGTGGAAGACGGTTGTTGCATGCTGCGCATCGCGGACAACGGTCACGGCGCGGCGGAGGACGCCGGCAACGTGCGGGATCGCCCGTCGTTCGGCCTGATCGGCATCCGCGAGCGCGTGCACATGCTCGAGGGGACGGTAACGATCGACAACCGGCCGGGAGCAGGATTCACGATCACCGTGGCGCTGCCGCTGCACGCCATCCAGCCAGGAGATGCGCTGTCATGATCAGGGTACTCATCGCCGACGACCATGCACTCGTCAGGGACGGCCTGCGGCACATCCTGCGGAGCGCCAGCGGTTTCGACGTCGTCGGCGAAGCGCAGGACAGTGCTTCGACGATCGCGCTCATGCGCGGCACGGACGCCAACGTGCTGGTGCTCGACCTGTCGATGCCCGGCCGCAACGGTGTCGAACTCATCAAGCAGATCAAGGACGAGAAGCCCGCGTTGCATATCCTCGTGCTGACGATGCATGCCGAGCAGCAATATGCGGTGCGCGCGTTCCGCGCGGGGGCCTCGGGCTACATGACCAAGGAAAGCGCCAGCGCGGAACTGGTCGCCGCGCTGACCAAGATCGCCGGCGGCGGCGTCTACGTGAGCCTGGCGATGGCCGAGCAATTCGCGCAGAGCCTGAACGAGCCGACCGATCTCCTGCCGCACCAGCGCCTGTCCGACCGCGAGTTCGACGTCTTCCGGCGCGTCACCACCGGCGAGTCGATTGCCGAGATCGCGCAGGCGCTCTGCGTCAGCGTCAAGACCGTCAGCACGTACAAGACGCGGATCCTCGAAAAGATGCAGATGCCGAACGACACGGCACTCGTGCGCTACGCGATGCGCCACAAGCTGTTCGACGACCCGGACGAACTCTGACGGCGGCATCGGGCAGGGTCGAGTGCCCGCCCCCGCCCGGATTTCCCGAACGCAGCGGCGACGACGGCCAGGCCGGCGCGGCGACGACCCGCCCGTCCTCCGTGTCCGGCGCACGCCCGCGACGATCGCGACAAGTTGCCGCACCCGTGTAGGAAATCACCTACAAGACTTCCCTCTCTCCTACCGCAACTTCAATTCCGGCTGATTTTCTTGACGCCGCGCAACATCCATACTGCACATCGAGAAAGACAAGCAAGCGTGCCTCCCGGAGCAAGGGCTGCATCGCCGTCGAGACTGGCGTATCGGTCTCCCGGCTCGCCCGGCGTGGCTTTTCCATCAGGAAGGCGGCAGAGACCAAGGCCGCCGGTACAACGGCCAGCGCGACCCTGCCCGACGGCGAGCCGACGCTGCCCCTCAACTGGAGCCGATCATGCAGAGCAGTGCCAACGTCTCGACGAACCTGCCGTTACGCCAGTTCATCCCGCTGCATCCCGTCGAACCGGCGGATCAGCCGAAGCGCTCCACCTCCCGCTGTTCGACGTGCGCATTGCGTACCGTCTGCATGCCATCCGACCTTTCGCCCGACGATTTCGCACGCGTCGACGCGATGATCTGCACGACGCGCCACGTCAAGCGCGGCGAAACGCTGTTTCGCGCGGGCGACGCATTCAACAGCATCTATGCCGTGCGAACCGGGTCGTTCAAGACCATCGTGATGCATCGCGACGGCGACGAGCAGATCACCGGCTTCCAGATCGTCGGCGAATCGCTCGGGCTCGACGGCGTGCACACCGGGCACCACAACGGCGACGCGATCGCGCTCGAGGACAGCACGGTCTGCATCATCCCGTTCGGCCAGCTCGAGCAGCTGTGCCGCGAAGTGCGGCCGATGCAGCATCACGTGTACCAGATGATGGGCGGCGAGATCGTGCGCGAATCCTCCCAGATGCTGCTGCTCGGCACGATGACCGCCGAGCAGCGCGTGGCCGCGTTCCTGCTGAATCTATCCGCACGCTTCAAGGCGCGCGGCTACTCGGCCGCCGAATTCGTGCTGCGGATGACGCGCGACGAGATCGGCGAATATCTCGGGATGAAGCTCGAAACGGTCAGCCGCATGCTGTCGAAGTTCCAGCACAAGGGGCTCGTCGCGGCGCAGGGCAAGCAGATCCGGATCGTCGATTCGGAAGGCCTCCGGCAGATCTGAGCGCGCCGCGGGAACGTCGGGCGGATCAGCCGCGCATGCCCAGCACGGCGGCGCCCGACACGCGCCCGCCGCGCAAGTCGTCGAGTGCGCGGTTCGCATCGGCCAGCGCGTAGCGCACGGCCTCGACCCGCAGCGGCATCGCGTCGGCGGTTCGCATGAACTCGACCGCATCCGCCCGCGTCAGGTTCGCCACCGACGCGATGCGGCGCTCGCCCCACAGCCACGCGTACGGAAAGCCCGGGATGTCGCTCATGTGAATGCCGCCGCATACGACGATCCCGCCTTTGTCGAGCGCGCGCAGCGCGGCCGGCACCAGCGCACCGAGCGGCGCGAAAATCAGCGCGGCATCGAGCGGCTCCGGCGGCGCCTCGTCGCTGCCGCCGGCCCATGCCGCGCCCAGTGACAGCGCGAGCTGCCGGGCCACGATGTCGCCCGGCTTCGTCAACGCAAACACCTTGCGTCCTTCGACCTGCGCGACCTGCGCGACGAGATGGGCTGCCGCGCCGAAGCCGTAGATGCCGATCCGGCGAGCGTCGCCCGCCATGCGCAAGGTTCGATAGCCGATCAGCCCGGCGCACAGCAGCGGCGCGGCTTCCAGATCGGAATAACGCCGCGGCAGGTGCACGCAATACCGATGATCGGCGACGGCGCATTCGGCATAGCCGCCGTCGATCGTATAGCCGGTGAATCCCGGGCTGTCGCACAGGTTTTCGCGGCCGGACCGGCAATACGCGCAATGCCCGCAGGTCGAGCCGAGCCAGGGGACGCCCACCCGGTCGCCGACGGCAAAGCCCGTCACGCCTGCGCCCAGTCGGCGCACCGTGCCGACGATTTCGTGCCCCGGAATCAGCGGCAGCTTCGGGTGCGCGAGCTCGCCGTCGACCACGTGGAGATCGGTCCGGCATACGCCGCACGCGTGCACGTCGATCAGCAGCTGGCCCGCCGCGGGCGATGGGTCCGGCACGTGCGCTTCGCGCAAATGCGGTGTCGTGCCGTCAAACATCATCGCAAGCATGCTCGCCTCCCCGCGCGATCGCTCTCGCGCGCTTCGCTTTCCAAGGCTAGTCGCCGCGCATCGCGCGCGCACCGCCCGGTGACGGGCGCTTGATGTGGGTCAACGGCCGCCGGACGGTTGCTGACACGATGAAGTGGCGTGACGCCGCCCGAGGCGGCGACCCTGGAGATAATCGAATGATATCCATTCCCCCCCTTGCCGCAAGCGCCCATCCCGAAGCGCAACTGAAATCGCTGCTGGGCTACGCGGTGCTGGCTCCGTCCAGCCACAATTCCCAGCCGTGGCGCTTCCTGGTCAACGGCACCACGATCTCGGTCTGCGCGGACCGCGTTCGCGCGTTGCCCGTGGTCGATCCGTTCGATCGCGAGCTGATCATCAGCTGCGGGGCGGCGTTGCTCAATCTGCGTGTCGCGCTCAATCACGCCGGGCTCGCCCACACGATCCGCACGTTTCCTTCCGAAGTCGACCCCGATCTCCTGGCGCTCGTCCGGGTCTGCGACGACGGCTATTCCGACGCGTCCCTCGGCGCGCTGTTCGATGCGATTCCGGACCGCGTCACGACACGCGCGCCGTTCGAATCGAGCCCCGTGCCGGAAGCAATCCAGCACGAGCTGATCGCGGCCGGCGTCGCGGAAGGTGCCGACGTCGCGTGCGTCGACTCGATCGCACACCGCGCGCGCGTCGCGGAGCTCGTTGGGGAGGCCGACCGCCAGCAGTTCGCGGACCCGCGCTTCCGGCGCGAGCTGGCGAGCTGGATCGATCCGCGCCGGCACGTCGATGGCATGCCCGCATTCGCGGCCGGCATGCCGGCGTTGCTGGATTTCGCGGCACCGGTGGTGACGACGGCGGTACGGACCTTCGATCTCGGCAACGGGCTCGCCGCGCTGCATCACCAGCTCGTCGGCGCATCGCCGTTGATCGTGTGCATCGCGACCGTGCGCGACGATCGCGAAGCGTGGCTCGCCGCCGGCCAGGCGCTGGAGCGGATCCTGCTCGTCGCGACGCGCGCCGGTTATACCGCGTCGTACCTGAACCAGCCGATCGAGACGGCCGGGCTGCGTGCCCACCTGTCCCACATGCTGGGGCTGCGCGGCGAGCCGCAATTGCTGCTGCGCGTCGGGCGCGGCCCGCACACGCGGCATTCGCCGCGTCGCCCGCTCGACGAAGTGATCTCCTTCTCCTGATCTCGACGAGGAAACGAACATGAGCATCCTGCGTTGCGCCGCCTCCTGCGCGATTGCCGCGATTGCCGCGACGGCCGGCATGGCCGCCGCGCAGACGGCCGTGCCCGAGCCGACCGAACTCGTCGACGCGCAGCACTGCATGTTCTGCCATACGCCCGACGTGACGTTCCTCGGGCCGTCGTTCCACGAGATTGCGCAACGGTACCGCGGCGATCCGAAGGCCGCCGTGGAACTGGAACGCAAGCTGCGCGTCGGCGGCCGCGTGCACTGGGGCGACACGCCGATGCCGTCCGCGGTCGATCGCGGCGGGCCGCTGTCCCCCGACGACGCGCATCGGCTCGTGCAATGGGTGTTGAGCCAGTGACCGTCGCTCGGCCCTTTCATTCATGTCGACCCTCGTCAAACGCGTTCCCGCCGGCATGGCACAAGGCAGCGCGCGCGCCCGCACCGTATCCGACGCACCGGCAGCAAAGACGCGCGGCAAACGGCTGCGGACACGGCCGGATGCGATCGTCGCCAACGGCGGCAGCCGGCGCATCCCGCGTCGCGCACGGCGCGTCGCCACAAGCCCGAGCCGCCCCCTTGCCGACGAAGACGCGACGCTGCTGCAGCGCGCGGGCATGCGCGGCATCCGGCTGCAACTCGACTACTGGAAAGCCGAAGCGCGCCTGCAGAATGAACGCATCGGCCATGCGGTCGTGATGCTGGTATGCGCGGCGTCGGCAGCGCGCGCCGGCACGCTGCGACCCTGCGCCGAAGCGGCGCTCCGTGTAGGAATCCGCTGACGGTATCCGCACGATTCCTACCGCAGCTTCGGGCAAGGCTGATTGAATCGCCCCGTGACGACGACGATACTGAGATCACCGAGAACGGTTGCACGACATACCGATCGCAGGCACGAGGAGAGACGTCATGTCACACGCCGACTACCGAACCGACCCCGACAACCCGCCCGACGCCGCTGCACTCGACACACTGGCACTCGTCGCTCTCGCGCGCGACGCCGGCATGCTCGTGATACTCGACGGACAGATCGGGCGCGAGCGGTACGAAAGCGTGACGGGATCGATCGCCACGCTGGCCCGCTTCGCCCAGGCGCTGCAGTTGTCGGTGCTCAAGGCCGCATGAACTGGATCGTGGCCATGTCGGGACCGGCGCCGCCATCCGGCGCGGCGGCATCGCCCCGACATTCGACGCCGCGGTCACGCGCGTACCGCCGTCCCGTCCGTCGGTCGATACCGGCTGCATCCCGATGAACACGCGCCCGCCGGACCGAGCCCCGCTTTTTGCCCGGATTGCGCCCGGATGAAGCCGCGATGAACCGGCCCCTTTCCGGACGGATTGCCCGCATGCTCCCGGGCGTTGCGCTGCTCGCGCATTACCGGCGCGCGTGGCTGTCGCGCGACCTGTACGCGGGCATCGCGCTGTCCGCCGTGCTGGTGCCGGTCGGCATGAGCTATGCGCAGGCGGCCGGGTTGCCCGCCATCACCGGGCTCTATGCGTCGATCGCCGCGATGCTCGCCTATGCGCTGCTCGGCCCGAGCCGGATCCTCGTCCTCGGCCCGGATTCCGCGCTCGCGGCACTGATCGCGGGCGCCATCGCGCCGCTCGCCGGCCATGATCCGCAGCGCGCGATCGCGCTTTCCGGCGCGCTGGCGCTGTCGGCAGGAACGATCTGCATCCTGCTCGGCGCGCTCGGCCTCGGCTTCGTCACCGATCTGCTGTCACGCCCGATCCAGTACGGCTACCTGAACGGCATCGCGATCGCACTCGCGCTCGGGCGGCTGCCCGAGCTGTTCGGCATGCCGGTGTCGGGGGGCGACGTGTTTTCCAGCGTCCCGCGTATCGTGCATGCGTTCGTCGCCGGCCGTTTTTCTCCCGCTGCCGGTCTCCTCGGCGTCGCCGTGCTGGCGGCCATTCTCGTGATGAGACGCGTGATGCCGCGCCGGCCCGGCGTATTGATCGCCGTGCTGGCGGCTACGCTCGTCGCTCACTTCGCGCCTTTGCACGGCATCGCGACGGTCGGCGCGTTGCCGGCCGGCATGCCCGCTCCGCATCTTCCGGTCGTCTCGCTCGCCGACGTGGGCGCGCTTGCGTCCGGCGCGATCGCCGTTGCGCTGGTGTCGTTCGCCGACATCAGCATGCTGTCGCGCGCGCTGTCCGCCCGCGCGGGCGATGCGCCGGACCGCAACCAGGAACTGATCGCCTTGGGTGCCGCCAATCTGCTGGCCGGCGTGACGCAGGGCTGCGCGGTCAGCAGCAGTGCGTCGCGCACGCCGGTTGCGATCGCGGCCGGCGCGCAAAGCCAGGTCACGAATGTCGCCGCGGCCGCGTGCATCGCGATACTGCTCGTTGCCGCGCCGGCGCTGCTGACGTCCGTCCCGCGCACGGCGCTGGCCGCGGTCGTGATCTACGCGGCGTTCGGCATCGCCGACGTCCGCGGCGTCGTGCGGCTGTACCGGATGCGCCGCGGAGAATGCCTGATTTCGGTGCTGTGCTTCGCCGGCGTGATCGGCATGGGCGTCGTGCCCGGCATCCTGCTCGCCAGCGCGCTGTCGCTGCTGTCGTTCGTCTGGCGGGCCTGGCATCCGTACGATGCAGTGCTGGGCCGGCTGGCGGGCGTGCGCGGCTATCACGACATTTCCCGGCATCCGGACGCGGCGCAAACGCCCGGGCTCGTGCTGTTCCGTTGGGATGCGCCGCTCTTCTATGCGAACGTCGAGATCTTCCGCGAGCATCTGGAGGCCGCGATCGCGCGATCGGCGTGCCCGGTCACGCGCATCGTGGTCGCGGCCGAGCCCGTTACCGACATCGACGTGAGCGCCGCGGATCGGCTCGTGGCGCTGCACGAAGAACTCGGGGCGCGCGGCATCGCATTGAATTTCGCGGAGATGAAGGGGCCGGTGAAGGATCGCCTGCGCGCTTACGGCCTGTTCGACGTGTTCGGCGCCGCCAGTTTCTTTCCGACCGTGACCGATGCGGTTGCCCATCATGTGCGATGGCCGCACCGGCATGCGCGTGCCTGCAAAAGAAAGCGTGTCCCGCGCCGCCACGTCTCGCAAAAGACGCGGTAGACGACAGGCGCACGAATCGATGCGGCAGTCGCCGCATCGCGCGGCGCGCCGGCCGGATCGACGCCGTCATCGACGCGCCCCGCCTGCGACACCCGCCGGTTCAGACCGTAAAGGTGTTCGACTTCCTCATCTCGATCCATGTCATCCCGGCGCGCAGCCCGTCGATCGCCGCCTCGCGCTCGGTTGCATGGAGCCTGCTGTGCGCGAACGTCCGCTCGCAGACGCCGTCCGGCGATGTGAGCGCGACGTGGATCCGGCAGCGGAAGCCGCCCGTTTCGGCCGTGGTCGTCTCGATCGCGACCGACCAGTCCGCTTCGTGAAGTTCGCCCGAAATTGTCATGTGACTTCCCTCCTGGCGCGGCGCGGGCTGCCCGTCCATCCGCCGCCGGCCCGACTTACTCGACCACCAGGTCGTCGACGACGGCGCGCACGCCTCGCGCGGACCACGCGGCACCGCGCACGGCCTTGCGTTCGGCGAACGAGCCGACCTTGCCGGACAGTCTCACCGTGCCGTCGTGCACGTCGACCACGATATGCTTTGCCTCACGCTCCGCGTGGCGCATGATCGCGCGCTTGATGTTGCCGCCGATGTCGGACGCACCCACCGTACCCTGCACCGCGATGTGGTCGGTCACGCCGGTCACGCTGCGCATCTGCGAGATCGACCGCACGGCCAGGTGGCTCTGGTACGCCCAGTCGACCTTGCCGGACAACGTGATCCAGCCGCGTTCGACCTGCACCTTGACCGCGTCGTCATGCAGTCCGACCGTCCAGTGCAGCACCGAGCGCACTGCTTTCGCGATGTCCTCGTCGGTGCGCACGTCGTCGTCCGGCAGATGCACGGTCATGTCGACGACGAGCGCCTTGACGCCGGCCACCCGGTTCGCCGCGCGCTCGATCGCCAGCTTCTCCGCATAGCTCGGCGGATGACCCGAAAGCGTCACGATCCGGTCGGCCACCTCGACACCGATGCGCGTCGCGTCGATCGCCGGGTCGGACTCCAGTTCATCCTGGACGTCCACCTTCAACTGCTTGTCGGTTTTCATCGTCTGCTCTCCTGTGAGCCGCGGCGCGCCTGTTCGCCGCACACAGTCAGATTTGCACACGCGCGGCTCCGGATCGCTGACGCAGGTCAACGGATGCCTCGCGCCACGCGGCGTGGCCGGCCGATGCGTCGCTTGACGGCGTTCAACCCGATGCGGCCCGGCCGCCTTATCGCGAGATCGCCGATGCGCGACGTTCCAGGCACGCGCAGTTGCGCTTCAAGGAGACTCGAATGACCGAACGGCAGTTGTTGGCCTATTCGCCGGCGCCCGCGGTGCAGCCGGCGTCGCCCCAGGGCGAGTCGCCGCCGATCGTCGACCTGCCGCGGTCGATGCGCGCAACCGGACCGGCTATCAGGACTTCATCGGCCGCGCGCCGCTGGATCTCGTCCACGTCGTCCGGACTTCCGCGTTACTCGACAGGCCGGTGTAACAACGCGACGTGTTCTCGGCAAGCGCGGCCGGCGCCATCGTGCAGAACGTCTCGCTGTACTGCGCGGCGGCCGGCCTCGGCACGGTCGTGCGCGGCTGGATCAATCACCGCATGCTCGCCGACGCGCTGCGGCTGAACGAGGACGAGTTGCCGAGCCTCGCGCGGACGGTCGGCTGTCGGATCGGCAGCACGCCGTCGCATGCGTGGGTGCAAATACGGCGGCTTCAATGAGACGGCGCGCGGACCGCGCCGCGCGCCGGATCCTCACGATGGGCGATGCGTGCCGGCATCGCCCGCCGTCCGATCAGCTGATCGTGAGCTTCTTCTGCCCGACCGGTGCCTTCTTCGGCAACGTCAGCGACAGCACGCCATCCTGATACGTCGCCGTCGCGTTCGCGTCGTCGATGTCGCCTGCCAGCGAGAACGAGCGGCTGATCGCACCGCTGTAGCGCTCGCGCCGGATCACGCGCTCGCCATCCTTCAGCTCGGTGTTGCGCTCGATCTTCGCGTTGATCGATACGGTATTGCCCGTGATCTGGACGTCGATGTCATCCTTGGCGACGCCGGGCAGTTCCGCGTTGACCGTATACGCCTTGTCGTTTTCCGTGACGTCGATCTTCATCGACGCAAGATCGGGTTCGTCTGCCAGTGCCATCCCGCGCAGCGGCCTGAACAGCCCCTGGAACAGCTCGGAAACGGGTTCGATCGAAAACGGATCGTAACGCGTCATGTTGCTCATGGTTCGTACTCCTTCAACTGTTGACCTGCGGCCGTCGCCTTCGTCCCGACGGCATCGGCTGCAATGAAGATCGGATGGCGCGACGCCGCAGGCCGCGCAAGGGACGAGTGGTCTTTTGAAATCCAGCGTACCCGCTCGCCCGGGCACGCGCTTGATGCGCGTCAAAGGCGGAGGCACGATTACGTGCAGAACCGGAAGTAACCGCTGTGAAGCAGGACCGGCCGCCCGCCGATTTCCTCAAGCAGGCAGCGCGCCGCACGTTCGATGGCGGGACGATGACGCGCAAAGGCGTCGACGAGATCCTGCTCGCGAGGCGACGCCGCGCGGAAGTGATCCTCCAGTGCTTCCGCGGTGATCGCGCAGCGCACGCGGCGGCCTTCGACGAGCGCCGGAAAGCTCAGCGCGGGATCGAGGCCGCAATACGTCGGATGTTCGGAAGGAAACGAGATCTGCATGACGATCACTTGGGCAGGTGGCGCGGCAGCTAGGCCGCCGCGACGGTGGCGTGCGCGGCGTCCTCGCCGCGCACGAGCAGGACCGGGCGGCTCGTTGTGCGGAGGAAGCGTTCGGCGACACTGCCGAGCACCAGCCGCCGGACACCGCGTCGACCGTGCGTGCCGAGCACGGCCAGGTCGATCGAATGGTCGACGGCGTATTGCTGCAGGCGCTCCGCGACGTCCTGGCCGAAATCGGTCTCGATGATTTCCGTCTCGCCGTTGACTGCCGCGCGCGAGATCGTCCGGCCGGCATCCCGCAGTATCGTCGCGCCATGCTGCCGGATCGCGTCGAGCAAGGCTTCGGGCTCCATGCGGCCGCCGTAGGCGAACAGGGTCGATTTATCGACGACGAAGACGGCGAACAGCCGGGCACCGCATACCCTGGCCATCCTGAGACCCTCGTCGAGCGCCTGTTGCGCGGAAGGACTGCCGTCCGTTGCGACCATGATATTCGTGTACATGCGAGCCTCGCTGAAGGAACGGACGCGTTTGCGGCGTCCGGATTCGTTTCCATCATCGGCACTCGCCGCAAGCCCGCGTTGACCGAGGTCAACGGTTTGGAACCGCATCGAAATCGGCGCGCGACCACACGGGCGGCCAGCACCGCATGCCGGCCGAAGCCGTCTGCCGTGAGCCGTGAGCCGGGCAACCGAGACGTGAGAGGCCGCATTGTCGAGGTGCGGCGGCACTTGCCGCTAACGGGGCGGGTTCTCGTACGACTGGAAACCGTTCTCCATGTCGAGGATTTTCCTGGCGCACGCATCGTATTGCCACCCCGGGCCGCCATTGCTGTCGTACATGCCCCTGCACATCGCCTTGAGCCGGATCACGGCGCCACCGTCGCCCGATGCCGTGCGCGATGCCCAGAGATAGACTTCTCCCGCCAGATAGGGTTGCGCCGTTTCGATCAGGTCGGCGCTCGCTCGCGTGATTCGGGTTGACGAACGGGCTTCGACGTAGCGCCGCGTGCGACTCCACGCACGATCGCATTCCGGCGGCGTCGAACACTGCAGCGATGCAGCCTGACGCATCGCAAGCAGTTGCGTTTCCGTCGTCCTGAATGTCCCGGCCCGCTCTGCTCCGGCACATGCGCCCAACGCGAGCAGCACACCGACCATCAACGCCCGTCGTTTCATCGTGAATGCCTCGTCAGGCCGTGAGTTCCGCCCGCAATCGAGCGATGTGACCGCGCCCGACGTCAATCCCGCCAGGTTGCGGCGCGCAGGCTGCATGCCGCACGCTGTCCGCGTTATCGGGTGCTGGAACCGACTGTATTGCCGCTTGCGCGAGCGCGGTTGACCTGCGTCAAGCGTCCTCCTGCGCGGCAGGCTTGACTCGTATCAAGTCGGTACGACGATTGCTCGGCTGCAATAGAGCCCGTCGAGTCGGTGATCCCTGGCTTGCCCCACCGATCCGGCTGCATCGAGCGAACGAGATCGCGCCGTTCTCGTTCGAACCCAACCCGCGGGGTGCGGCAACGAGGACGCGCGCCCCGTCTCACGGATCCGTTCATCATGTCCCGAAAGCCTCACGTACCGTTCGCACCGGCCCGCGGAAATGCACGACGAAAGGCGATGCAGTTCGATCGCGCCGATCGCGCATTGAGCCGGCCCGTCACGTATCCGCACCCCGCGGGCCGCATCGAGCGGATCGAAACCCATCTGTCCGTCGTCTATCTGGCCGGGCGCTACGCGTACAAGCGTATCAAGCCGGTGCGCTTCGCGTTCGTCGATCTCGTGCCGCCTGCGCAGCGGCGCCGCTGCGCGCTGGCGGAGTGCATGCTCAATCGACCGTTCGCCGGCCCGCTGTACCTGGGCGTCTGGCCGCTCGTCGCACGCGGCCGGCGATGCGCGTTCGATGCGCCGGTGCGGACCGGCGGGCGCCGGCATCGGCAGCAGACGGCACCGGGCGAGTACGTGGTGCGCATGCGCCGGTTCGACGCGCGTGCCATGTTGTCGGTTCGCAGCGCGTCACACGACGAAGGGCGGGCGGATGCGGACGCCCTCGCCGATACGCTGGCCCGCCATCATCTGCACGCGCCGCGCCGTGCACCGCGCGGCCATCCCGGCAGCGCGGCGAGCGTCGCGGCCCAGTGCCGGTCATTGCTCGACACGCTCGACGTCACCGTGCCGGACGAAGCCGCGCTGCGCGCCTGGTACGACGCCGAGTTGACCCGTATCGCACCGCTGCTTGCCGATCGGCATGCGCACGGTTTCGTGCGCGCGTGCCACGGCGATCTGCACCTCGACAACATCGTCCGCTGGCGCAACCGGATCCTGATGTTCGACTGTATCGAATTCGACGACGCGCTGCGCTGGATCGACGTGGCGAGCGATCTCGCGTTCGCGCTGATGGATTTCTCCGCCCACGGACGCGAGGATTGCGCCCACCGCCTCCTTTCCGGATGGCTGGCACGCACAGGCGACCATGCGGCACTGGGCGTGCTGCCGTGCTACTTCGTCTATCGGGCGCTGGTTCGCGCGCTGACCGCGCGACTGCGCGGTGACGAAGCGGCGCGCGCCCGCTATCTGCGCATTGCGTCGGCCATGGCCGATGCACGACGCGACGCGCACCCGCTGCTGCTCCTGTGTCACGGGGTGTCCGGCTCGGGCAAATCGCTGGCCAGCCGCGCACTGGCCGAGCGGCTCGGTGCGATCCGGCTGTCCAGCGATGTCGAGCGCAAGCGTTGTGCCGGTGTACCCGGGGACGCTCGCCTGCCGCCCGGCGCCTATTCGGACGCGGCGATCGACCGGATCTACGAAAGACTGCTTTCGGAGGCTCGCGAGGTCCTCGACAGCGGCTACACGGCGATCGTCGACGCGACGTTCCTGCGCGAACGCAACCGCACCGCGTTCCTCTCGCTCGGCGCATGTATCGGCGTGCCCGTCGCGATTCTCGATTTCGCCGCGAGTCAGGCGACGCTCGCCGCGCGTGTCGCCGCCCGGGCGGCACGCGGACGCGATGCCTCCGATGCCGATACCGCCGTGCTGGCCCGACAGATCGAGCATGCCGACCCGCTGACCGAACCGGAGACGGCCATCGCGATTCGTTTCGACACCGATTGCGAGGCCGCTGCGTACGGAAGCCATGCGTTCTGGACGCCGTTGCTCGCCGCGCTGCGTATGTAAGCCGGTGACGCGGGCCCCACGGGCAAGCGGCCCGGCCGCCTGTGCCGGGCGCCACGCCCGCGACGTCATGCGCGGAAACGCTGCTCGTCGATTTGCTGCAGCTTGCCGACTTCCGCGACGCCGGCGAGCAGCCCCGTGCGATGCCCGAGGATATCGTCGAGCGTCACGATGCCGACGAGGCGGCCTGCGTCGTCGACGACCGGCAGCCTCCGAATGCCCGACCGGCGCACCGGCGTCCCGGGCAGGCTTGACGCACGTCAACGTACCGCTCGCAAGCGCGGCCGACGACGAATGGGCGGCCGGGCTCGACCGGAATGGGCCTGGCCGCGGCCGTCCATGATTTGCCGCAATGGCCCTGCCCGGGTCACGGCCAAGTTGACGGTATGTCGTGACGTTCGATTCCGGCCGCGCCGCATCGCACCGATACGCGCGCCTGCGTCGGCTCACTCGGCGGGATATGCGTTCGCGAGCGCCTCGACGAACGCGTCGAGACGATCCGGCGCGAGCCGGTTGATGCCGGCCGCCCCTTCCCTGCCGCCGCCTTCCGGAAATGCGCGGCACAGACGATCGGCGCCGTACGGCGCGGCGACCGGCGCGCGAACGCTGACGGTGTAACCGCCCGCCGCCGACAACGTCAGCACCGCATGAGCACGTGCCGCGTCCCCACGCGCGAGCCGGTTGGCAAAAACGCCGCGCACGCGGCGCGCCCAGCGCGCGTCGGGCAGGATATAGACATCCGCCGCGGGCAGCGCGATGGTCGCGCGCTGCCGCTCCGCCCGCGCGATATCGCGTCGCCGGTTGGCGTCGAGCCGCCGCGCGAGCGGCGACCCCGCGAAATCGAGCGGGTTCGCATACTGCCGCAGCACCGCATACACGGCCAGCGGCGCCATGAAGAGGTCGTCGGGCGAATCGCCGTATCCGTTGTAGTTGACGGATTCACCGAGCACCTGCAGACGGCGGGCATCGGCATCCGTCAGGCCGCAGGCGGCGGCGAGCCGGCCGGCCACGCCGACGAGATTGTCGCCATATGCGCCGACCACCGCCCAGCGCCGCTGCCGGCCCGCCAGGTACCGATCAACGATGACGCTCGTACAGGTGTCCGGCGCAGTATCGATATGCGCGCGAAGATGCGGATGAGCGGGCACGGCGCCCGGCATGTGGTGATCGAAATAATCGACGTCGACCCCGCGCGCCAGCAGTGCATCGAGCGCCGCGCGGTTCGCGTCGAGCGAAACGTCCAGGACGGTGACGGTGTCGCCGCGGGCGGCCGGCACGCGCGCGAGCAACGCGATGTCGCGCTTGGGCCCCGTCACGAGCACCGACTCGGCCGGCAGCGCGAGCCGGAGCTGCTGAAGCGCGCAGATGCCGTCCGCATCGCCGTTGAACACGTCAAAGCGCGTCATGATCCGTCGGCCGCCAGGCGGCGGTTCGCACGCACCGCCTCGCAACAGAAGCGGTGGCGCGCGGCCGGCGTCCGGAAATCGAGTTGCGGCGCGCGCACGGGTTTCCTGGGCTTCCACGCGTGCCGGTCCGTCAGGCATACCCGGGACATGTGCGTCTCCACGGCCTCGGCCGATCGCGTGCCGTCCGGGATACGGGTATCGTTCATGCCGCTTGCTGCCCCGCGTGCCCGCCCCCCTGCGCGGCGAGTGCCGCCAGCGCCGGAGAAATCACCGGCTGCACCGGCATGACGGGCGCCAGCGCATGCATGGGATCGGGCAGCGTGGACAGTTCCCGCAATGCGTGAATGCGGCTCTCGCCGAGCGTGGGCGCCGCGAGTCGCACGCCGGCGACCATGGCGGGACGCAACAGCGGCGTTCCGTCGATGCGCTCGCCGGCGAGACCGACGCAGTCGGCGGCGATTCGCCCATCCGGGGCGTACTGCCGGAACACCTGCTTGCGGCCGGGCAGCGTCGCCTTGCCCTCCGAGCGCTTGCAGCGCGCCCGGCCCGCATACTCGACGAGCTTGTACGCGCAGTCGAGGCACGGTGCGTCCGCCGATGTGCTCATCTGCGTGCCGATTCCGAAACCGTCGATGGGTGCGTGCTGGCGAACGAGCGCCTGCAGCCGGATTTCGTCGAGATTGCCGCTCGCGAAGATCGTCGCATCGGTCAGGCCGCCGCGGTCGAGAATCGCGCGAACGTTGCACGCGTGCGCGGCCAGATCGCCGCTGTCGATCCGGACGCCCTTGATGCACACGTTGTCGGGTGCGAGCCGCCGCGCAAGCTCGACGACCTCGTGCGCCGCGTGCTCGGTATCGTACGTGTCGATCAGCAGCAACGCGTTATCCGGCTGCGATCGCGCGAAGTGCTCGAACGCGAGCGCTTCGTCGTCGTGTGCCTGGACGTATGAATGCGCCATCGTGCCGTACACCGGAATGCCGTAGCGCAATCCGGCGCGCAGGGTCGCCGTACCGGAAAATCCCGCCAGGTAGCTGGCACGCGCGGACAGCATCGCCGCCTCCGCGCCATGGGCGCGCCGCAGTCCGAAGTCGACCAGCAACCTGCCATGCGCGACGAGCGTGGCCCGCGCGGCCTTGCTTGCGACCAGCGTGGCGTAGTGGAGCAGGTTCATCACGCGGCTCTCGACGAACTGTGCCTCGCGAAACGGCGCCGTGATCCGCAGGATCGGTTCGTCGGCGAAAAACACCGTGCCTTCCGGCATCGCGTCGACGCCACCCGTAAAGTGGAAGCCGGCGAGCGATGCAAGGAAATCCGCGCGAAAGCGCCCGGTCGCGGCCAGTCGTTCAAGCGCGGCGGCAGTGAAGCGCAAGCCCTCCAGATAATCAAGCACGGGTTCCAGTCCCGCCGCCATCAGGAATGCGCGCTGCTCCGGCAGCGCCCGCACGAAGAACTCGAAGCTGGCCGCTTCGTTCATTCCGGCATCGAACGCGGCCTGCATCATCGTCAGCTCATACAAATCCGTCAGCAGTACGTCGTCGACGTCCGCATCCGGCCAGGATCCGTTCATCATGTGCCCTCCCGCGCCGCCTGCGCGCGATCGTGCGGCCGGTGCCCGGCCGCTCCGATGCGGACAAGCGTCGCTCCGTCATTGCGGCGCCGGGTCCGGGGTCGATGGAACCGCGGTCCAGACGCCATTGCACGACGCGACATACGGATAGTATCCGCGCGGATCGTTGCAGTAGTACCGGACGCGTGCCGGCGCTAGCCGCTCGGGCGTGATCAGCTGCGCTGCTTCTCCTCGAAATACGCCTGGCGGGCCGCCACGAGGCGCAACTCGTCGAGCAGCGCCGCGGCCGCGCGCAGCAGATCGTCGAGCGAGACAATGCCGACCAGCTCACCGTCGCCGCCGACGACCGGCAACCGGCGGACACCGTGCTGGCGCATCCGCTTCGCGAGCAGCCAGATGTCGTCGTCGGCGTTCGCGATCGCGACGGGCGCCGACATGATGTCGCCGACGAACAGCGAGTCGGCCTCCTCGTCAGCGCGGACCACGGTGAGCACGATGTCCCGATCGGTGACCATCCCGACCGGCACGCATCGCCCTTCCTGCTCTTGCACGACGACCAGATCGCCGGCGTGGGCGTCGCGCATCATTTTGGCCGCCTCGACGACGGTTGCCCCCGTCGTACACGTGGCGACATCGCGGGTACACAGCATCGCGGCATTCATGTTCATTCTCCCGTCCGGGGCGCGGCGGAACGTCGATCGACGTCCGTCGCCGCCCGAACCTTCACGCAACGGAACCGTCCGCGCCGATGCGCACCGCATCGATCGACGGCTCCCCCTCGGGTTCCTGCCCGCCCCCCTTCGTCAGCGCGCTGTCGCTTTTCATGGCTGTCGGCTCCTGTCCGCATCCGATAAAAACAACGGTAGGCGCGGCTTCGCTGCACTGAATTGATGCAGGTCAGCGCGACGTGCCGATCGATGTCGCCGCCGTGATCGTGCGACACGCAGTCGTGAAGTCGACGTTGCGACCCTGCCTGGTTCGGTCATGTCTCCGGCATGCAGCGTCAGCGCCGCGCGACAGTGGCGCTCCGACCCGCATCATGCGGGGCGACACCCGCGGCGAATTCCCGGTGTGCCGCATCGATGTCCGGAAGGCCGGATTCACTCATGATCGATTAGATGTGCAATTCCTTTCGATTGCAATCGCCCGGTCGGGTCGAAGTCCGATCATATTTTCGGGCCAGAGCGGTATGCCGCCGCGTCCTTGTCGTCCGTCGGCCGTTCCCGCTGTTGCCCGATGCGCGACACCGGCATACCGCGCTGCCACCGCGCGAAGCGCATAGCGCATCGGCGTCGCGCCGCACAGCACCCCGTTGCGTAAAAGCATCGTCGCGCCCGTGACCCGCGCGCATCCATCGAACGATTCCATCGATCGATATGACCGCGCCCGCCGGTCGTCGCGCGTCGACGTTCGCCAACCGCGCGATACGTCCGCGCCAGCAGGCACCGCGGACGCGATGACGCCGCACACGCCGGCCGCGCGGCAGCCCGCATTGCAATTCGGTGACGCATCGATTTGCAAACCACGGATCGGCCGTTCATCGCGCGGCCCGGACTCAATAGCATCGTGATCCTCGCAGACGTACCCATAAGAAACAGAGGATATTCATGATCAAGCAATCGGTAGTCCTGGGTTTGGTTTCGATCGGTTCCATCGGCGCGCATGCGCAGAGTTCCGTCACGCTGTATGGCGTCGTCGACGCCGGCTTCGCCTATACGAACAACCAGGGCGGCGCGAGCAACCTCCAGCAGACGAGCGGCAAGCTGAGCGGCAGCCGCTGGGGCCTGAAAGGCAGCGAGGATCTCGGCGGCGGCCTGCAGGCCGTGTTCACGCTCGAAAGCGGGTTCCGGCCCAGCGACGGCGGACTCGGCCAGGGCGGCCGCCTGTTCGGCCGCTCCGCATACGTGGGCCTGAGCAAGGCCGACTTCGGCACGCTGACGTTCGGCCGCCAGTACGAGCCGATCACCGATCTCGTCGCGCAGTACTCGGGGTCCGGCTTCTGGTCGCCGGCGACCCATGTCGGCGACAACGACAACATGAACCAGAGCTTCCGGATCAACAACGCGGTGAAGTTCCGCAGCGCGACGATCGCCGGCTTCACGGCCGACGTGTTGTACGCGTTCAGCAACCAGGCGAACGGCGGCGCGGGCACCGGCTTCTCGAACAACAGCGCGTGGGGCGTGTCGGCGAATTACGTGAACGGCCCGCTGTCGGCGGGCGCCGGCTACGTGCGGCTCAATCATCCGAACGCGACGTCGAACACGAGCGGCGCGGTGGGCGGCGCGACCACGACGACCGGCAACGACTACAGCGGCGCGTTCTTCTACGGGCTGAACGGCGGCGTGCGCAAGCAGCAGATCGGCGTCGCGGGCGCGAACTACTCGCTCGGCCGCGCAACGCTCGGCTTCGCATGGAGTCACACGCAGCTCGACTACGTCGACGGCTCGTCGCGCAAGTTCAACAACTACGACGTGAACGGGCGCTACCAGATCACGCCGGCGGCGACGCTGATCGGCGTCTACACGTTCACCGACGGGCGGGCGAGCGGCTTGCCGGGCACCGGCGGCCAGACGCTGAAGCCGCGCTGGCACCAGTTCACGCTCGGGTTCGACTATGCGTTGTCGAAACGCACCGACATCTACCTGTCCGGCATCTACCAGCTTGCGGCAGGCGATCCGAGCACGGCGACCTCGGGCGGCTATCGCAGGATCGCGGCGATCTCGAACATCGGCAGCGCATCGTCGACGAATCGTCAGGTCGCGCTCGTCAGCGGGCTGCGCGTGAAGTTCTGAGCGCGCGCGACGGGCGCGGCGCGATAAGCAAAGCGGGAATCGTTGTTTGTCGCATCGCGCCCGGTTGCCGAGAATGTCCGTTTTTCCGCATGCTGCCGCGCCCGCGCGCGGCATGGCTTCGATCATGACCGACTCCCTTTCCCGTCCACGCCGCGCCGGACGTCGCGCGGCACTGCGCCAGCTCGCCGGCGGCTGGGCCGCCGCGATGCTGCCGGCAGGCGGCGCGCTCGCAAGCCAGCCGCTTGTCCCGCTTGCGCCGCTGGACGTGCCGCCGTGGACACGCACGCCAGGCGCACCCTTGCTGTCGCCGCCGTATGGTGTGCCTGGCGCGCACGAACGCGACGTGATCCGTCGCAGCGCGCGCACGCCGGCGCTGCCCGGGTCCGGCTCGTCGATGACGCCGCTCGCCGACCTGTTCGGCGACATCACGCCGAACGGCCTCGTCTACGAGCGCCATCATGCGGGCGTGCCCGATATCGATGCGCAGCGCCATCGCGTCGTCGTGCACGGCCTCGTGCGTGAACCGCGCAGCTTCACGCTCGACGACCTGCTGCGCTTTCCGTCCGAATCGCGGATCCACTTCCTCGAATGCTCGGGCAATACGGGCAGCGAATGGAACGGCCCGAGCGGGCTGCCCGTCCAGTTCACGCACGGGCTGCTGTCGTGCTGCGAATGGACCGGCGTGCGGCTGTCGACGCTGCTCGACGAAACGGGCATCGACCCGGCCGCGCAATGGCTGCTCGCGGAAGGCGCGGACGGCGCGGCGATGACGCGCAGCCTGCCGCTCGAGCGGATTCTCGAGCGCGCGCTCGTCGTCTATGCGCAGAACGGCGAGCGGCTGCGTCCCGAGAACGGCTACCCGGTGCGGCTGATCGTGCCGGGCTTCGAAGGCAACACGAACATCAAGTGGCTGCGGCGGCTGAAGCTGGTGCGCGCGCCGGAGATGACGCGCGAGGAAACGTCGAAATACACGAGCCTGCTGCCGGACGGCTGCGCGCGACAGTTCGTGTTCGAGATGGACGCGAAATCGGTAATCACGCGCCCGTCCGCCGGCCACCGGCTCGGCGCGCACGGCTATTACCCGATCAGCGGCTATGCGTGGTCGGGGCGCGGCCGGATTCGCGCGGTCGAGGTGTCGACCGACGGCGGCCGTACCTGGCGCGCCGCGCGGCTCGCGGGCGACGTGCGCGATCGCGCGCTGACGCGCTTCGAGGCCGACTGGGTCTGGAACGGCGAGCCGGCCGACCTGCAAAGCCGCGCGACCGACGACACGGGCTACGTGCAGCCGGCCCGCGACGCGCTCGTCGCCGCGCGCGGCGTCAATTCGCAATACCACTACAACGGCATCCAGAACTGGCGCGTCGGCGCGGACGGCGAGGTGCGCAATGCATAAGACGATTGCGCGTCGGCTCGCGTCGTTCGCGATTGCGTCGGGATCGATCGGCATGATCGGCGCGATCGCGTTGCCCGCGTTCGGCGCAGGCTTCGGTCTCGGTCAGCCGGTCGACCGCGCGGCGCTCGCCGCATGGGACATCGACATCGCGCCCGACGGCAGCGGCCTGCCGCCCGGCGCGGGCACGGTGGCGCGCGGTGCGCAAGTCTTCGCGGACAAGTGCGCGATGTGTCATGGCGCCGGCGGCCAGGGCGGCGTCGGCGATCCGCTCGTCGGCGGCATCGGCTCGCTCGCCGGCGCGAAACCGAAAAAGACCGTCGGCAGCTACTGGCCGTATGCGACGACGCTGTTCGATTACATCCGCCGCGCGATGCCGTACAACGCGCCGCAATCGCTGGGCGCGGACGAAGTCTATGCGGTCACCGCGTACGTCCTGCACCTGAACGGCATCGTGCCCGACGACGCGACACTCGATGCGCGCACGCTGCCGCGGGTAAGGATGCCGAACCGCGGCGGCTTCGTGCCGGACCCGCGGCCGGGACGACTGTGACGCTGCGCGAGTCGCTTGCCGGCAAACCGGAAATCGCCGTTCCGCGACCGCCGGCGCGGCGTGCCGGATTTTTTCGATCGGCGCCCGCGCGCCGCGCTGGGAGCCCATCTTGACCGACACCGCCTCGTCAGCCCGGGTCGACGCACCGCTCACGCCCTCGCCGTTCGTCGACGTCCGTTCTCCGGCAGATTTCCCCGACAGCCCGGTGTCGCGCGTGCTCGCGCAGCCGTTGATGCTCGGGCTGTTCCTGCCGATCCAGGCCGGCGGCTGGAGCGCATCGACGCTGCCGCGCTCGACCGACTGGACCTTCGACTACAACGCCGACCTGGTCGCGCGCGCCGAAGCGCTCGGCTTCGATCTCGTGTTCGCGCTGTCGCAGTGGTTGCCGAAAGGCGGCTACGGCGGCGTGTTCGATGGCCAGGCGCTCGACTCGTTCATGACGCTCGCGGCGCTCACCGCGCGCACCGACCGGATCCTCCTCGTCGCGACGAGCCACGTGCTCTACGGGCCGTGGCATCCGCTGCATTTCGCGAAGTTCACGGCGACGCTCGATCACATCTCGCGCGGACGCTGGGGCATCAACGTCGTGACCGGCCACCGCGCGATCGAACACGAGATGTTCGGCTGGAACCGGATCGAGCACGACCGGCGCTACGAGATGGCCGCGGAATTCGTCGACGCGGTCGGCCAGTTGTGGGCACAACCGGAGAACTTCAGCTACGCGCCCGCGCTGTCGAGCTGGCGGCTCTCCGGCGCGTTCGTCACGCCGAAGCCGCGCTACGGGCGCCCGCTGCTGATCAACGCGACGGGCTCCGACGCGGGTATCGATTTCGCGGCCCGCTATTCGGACATCGTATTCGTCACGAGCCCGTCCGGCCCGGACGTCGATCTCGCGCTGGACGCGCTGCCCGCGCATACGGCCCGCGTGAAGGCGGCGGCGGCCGCGCGCGGGCGTGCGATTCGCACGCTGCTCAACCCGCTCGTGATCTGCCGCGAGACGGCGGCCGAGGCGCGTGCGTACCGCGATGCGATCGTCGCGCACGCGGACGAAGGCAGCTTCCATAGCTTCGACAGCGACGCGCACGCGTGGCGAGGCGGCTTCGGGCAGCGATCGCAGGCGGCCGCGCGCGCGATCGGCGGCAACATCTCGATCACGGGCTCGCCCGAGGAGGTCGTCGACTATATCGTGAGGTTGCATCGCGCGGGTATCGACGGCATCCAGCTGAGTTTCTACGACTTCAAACCGGATCTCGACTTCTTCGGCGCGCGCGTGCTGCCGCTGCTGCGCGACGCCGGCCTGCGGCGCTGAATTCAGTCGGCTGGGGCAGCTGAGGCAACCGGGACGGCCGAGGCACCGGGCGCGGCGAACGTGCGCCGCGCGGGCCGCCGCAAGCCGAGATGATCGCGCAGCGTGCGGCCGTTATAGTCGCCGCGAAACAGCCCGCGACGGCGCAATTCGGGCAGCACGAGCGCGATGAAATCGTCGAGGCCGCCGGGCAAGGTCGGCGCCATCACGTTGTAGCCGTCCGCGCCGTAACGCACGAACCGTTCCTCGAGCGCGTCGACGATCTGCTCCGGCGTGCCGACGAGTTGCCAGTGGCCGCGCGCCCCCGCAATCCGCAGGTAAAGCGCGCGTATCGTCAGGTTCTCGCGGCGCGCGAGCTCGAGCGTCAACGTCTGCCGGCTCTTGCTCGCATTGGTTTCCGGCAGCGGCGGGATCGGGCCGTCGAGCGGATAGGCGGACAGATCGACGCCGCCCGTCAGGCCCGACACGAGCGCGAGCCCGACCTTCGGGTCGATCAGCGCCTGCAGCGCGTCGAACTTCTCCTTGGCCTCGCTTTCGGTGCGACCGACCACCGGAAAGACGCCCGGCATGATCTTCAGCGAGTCGGGGTCGCGGCCGAACGCGGCGAGCTGCCCCTTCACGTCCGCGTAGAACGCGACCGCGTCGTCGAGCGTCTGCTGCGCGGTGAAGATCACCTCGGCCGTGCGCGCGGCGAGCCGCGTGCCGGCCGCCGACGAGCCGGCCTGCACGACGACCGGGTGCCCCTGCGGCGCGCGCGCGACGTTCAGCGGCCCGCGCACCTGGAAGAAGCGGCCGCGATGATCGAGCACGTGGCGCTTGTCCGGGTCGAAGAAGCGGCCGCTTGCGCGGTCGCGCACGAACGCATCGTCGTCCCAGCTGTCCCACAGTCCGCGCACGACGTCGGCGAATTCCTCCGCGCGCGCATAGCGTTCGCCATGATCGAAATGCGCGTCGCGATTGAAATTGCGCGCTTCGTGCGCGCTCGACGACGTGACGAGGTTCCACCCCGCCCGGCCGCCGCTGATGTGATCGAGCGACGCGAACTTGCGCGCGATATGGAACGGCTCGTTGAAGCTCGTCGACGCGGTGCCGACGAGGCCGATGCGTTCGGTGACGGCCGCGAGCGCCGACAACAGCGTCAGCGGCTCGAACTGCGCGACGTAACTGTGCGCGGTGCGGCTCAGGAATTCGACGTCGTCGCCGCGCGTGCCGACGCCGTCCGCGAGGAACACGAGATCGAACTTCGCCGCCTCCGCCGCCTGCGCGAGCCGCACGTAGTGGCGAAAGTCGACGCCGGCGTCCGCCTGTGACCCGGGGTGGCGCCATGCGGCGATGTGATGGCCGGTCGGGTACAGGAACGCGCCGAGGTGCAGATGGCCGGTGCGGGTCGTCATCAGGGGGATTCCCGGAAAGTGGGCTGCGGGCGCAGCGGGATCAGAACACGCGTCCTTCGGTCAGGTGCGTGGTCACGCCGTTCAGGTCGTAGTCGCCGATCACCCGCGCCTTGTGCAGCAGCGGGTTGTGGCTGAAGATCGTGCGCAGGTTGCGCCAGTGCCGGTCGAGGTTGTGCACGCGCGCGGTCGCCGACGCGCCGCCCACTTCGAACAGCCGTTCGGCCGCGTACAGCGCGAGCTTGCCGACGATCAGCTGTGTGCGCGCGGTCGCGAGCGCGCTGTCGAGCACGCGGTCGTGCGCGTCCGCATCGCCGGCTTCGATCGCATCCGCGGAGCGGTCCAGTGCACGCGCGTTGTCGCGCACGAGCGCATCGATCGCGTGGCTGTGCGCGGACAGCTCGCCGACGATCTGCTGGATGAAATGATCGTCGCGCGCGCTCGCCGCCGGGCTGTGCAGCACCGGCCGGCCGTGGGCCAACACGTAGCGGCGCGCGTCGGCCACCACGTTGCGCACGATGCCCGCGCCGGTCGCGACCAGATGAAGCTGCCGCAGCGCGCCGCAATGCCGGCCGACGAGCGTCGAGCCGTCGCGCGCCGCGACTTCGTCCGCGAACACCTGCACGTCGTGCAACAACAGGCTGCCGCTCGCGGTCATGCGCTGGCCCATGCCGTCCCAGTCGTCGAGCACCTGCACGCCGTCGCGCGCAACCGGGATGATCACCGCGAGCGCGTCGCCCTGCTCGTTCTCCACGTTGATGCGCGCGAAATCGGCAAACGCGGTGCCCGTCGAATAGTACTTGCGGCCCGTCACGCGATGGTGCTCGCCGTCGCGGCGCAGCACGGTCGTGTTCTCGCCCGGCCGCGACGTGCCGCGCTCGGTCGATGCGCCGCCGAAGATCGCGCCGGCCAGCGCGCGGTCGAGCTGCACGTCGTTGAACGGCGTGCGCGGCGACAGTCGCAGCGTCTCGGTCAGATCGTAGTGGATGCGCAGCGCGTGCGCGAGATTCGAATCGGCGGCCGCGAGCGTCGCGATCGTGTCGAACAGGTCGACCAGCGTGCCGCCGAGGCCGCCGCGTTCGGCCGGAATCCGCAGCACGCCGAGCGCGGAGCGGCGAAACAGCGCGAAACCTTCGAACGGCAGTTCGCGACGCGCCTCGCGTTGCGCGGCATCGCGCCCGATCGCAGTCGCGAGTTCGGGCAGTGCGGCGAGCGCGGCACGCAATGCATCGCGCGCTTCGGCGCCATGACGGGCATTCATTCGGCGGTTCCTCATCCAGGAAAAGCGACGGCCTGGCGCACGATTGCGCGAGCCGTCGCCGCAGCCCGCAGGCAGCACCGAAAAGTATAGGGACGCATCCGGCGCGCGTGAAAAACCGATTTCAGCTTTGGTTATGCGTGCGCCGGGAATGCGCACGCACTTGCATCGATCCGGTCAGTGCTGGATGCCCCAGCGGCGCACCGTCACGCGTTCGAGCGCATCGAACACGAGGTGCTCGACGAGCAGCCCGATCACGATGACGGCCGCGAGCCCCGCGAACACGCGGTCGGTATACAGCTCGTTGCGGTTCTGGAAGATGTACCAGCCGAGCCCGCCCTGCCCCGCGCTCGCGCCGAACACGAGTTCCGCCGCGATCAGCGTGCGCCACGCGAATGCCCAGCCGACGCGCAGCCCCGACAGGATCGACGGCAGCGCGGCCGGCACGAGGATCAGCGCGATCTGCCGCAGGCCCGTGAGGCCGTAGTTGCGCCCGGCCATCTTCAGCGTGGCCGGCACGCCGGCGAAACCCGTGTACATGCTGAGCGCGAGCGGCCACAGCACCGCGTGCACGAGCACGAACAGCAGGCTGCCGGCGCCGAGCCCGAACCACAGCAGCGCGATCGGCAGCAACGCGATCGACGGCAGCGGATTGAACATCGACGTGAGCATCGTCAGCACGTCGCGGCCGATGCGCGTCGACACCGCGAGCGAGGTCAGCACGAACGCGAACAGCACGCCGAGCGCATAGCCGCGCAGCAGCACCGACATCGAGATGCGCGTCTTCACCAGCAGTTCGCCCGACGCGATGCCCTGCACGAACGCGGCCAGCGTCGCGCCGAAGGTCGGCACGAGCAGATCGTTCGCGACGATGCGCGCGATGATTTCCCAGGCGGCGATCAGCACGAGCGCGATGACGGCGCGGCGAAACCCGCTCGCACCGACGATGCGGCGCCACAGCGGCGCGGGTGCCGCACGTTCGGCGCCGGGCGGCGTGTCGAGCGTGCGGACGTACTCGGCCCGAACGGGCGGCAGCGGCGGCAGGACCGGATCGATCGTGCTCATGATGCGGTGGCCTCCGTGGCCGGTGCGGCATGCGCTTCGTTCACTGCGTCGGTATCGAACAGCAGATGATGAATGCGCGCGACGCTGTCGCGGAAGCCGCCGCTGCCGACGCTGTCGAGCGACTGGTCGTGGCTGTTGAGCTCCGCACGCACGCGGCCCGGATGCGGCGACAGCAGCATGATCCGGTTGCCGACCACGAGCGCCTCCTCGATCGAATGCGTGACGAACAGCAGCGTGAAGCGGAACTCGTCCCACAGACGCAGCAGTTCCTCCTGCATCTTGCGGCGCGTGAGCGCGTCGAGCGCGGCGAACGGTTCGTCCATCAGCAGCACGCGCGGCTGCATCGCCAGCGCACGCGCGATCGCGACGCGCTGCTTCATCCCGCCGGACAGCGTATGCGGATACGCATCGGCGAACGCGCCGAGCCCGACCTTGTCGAGATAGTGCAGCGCGCGCTCGCGTGCTTCGGCGCGCGACAGCTTCGCGGCCGCGCGCAACGGGAACGCGACATTCTCGACCACCGTCTTCCACGGCGGCAACTGGTCGAACTCCTGGAACACGACGATGCGGTCGGGGCCCGGCCCGTGCACGGGTCGGCCGTCGAGCGCGATCGAACCCGACACGGGCTCGATGAAGCCCGCAATTGCCTTCAGCAGCGTGGACTTGCCGCACCCCGACGGGCCGAGCAGCACGAAACGGTCGCTGCCGTACACGTCGAAGCTGACCTGATGGGTCGCCCGGACGATCCGCGCGCCGGTCCGGTATTCGAGGCTCACACGGTCGATCGCCAGCAGGCGCTCGCTGTGCGCGCCGGCCGGTGCGGCCTGCGGCGCGGGCGTCGGCGTGAGCCCGCTCGCGGCGCGTGCGTCGGTGACGGGTTGGGCGGCCGGCGCAGCGGCGCCGCGCGCCGCATACGGCGGCATCCCGATTCGGGGAGAAGTGGCGTTCACGATCGAAACTCTTGCGGGTAAAGCGTCAACATACGGCGGCGCGGCGCGCGCCCCAACCAACGATTGCGCATATCGAAACCGCGTCGACGCATAAGCGTCGATCGCGACGTCGCGGCGGCGCCGCTCAACTGCCGCCGGCCGTCGCCGGATCGTCGAAGAAGTAGTCGCGCCACGACTTCGGCTCGTTGCGGATCGCGCCGGTGCGATACATGAACTGCGCGAGCTTCAGGGTGTTCTCCGGGGCCGTCTTGAACTGCACCTGCGGATTGCGCAGGATCTTCAGCAGCAACGCGCGATCGATCTTCGAACCGTTCACGCGGATATAGGTGTCGGCCGCGCGCTCGGGATCGGCCGCGATCTGGCGCGCGGCGTCGGCGAGCGCGGCGACGAACGCGCGGTACGTCTTCGGGTTGTCGTCGCGGAATTTCCCGGTCGCGTACAGCACCGTCGCGGAGCTCGGGCCGCCGAGCACGTCGTAGGAATTCAGCACGATGTGTGCGTTCGGATTGCCCGCGAGCTCCTGCTCCTGGAACGGCGGATTGCCGAAGTGGCCGGTAATCACGTTGCTGTTCGCGAGGATCGCGGCCGTCGCATCGGGGTGTGGGATCGCCTGCGTGAGCGGATCGAGCTTGTCGAACTGCTTGTCGCCCCACTGCTTTGCGGCCGCGTACTGCAGCACGCGCGACTGCACCGACACGCCGACGGCCGGCACCGCGATGCGGTCCTTCGCGCCCAGGTCGGCGATCGTCTTCACGTTCGGGTTGCTGCTGACGAGGTAGTACGGAAAATTGCCGAGCGACGCGACGCCCTTCACGTTCTGCCGGCCGCGCGTGCGATCCCACACGGTCAAGAGCGGCCCGACGCCCGCGCCGGCGATATCGACCGCGCCCGACAGCAGCGCGTCGTTGACGGCCGCGCCGCCCGACAGCCGCACCCAGTCGACCTTGATGTCGAGGCCGGCCTTGCGCCCTTCCTTCTCGATCAGTTGCTGGTCGCGCGCGACGTTCAGCATCAGGTAGACGACGCCGAACTGCTCGGCGATGCGGATGCGGCCTTCCGCGTGCGCGGCTTGCGGCGTGCCGGCAGCGGCGAATGCGAGCGCGGCGGTGAGCGTGGCGGCCAGCGCGCGGCGCGCGGACAGGGTCGTGCGGCGCAATGCCGGCGAAAGCGGAAACGACATCGGAACTCCAGTCAGGATGGGGGGCAGCGGAACGAACACGCGCGACGCTCAGAACGGCGCGTCACCTTCGATCGTCGTGCGGTACAGCTTGCGGCGCAGATGGTCGGGCGTGCCGGCCGCGAGATGCATCAGCGAGCGGTTGTCCCAGAACACGAGGTCGTGCGCGCGCCAGTGGTGCCGATACAGATGCTCGGCACGCACGCTGTGCGCGAACAGTTCGTCGAGCAGCGCGCGGCTTTCGTCTTCGGGCAGATCGACGATGCGCGTCGTGAAATGCTCGCTGACGAACAGCGCCTTGCGGCCCGTTTCCGGATGCGTGCGCACGACCGGATGCACCACCGCTTCGACCTGCGCGATCTGCTCGGCGGACAGGTTCGGCCGCCACGGGCTGCGCGCCTGCAGCTCCGCATAGCGCGCGAGATACGTATGCTCGGCGCGCAATCCTTCGACCGCGCGACGCAGGTGCGCGGGCAGCGTGTCCCACGCGAGATGCATGTTCGCGAACAGCGTGTCGCCGCCCTCGGCCGGCAGCTCCTGCGCGTGCAGCAGCGAGCCGAGGCTCGGCTTTTCCTTGTACGACAGGTCGGAATGCCAGAAATGGCCGGCGTCGCCGAGCCCGATCGGCTTGCCGTTCTCGACGATGTTCGACACGATCAGCACGTCCGGATGCGCGGCCAGCGCGAACTGGTGCAGCACATGGATCTGCAGCGGACCGAAGCGGCGGCTGAACGCGACGTGTTCGTCCGGCGTGATGCGCTGGTCGCGAAACACCAGCACGTGATGGTCGAGATGCGCGCGGTGGACGCGCGCGAAATCGGCGGCGCCGAGCGGTTGCGACAGGTCGATCCCGACGACTTCGGCGCCGAGCGGCGCATCGAACGGAACGATGTCGAACCGCTGCGCGCCGGCGTCTGGCGCGAACGCGGGCGGGTGGCCGGCGGACGTCGATGCGGTGCGGATGGCGGGAGTCGTCACGATACAGCCCTTGATTCGGTAAAAGTGCGAATCTACGAGCGCGCGCCGGACGGCGTCAACGAAGCGATTCCGATACGTTTATCTGCTGCGGCGATAAGGATCGCTGCTCGGGCGGCGGGGCTTGCCCGGTCCGGCGCGGGTTGTCCGGCACGATCTTGCGCGCCTCGTTGCTGCAGAATTTACAAGCGCGGCATCACCCGGCACCGCCCGCGCGGGCCGAGGCCGTGCCGCAAGGCCGCCGGGCCTCGTCACGCGCGCGGTACGCCGTTTGCTTCCGTCGGCCCGGATAGGGCGGCGCCACGAAATTGCCGGCCGCCAGCGGCATCTCGTGGTCGTGAGCGATGAAAACTGACTCTCCCCTGCTGGAATCGGCACCGATGCGGGCCGATCACTTCGTCCAGTTCTACGAGTCCGACGAGCAGCTCGTGTCGGAAGTCGCCTCGTTCGCGGCCGATGCGCTGCGCGACGGCGGCAGCGCGATCGTGATCGCTCGACCCGACCGGCTCGCGGCGATACACGAACGCCTGGGCACGTTCGGCGCGTCGATCGGCGGCGCGGCCCGCGACCGGATCTTCATGTCCGGCGCGCAGGCGCTGCTCGACAGCTTCATGGACGGCGACCTGCCCGACCCCGTGCGCTTTCGCCGCTCGATCGGCACGATCGTCGACGCAGCGATCCGCGCGGGCCGGCCCGTGCACGCGTTTGACGAAATGGTCGCGCTGCTGTGCGCGCAGTACCGGTATGCCGGGGCGCTGCGGCTGGAAGCGCTGTGGAACGAGCTGATCGAGCGATACCGCTTCTCGCTTTACTGCGGCTATCCGCACGATGCGTTTCCGAGCGCGGAGCAGTCGGAAATGTTCCGGCACGTGTGCGCGCTGCACCGCCGCATCCTGCCGGCTGCGTCGCTGCGCAACGACGAAAACGAGCTGCACCTGACGCTGGCGCTGTCGCAGCAGCGCTCGCGCGCGCTGAGCGACGAGATCCGCCGCCGCGAGGACGCCGAACAGCAACGCAACGGCGTCCTGATGCACGCGCCGTTGCCGATCGCGCTGCTGTCGGGCCCGGCGCACCGGATCGTGCTGGCGAATCACCGCTTCTCCGCCCTGTGCGGCCGGACCGACATCGTCGACCAGCCGCTGACGGCGGTGCTGCCCGGCGGCGATACGCCCGCGATCGTGCGTGCGCTCGACGCAGTCCGCGCGCAGGGTCGTTCGACGACGATCGGCGAACACCACGACCGTCCCGAACCGGACGACGGCGCCCGCGTGTACCGGCTGCATTTCAATCCGCAGCCGCTTGCGGAGGGAATCGGCGTGATCGTCAGTGCGGTCGAGGTGACCGAGCACGTCGCCGCGCGCGAGAAGCTCGTCGCCGCGAACGCCGAGCGCGACCGGCTGCTGGGCGAACTGCGCGACGCGAACCAGGCGAAGGATCAGTTTCTCGCGGTGCTCGGCCACGAACTGCGCAATCCGCTGACGCCGATCTCGCTCGCGCTGGAACTGATCCGCAACCGCGACGGCCAGGCGACGCCGAACGAGATCGCGATCATCCAGCGGCAGCTCGACCACATGGTCCGGCTGATCGACGACCTGCTCGACGTGTCGCGCATTACGCGCGGCAAAATCACGCTGAAGAAGGAAACCGTCAGGCTCGCGGACATCGTCGAGCGAGCGGTCGAAGTCGCCAGCCCGCTGCTCGAACAGCGCCGCCATCGCCTGCATCTCGACACCGATCCGGACGCGCTCTGCCACGGCGACCCGGTGCGGCTGTCGCAGGTCGTCGCGAACCTGCTGACCAACGCGGCGAAATACACGCTGCCGGGCGGCGACATCACCGTGCGCGCGACGCACGGCACGGACGGTACCGCGACCATCGAGGTCTGCGACAACGGCGCCGGCATTCCGCCCGACCGCCTCGACAGCATCTTCGAGCCGTTCTACCGGCTCGACGGCGAAGCGAAGCAGGCGCATGGCGGCCTCGGCATCGGCCTCGCGCTCGTGCGCAGCCTCGTGAACCTGCACGGCGGCACGGTGCGCGCGGACAGCGCCGGCCCCGGCTGCGGCAGCACGTTTACGATCGTGCTGCCCGAGTACCGGCCCAAAGCCGTGGCGGTGGTCGCGCCGCAGCCTCCCCCGGGCATCCGCGCCATGGCGCCGGGCAGCATCGGCCGGCGGGTGATGCTGGTCGACGACAACGAGGATGCCGCGTCGACGCTCGCGCAGTGGCTGCGCGACGCCGGCCACGAGGTCGCCGTCGTGCACGACCCGGTGACCGCGCTGGCCGCGTACCGGGCGTACCGTCCCGACGTCGCGATCCTCGATATCGGGCTGCCGGTGATGGACGGCTACGAGTTGCTGCGCCGGCTGAAGGCGATCAACGAAGTCACGCCGTGCATCTTCCTCGCGCTGACCGGTTATGGCCGAAACGTGGATCGCGAACGCTGTCTCGCCACCGGGTTTCTGCAGCATTTCGTGAAGCCGGTCGACCCGGCCGCGCTGCATCTTGCGATGAGCCGGCCCGGGACGACCGGCGATGCGCATGACGGCACCGGTGCGGAGGCCGGACGCTGAACGCGGCACGAGGAACGGGGCACGCAGCCGGTCGACGATCGAGCGGCCGTGTGCGGCTCAGTTCTCCGGTGAACAGCGGACCGACGTCAGTCCGGCCGACTCCAGGATCCGGATCAGTTGGGGCAGCATCACATCGGCGTCGGCCGGTTCGCGCCACGGCACGAACAGTTCCTCCTCACGCAACGCACGCGCGGCCGTTTCGCGAAAACGCGCGTCCGGCACGCCAAGCCCGCGGCGCGCAGCCGGGTCGTCAGGCGGTCGTGCGCCGTCGAGCCCGGTTCGTATTCGACCGTGACCCGCGCGGTCCTGGCGCTGCGCACGCGCTGCTCGACCAACCGCAGCGGCCACACGATCAGGAGTCCAAGCACGAGCCCGAGCGCGATCCTGACGAGGACCGCATTCCACTCAAGTACGACCGGCATCGGCTCCATGCGCGCCTCCATGCAAACCGTCATGCGGGATACGTCGCGGTACGACCGCGGACGACGCTGGCGGGACGCAAGGTGCGGGCCCGGTTCGCGCGTGCGGTGCGACGACGCCGAGTCGCCTCCCGTCCCGCATCCGATCGGATACGGAAATGACCATCCGCCGTGATTGCGCAAGCCTCGGTTCCCGATCGGGTACGAAATGGCGCGCCGATTGCCGCGATCCCCTCTCCGTTCCTGAACGGATACGAAATGATGTCCGGGCCAGCGAGTTGTGCAATACTGTTCCCGATCAGATACGAAGCACGGAGAACGTCATGTCGGAGTCCCAGTCCGTCGACACGCTCGGCGCGCTCGCTCACCTCATTCGCGCGGCGCGGCTCCAGCAGGGGTTCACGCGCGACGCGCTCGCGAACGCGACCGGGCTGTCGCCGAAATTCATCAGCCAGGTGGAAGCCGGGAAGCCGACCGCGCAAATCGGCAAGGTCATGCTGCTGCTCGGCGAACTCGGCGTGCGCCTGTATGCCGAGTCGTCGGTCGAGATTTCGGAAGCCACCGCGCTGAAGGCCGCGCAACGCCGCAGGAGCAGCCATGGCGGCTAGAACGCTGATTGCCTCCGCGAACGGCGTGCGCATGGGCACGCTGACCGACGACAAAGGGATCTGGTCGTTCGCGTACGACCCGCAATGGCTCGCGTCCCCGGCCGCGTACCCGCTGTCGCCGGCGTTCGCGCTGCGCGCCGGCCCATTCACCGACACGTCGACCGATCGCCCGGTCCAGTGGTTCTTCGACAACCTGCTGCCCGAGGAGGGCATGCGCACGTCGCTCGCACGCGAGGCGAAGGTCGACGCCGCCGACGCATGGGGCCTGCTCGCGTACTTCGGGCGCGAATCGGCCGGCGCGCTGACGCTGCTCGCCGACGGCGAGCAGGAGGCGCCCGGCAGCCTGCAGCCGCTGTCGCTCGACGAGCTCGAGCGCCGGATCCAGGCGATGCCCGAGCGCGCGCTGACGGCCACCGCGCCCAAGCGCATGTCGGCGGCCGGCGCGCAGCAGAAACTGCTGCTGGTGCTGCGCGGCGACGCGCCCGACTACGCGCTGTACGAACCGGTCGGCAGCGAGCCGTCGATGCACCTGCTCAAGCCGGACATGCGCGCGGCCGGCTACCCGCACTCGGCGATCAACGAATTCTTCTGCATGAAGCTCGCGAAGAAAATGGGGCTCGACGTGCCCGACGTGCACTTCCTGCGCGTGCCGTCCGCGTGCTACGTGATCGACCGGTTCGACCGCGACGTCGCGTCGGCGCCGGCCGGGCGCGTGCATACGATCGACGCGATGCAGTTGCTCAACTACGACCGCGGCTTCAAGTACCAGCGGGCGAACGCGCAGGAGCTCGCCCGCGCGATCGACCGCACCAGCACGCGCGCGCTGGCGCGCCTGTCGGTGTTCCGCTGGACCGTGTTCAACGTGGTGGTCGGCAATGCCGACGCGCACCTGAAGAACCTGTCGTTCTTCGTCGACGCGCGCGGCTACCGGCTCGCGCCGTTCTACGACATCGTCAGCACGGTCGTGTATCACACGCCGACGCACCGGCCCGACCATCGCGGCGATCATTGGCCGCATTGCGAGCTGACGATGCCGCTCGGCACCGCGACGCGCTTCGCGGACATCGACGTGCACGCGCTGATCGCGTTCGGTCAGGCGCTCGGGCTCAGGGAAAAGGCAGCCGCGAGCGAGTTGCAGCGCTTTCTCGAGCCGCTCGATCGGCATGTCGCGCAGACGCTCGACGACGTGCGGGAGATCGCGCGGCCGGACGCCGGGGAGACGCGGTTGCTGCATTCGATCGCGGCGATGCCGATCGCGGAGATGGGGCGCGCGCTTCGGCGGACGCGCGATTGAGCGGGGATGGGCGCGGACAGGCGGCATCCGCCGTGAGGCGCACGGCGATCACTGGCCGCACCTGCTCGGCGAAGGTGGCAGGTTCGGCAAGATGGCTTTGCCGTCGCTCGCGCGGCGCCCACTGTATCAATATCGCGCGCGGTGCAGGTACCGGTCACGTCGACGCGCGGGAACCCGGCAACGCCGCGCGCCGCGAGCCGCGAGGGGGATCGGCCGATGACATAATAATGTCGGATTTATTTTGTTTTAAATTTTCAATACCATGCCTGGATTGATTCCCATATCCAAGGAATCCAAATGAATTAGATTTTCCTCCACGCCTGCCATTCCTGTCGTGCTCGCGAGCATCGCCCACACTGCGACTGCCGCGAACGTTTCCGCGCAGCAAGCGGCCCGGTCGACGCCCGAATGTGAACGCACAGTGGTGGCCAAGGTCATTCGGCGCGTACCAGAATCTGAGCGGTAGGCGTAACGTGCTTGTCGCCGTCCCGATATCAGTCCGGCCGTATCGTGATCGATCGCACTTGAGCGAACGATGCTGACCGGCCAGTGCCGTCATCCCGGGATCCACTGCCTGCGGCACACCCGAACCGAATGCAGTGATCTCCCGAACCCTCTCCGGTCGACGCTCGAAAGCGAGGTGAGCATTCTTGTAGACGTTCGCCCGCACGCCCGATTAAACATCGACAGAATTTAATTTGAACAAATCGACCGCCATTACAGTAATTTAATGACGCAATCAACCCATTCAGCTTCACGATCTCCGCATCCTCACCTGGAACCGACACGCAAATTGCAATATGAATTATTACTATGCAGTCCATAGTGCTTTCCATCCATTGATGCCTTGTTCGATATCTGACATTCTCGAAACGTGTCGGCGGCGCATGGGATGCAATTGAAATGAACGAATTTCGTTTTGAAAATGAAAACCACGCCGCATGCAGTACAGTCGCCCCGGATCTTGCAGCTCCCAAGCGTTCGAAAACAGGATCCTCGGCTGTTTCGTCAGACAAACCTCGCCTCGCAAGCCCAGACGGGCTCGAGATCATCAGCCTGATCGATGTTCTTCAGACGCCAGCATGCTATTTCGACGGGAACGGGGAAGTCGTAAGCATCAACGACGCATGGCTGGTCTACGCGGATCGCCCCATCGGCACCCTGCATCGCGTCCAATGGATAGAGTTGATCCAGGCACAGCACCGATACACTGCTCTATCCGCACTGCGCGCCGCACACCCGGACTCGGACCATATGGCGCTGGAGTGCCGACTGGTGGGTTCCCGCGGCATCGACCAATGGTTCATCGTCAATCTTCATCGTGTTGGCGCCGGGTGGCTTTGCACGTGTACGAACATCCATGACCTCAAGGTCAAGGAAGGCGAACTGAAGAATCGCGCGTCGATACAATCAGACATGCTCAATGTCAGCATAGATTGCATCAAACTGATTTCGCCAGCAGGAAATTTGCTGCACATGAATCGCTCCGGATGCCTGGCATTAGGCGTCGATGAAGACGCTGGATTCGGTATGCCGTGGCTGCCGTTGTTACCCGAAGACGTCTGGCCCGAGGGAAATAGCGCACTGGATTCCGCCAGGAGCGGTGTCTTCGGCAGATTTTCTGGGCGAAGCGAGCTCCCGGGACGCGATATTCAATATTGGGACAATATGCTGACGCCAATATTGGACGCCGACGGCAAGACGACTGCCATTCTATGTGTGTCGAGAGATGTCACGCGCGAGCGCCTCGCGCTCGATCTGCTCCGGCGTAATGAGGAGCGGCTCGCTATCGCGACCCGCGTCGGAGGACTGGGAATCTGGGACTACGACATCGCGTCGGACACACTGCAATGCGACGAGAACTGGTATCGAATCATGGGGCGTGCTCCGGGCAATCCGATTACCTCGATTGACGAGTTTCGCCCCTTTATTCATCCGGACGACGTCGACAGGGTCATTCAAGTCACGCAGACTGCGAAAGCGTTCATTTCATCCGGCGGGGATGATCGGTTCGAGTATCGCGTTGTTCAGCCCAATGGTGAAATCCGGTGGGTTCAGTCCACGGTCTATCCGCAGAATGAAAGCGGAGTCACCAAACGAACGATCGGGTTCGTGCTCGACGTGACCGAGATGCGTTTGGCGGAGCGTCGTCGAGAGGCATGGCTGCACTTCATTTCCCACGACATGCGCTCGCCTCAAGCGTCGATCCTTGCGTTGATCGATCTTCATCGAACCGCCGAACAACACACCGCCACACCGAGCCTGCTCGATCGAATTGCCATGTATGCGCACCGAACGCTGGCGTTGGCCGACGACTTCGTTCTGCTGGCGCGCGCCGAGGCGCCGACCTGGTCCCTGGCGGAAACGGATATCGGCAGCGTGGTGCTCGATGCGACAGACGAATTGTGGGCATTGGCTCAAGCGCGAAGCATCCGGCTCGACGTGAACATCGGGGACGATGTCTGCGTCGCACATGTGGAGCCCTTCCTGCTGGTACGTGCGGTCGTCAATCTCGTCAGTAACGCGATCAAATTCAGTCCACGGAATGCCACGGTAACGGTACGTCTGTCCCGCGTTGAACACGGCTATGCCATTACGGTCTCCGACCATGGCCCCGGCATTTCTGCTGAAGCTCGGCAACGTCTGTTCGAACCCTTTCAACGCTTTCAGGCGGGGCCTTCTCGTTGCCCGCCCGGCACGGGCCTCGGGCTGGCTTTTGTGAAGACGATTGCCAAGCGATATGGCGGTAGCATCGAGTTGCACACTCGCCCGGGTAAAGGCTGCACATTCATCTTGACGTTGCCGATCACTTCGCCGCGGACGTTGCCGCCTGATGCTCGATGAGCACGATCCTTGCCTTGCTACGCGCTTGACGTCCCGGTCATCGAAGCCTGAGCCAACCAGGTCCGGTATGTAGCGCCGGTAGTGGCGCTGAAGGATTGGGTAAGCCGCCCCGCCGATGTCTCGAGGGTGTTCGTGGCTGCGGCGACCGGATATTGCCGCCCGCCGCCACGACGGCATCGACTGTCGTGCGCACGATTTCGCGCCCCGCTTCCTCGACAACGGACTACGGGCTATTCGCTCGCACGTCGGCAAACACGCCCGCGCAGCGACCTCATCCCCGCCCGGATCAAATCGAGCCTTGATCCGTCGCGTGCCGGCGTTACCCGCAAAAAATGAGCGTGCGCTACCCCCACGCGTTCGCGTTCTGATTCGCGCAGCGCCAGGCAATCCGCGTGCTGAAAAATCTCGATGAAACTGCAATATATCGACAGATTGAGATAAGTATTCTTATCACAATAGCACTATCGTTATGCGGAACTCGCTGATCGGGAAATGTGCCGTCATGGATTTTGACGGCCGGGATTGAACGATTGGCTCACGCGATGCTAGTGGTCGCTTCGGTACGCGCGCGGTATTCGGTCGGCGTTGTCGACAGGTATTTCCGGAACAGCCTCGCCAGTTGCGCGCCACTGTTGATGCCACAGCGACGCGCGACCTTGTCGACAGGCAAACTCGATTCCACCAGCATCTTGCAACTCATGTTCAGGCGCGCGCGCAGCAGATAGTCGGATGGCGTCATGCCGATCTCGCTCTTGAACCTTCTCAGGAAATTGCGCTCGCTCATGGCCGCAACTTGTGCCGCGTCGTCGATCGAGACAGGCCGGTCGACGTTCGCCTCCAACCAGCGCGCGGATGCCGTGATCTGCTCGCTCACGCGTGACGCCATGCTCGCCGCAACGGGCAAACCGAACGGTGTAGGCGCCGGTGCCGCCAGAGATCCGGACACACGCCTCGCGAGGACTTCACCCAAGTCGTCTTCGACAATTCGCAACGCCATGCGAACGGCATCAGGCTCGTCGCTCGGCGACCCGATAGCGTATATGCTTGGAGATTCGTTGGCGGCACGAAATTCGCTCGAAAGACCTGCCGCATCCAGAAGATGCCTTCCTTCGGCGATCGGATAAACGCCTTCGCAAAACGGATGCTTGCGGCGCAGCCAATCGATCAGCCGCTTGTCCTGACAAGCCAGATGAGCGGCTGCTCCGCCGGCGACGAACACGATGTGCTTGCCGTCCACGCGCCGCCGCGAATCGATCCTTTCCGTCCAGACGAAAACCAACGAAGAGGTGGCAATGCGGCCGCCAGCGGCGGAGACCAACGCTACGTCGTAGTGCGCCTCGCCGGAAGGACGAGATGCAGTCAGCGCACTTGCCTTATGAAAAATCTCGATGATCGCCGCGACATCGTGCAGCGCAAATCCATTGGATAGCGCAATGTCAACTCGCGTCGGTGCCCGTGCAGCGGGCTTCCGCGAGCAGGTCAGCATGGCATGCTCTAATTCCACGGTTATTCCCAAGTATGTCGTCGACCGGAAGAGGTCCGCTCCGGGTTCTGCAACTCGAACCCGTTGACGCAAGCTATCCGGGCGACCCTCGGCCACGATCGAGTGGCAGAATCGAACAGCCCGTGGCCGCCTGAAACGGGCAAGCATCGATGTACGGACGGCCCCGAGAATTCTAGGAGGGGCGGTCGGGGCGACTTGACACTCCGTCTCAAAAATGACGAACTTCACGCGTGTCCGAAAATTTGTGCATAAAGACGTCCCGATCCATGCATGGCTGACTTCGGCATGAATGCATTGATCATCGGCACGGATACGCACGCTGGATCGAAATCTTGAAAGTCGTGCCGTTCCAGGCGGAATGGGCTGTCAGCCAGATACAGTGCGGTCCGCACTTTCAGCCGAGCAGGGCCTGGCCTCGTCGAATTGTCGGAAAAACGAGCGATTCGGCCCGGCTTTGCGCATGCGGTGGAACCGCAATTCGCAAACGATTGCTGTGCCGATGTGGTTATCTTTGGCTTGTGTCAGGCACGTCGCTCCGACAGTCGAGGGGTGCCAACACGTGACCGGAATGCAGTTGACTGCAGCCAACCGCGGCCGGACAACGGATGGCTGCGGTTGACTTGCGGTCATTCCAACAAGCCGAAACTGAAGTGTGATGCGGCCACCGATAGTCGCCCCGTTCAAGAGCGCGTGGAGTTTCCGGGTACTGAAACGATCGAGTTGGCTGAAAGCCGTCCTCGGTGCGCTACGGCAAAGTACGTACTGTATGCTTGACATGCCACACCAGCGCGTTCTGAGCGGGCCATTGGCTCCACAATACAAGGTTCGGCCGCGCGGGACGGATCAACCCCGGATGAAAATCAGCAATGACCGCTGCATTGAACGACGACCCGCTACACACGGCGATACCGCCAGGCCGCTTGTTGTTGCCGCCGGAGCCGCCGACGCTCGCGCCTGGCATCGCGCACAGCCATTTCAGCGTTCAAGGCGACGCCCGTCGAAGCTTCCTGGCCTGGCAGGAGCGCATGAGTCCTGTCTACGACATTTGGCCTTCGTCAAAGCAAGCCGAGGATACGTTCGATGCATCGCTGTCCCGTTACACAATCGACAATCTGAGCATCTTCGACTTTCGCACCGGGCCGAACCTGGCCGTGCGATCCTTGGGTCGGGTTTCGACCGAGAGCGTTCGCGACATCACGTTCAGCGTATTCCTTGAAGGGCCGCCGGCCGAGTTCCTGGGCGGCAAACCACGGTCCGACGTGCCGCACATGCCGCAATTGCCAAGTATCCTCGCGCTGGACATGGATCAGCCGTGCACAATCCGGAGTTTTCATGGTCGGATACTTCTCCTTTTTGTGCCGCGCGCTTTGGTGGAAAGGTCATTCCCTGATGCAGCCTCCCTGCATGGCCGCTGGATTCACGCCACCACCCCTCTCACGCGCATACTGATTGAGCATGTGGTGGCGCTCAGGAGACAAATCGTCGGCCTGGGCAAGAAGGAGGCGCATCAGTCTTTTCTCACCGCTGTCGAGCTGATCGTTGCAGCTTTCAGCCATCAAGCGGGTCTTGCCGGTAACGCTCGCGCGGCGGTACGCGCTGCCATTTACGGGCAGGTGCGGCGGCATGTAGAGACAAATCTGCATGATCCGAATTTATCGCCTGACAGCGTGCTGGCATCGCTACATCTCTCACGCGCCAGCGTGTATCGCATCTTCGAGCATGAAGGTGGCCTGGCCGCCTATATCCGCAACCGCAGGCTGAGAATGGCGGCCGATGAGCTGGTGCGCTTTCCGCATATGGAGGTACAGGACGTAGCCTCGGGGTTGGGTTTCAATGATGCGTCGAGCTTTACGCGCGCATTTCGTCGCGCCTTCGACATCGCGCCACGAGAATTGCACGAGTACGCACCGTTGCTCCAGCGCGGAAGTACAAAACGGGCGCGCTTCACATAGGGGCAGTTATCGAATAAATAGGGTCGGCATCCTAATCCTTGCCAGCGCGGCGGCAGCGCTTGCCGGGTTTCAGACTCCACCGAGATTTTTCGCTTCAGGCGCGACAGCCAGTGCCCGTGATCGGGGAACAGGGCCGCCGCAATCCGACTGGTGCAGCGCAGACGCTGCTGCGCGTCGCCGTGCAACACCCTGAAGCACTGAAGGATCTCCAGCCGGCCGGCTGACCTCTGCATCGGGCGTCCCGCTTCCTTACGCAATCGGCATGTTCAGGCGTTCCGCGCGCGAAGCCATGGGCGTCGCAACGACGCTTCAGGGTATCGAGGTTCTGTTGAGCGCAGGCTGACGTCGTGCACGCCACTAAGCCAGCGTCGCGGCCTGGCTCGCCCCTTCGTGCCATGCCGAATAAAGCGCATCGAGGCGGGCTGGGCTCGGCGCACCATGCATCGCCTCCCCCCAAAACGCTCGATCGCCCGTGTGCCCGGGGGCATGAACAGGTGACGGAGGTTCGTGCGATCGAGCGCAGTTGCAGTTCGAGTCCCTCGCCATCGCATTAATGCGGGTTCACTGCAATATCAAGTTCGCGCCGCCACGAACCATACTCATATCCTCGGGCAGCATCGATACCGGAGGAATGCCATGCCGACCTACCAATACCGTTGCGAGAAGTGCGGCAAAACGTTCGAGAGCGTCGAGCATCTCACTGAACATGCATCGGCTCATCCGCCTTGCCCTCATTGCGGAAGCGAACAGGTTCAACACGTACCGACGCCATTTGTCGCGAAGACGTCAAGAAAGAGCTGATCCAGGCTGTCGACTCAATTTTCCCGTTCGCCAGGCGCTGACGCCGAAATCGCTTACGAGGCAGCGCGTCTGGTTCAACGAAGATTTTGAGGGGTTTGCATCGGCTATGCCAGCGTGGCTTACAAAAATCCGGATTGTCAATGACGGCCCCCTCGTGATACAAGGTAGCCGCTGTCTGGCGCAGGCCAGTCGCATCATTTACAACCGATTTCCTTGGAGCGTTCAGAGTATGGCAACGGGTACCGTCAAGTGGTTTAACGATACGAAGGGGTTTGGATTCATCACGCCGGATGACGGCGGCGAAGACCTGTTTGCGCACTTCTCCGAGGTTCAGGGAAGTGGCTTCAAATCGCTTCAAGAGGGCCAGAAGGTCAGCTTCGAGGTCAAGCAGGGTCCCAAGGGAAAGCAGGCCGCCAGCATCAAGCCGCTGTAAGTTTTCCCCGCAGCGAACACGCCCGGTCAGGCAACGATCAGGCCGACGCGTGATCGCTGCAAGTCTGGAGCCGGGCGTCGATGGGATATGACGCCCGGCTTGCCTCAGCGCTCAAGAAAGGGCCTGAGCTTGTCCGCCCGGCTGGGATGCATCAGCTTGCGCATCGCCTTGCTCTCAATCTGACGGATCCGCTCGCGGGTCACGTCGAACTGCTTGCCGACTTCTTCAAGCGTGTGATCGGAATTTGTGTCGAGCCCGAATCGCATCCGCAGAACCTTGGCCTCGCGCGGCGACAACCCGTTGAGTGCCTCGTCGATCGCCGCGCGCATGTTCGCGTGAATCGCCGCCTCAGCCGGTGAACTCGCCGAGACATCCTCGATCATGTCGCCGAGCGTTGCATCGGCGTCGTCACCCACCGGGGTTTCGAGCGAGACAGGTTGCCTGGCGATCTTGAGGATACTGAGCACTTTCTCCTCGGACATCTCCATGCGCTTTGCCAGCACTGCGGGATGCGCCTCCTGCCCTGTCTGCTGCAAGATTTCGCGCGATATCCGGTTCAGCTTGTTGATCGTCTCGATCATGTGGACCGGCACGCGAATGGTCCGCGCCTGATCGGCGAGCGCACGCGTGACAGCCTGCCGGACCCACCAGGTCGCGTAGGTCGAGAACTTCCAGCCGCGCCGGTATTCGAACTTGTCCACGGCCTTCATCAGGCCGATATTGCCCTCCTGGATCAAATCCAGGAACTGCATGCCGCGGTTCACGTATTTCTTGGCGATTGAAATGACAAGACGAAGGTTCGCCTCGATCATCTCGCGCTTGGCCTGCCGCATTTTCAGTTCCGCGGCACTCATCTGGCGGTTGATCTGCTTGAGCTGCTGGAGCGGCAACGAGACCCGGGACTCGATGTCGACGAGTTTCTGCTGCGCCGCCTGAATCGCCGGCTGATGTCGCTCGAGCGCCGCGCCAAACTGCTGCGAGGTCGCCGCCGTGCGGTTCGTCCATTCGAGGTCGGTCTCGTGGCCCGGGAACGACTCGACAAACGCGTCGCGCGGCATGCCGCAACGGTCGACAGCAATCGCCAGGATGCTGCGCTCGATCGCGCGAACCTCAGTCACTTGTCCATGCACAATGGCGCACAGGCGGTCGATGGTCTTGGCCGTAAAGCGGATCGGCGCGAGTTCACGCTGGATCGCCGTGCGCACTTGCGCAGCGGCTGCGGAACGGGCAGCGCCAGTGACAGGCACATCCGGCAACTGCTCGAACAGTGCACGCACGCGCGCGAAAATCACAAGACTGTCGTTCGTGAGTTCTTCGAGGCGTGCCGCGTTCACCTTCTCCGAATCCCCGGCGTCCGTTTCGACGTCGTCTTCGTCGGAATCATCGTCGGCGGCGAGTGCTTCCCCGTCCTCTTCCTGGGACTCCGGCGTCATTTCGCTTTCATCGGCGTCGGCACTGATGCCATCGACCAGTTCGTCGATGCGGAGTTCGCCGGCAACGATGCGGTCGACATCGGCAAGAATCGTGGACACGATCGACGGACACGCGGCAATCGCTTGAATCATGTCCTGCAGACCATCTTCGATCCGTTTCGCGACCTCGATCTCACCGGCGCGGGTCAGCAGTTCGCTGGCCCCCATCTCACGCATATACATCCGAACCGGATCCGTGGTGCGGCCGAATTCGGAATCGACGGTCGATAACGCAGCTTCCGCCTCCTCGTCCGCCTGATCGTCGGATGCCACGGCCGGCGCAGCGTCGGTCAACAGCAGCGCTTCGGCGTCCGGCGCTTGCTCGTACACGGCCACGCCCATGTCGCTGAACGTGCTGACGATGGTGTCCATCGCCGCCGTTTGGGCAAAGTTGTCGGGCAGGTGATCGTTGATGTCCGCGTGGGTGAGATAGCCGCGCTCGCGACCGAGCGCGATCAACGCGCGCATCTGGTGCTGGCGCTCCTCATTCTGGCGTGCCAGCGACGCGGTGTCCGTCGGTGTCAGGGCCTGGGCCTTTCCCTTTGACGCACGGCGGCCGGCTTTTGCCGTGGCTGTGATTTCAGGGGATGTGGAATCGTTCCGATCAGAAATTGCCAATACATGCTCCTCGACAGATGAGCCGACGATCGTCGCGAGCATGACGCCAGAATGGGTTGCCTGCCGGGATGCGAACGGAATCGTGTACGCACAGATAGTCGAGGGCGGGACGCCTCGCGCGAAATCCGTATGCGCAGCTTGTGGGGGGGCGTGCATGATACCGGAATGTATTGTGCGGCACAACACGGGGGGCCTTGGATTTCCATACACCATACCCGTGTAGCCCGCTCTGGCTGTGACAAGGGGGGAGCAGTCGCCCCCTGTCCCTGCCAGTGAATGCGTGCTGTCGACCCATTGCTGCCGCCAGGTTCACACGGACTGCGCGGACCGTTCTCAGCACTTCATCAGCCATTCACCTGAGGGGCGTGTGCTGCTCGTCGGCCAGATCATTCACCGCACGAGGGACTGCCACTGCGGCCATCATCATTTCTCGTCCCGCATGGATGGCGTAAAGGTAATTCCTACCAGCAATCCTTCCGGCCCGATGAAGCGACTGACGGTCTGGCCCCACGGCTCACTCCGATTCCTGACCAGCATTCGATACCCCCGTGATTCAAGTTCCGCTGTAGCCGCTTCGACATTATCGACATCAAACTCAATCCAGGCTTGCGGGATGGGTACGTCGCCAGGCCACGAATCCGTGTCGAAGCACGACTGAGCGGCCTGAGAGAGCGGCCACAAGGCGAAAGTGTTTGCGCCATTCATGCTCTCAGTATGGAGGTAGCCGCCTGTCTCTTCCTTGAAGGGGATACCGAAGGCCCGACTGTAAAGCTCGCGGCTTGCCTCGGCCTCAATCACAATCGGGCCAAAGCCTGCGATGAACAAGGCAGTGGTTTTTGGGAACTTATCCATGGCTTTTCCTTTGCCTCGAACGAGCGGCGCCGTGAGGTGCGAACATGTCCGCCCGCGCCCATCGGGTTGAAGTGGCTGCCAGCATTCAGGTAGCGCGGGGCATGGATGAGTGTAGGCTTGGCCGGCAGACATCTCCACCCGGCAGTGAACGGCGATCTGGCGGGTTCGATAGCGCTCGCGGCATCTCGACTGCGTGCGTCACGTCACGGGCGTACTGCTGACGCTCGATTGTTCCTTTGTGACTTCGGTCGGACGACCGTTCCTGGCCCAACTCGGCCGGCTACCACCCAGCAACGCGCGACCGGCGCAGATCGACCCGTGTGAGACGCTCAGTCAGGATTTTCGAATGTCCGGTCGCGCGCCGACATGAGACGATTGCCGGTTAAGCTTCGAGCTTGCCACCGACCGTCGCCGAGCGCGAGCGATTTAGAGCCTTCGCGGCGGCTCACCTTGTGTACCTGGTCCGAGCGGCCGAGCAGTTCGAGTTCGTCGGCTGTCAGGCCGATGTGGATGCGCCCGCCGATCAGCGCGATAGTCGCGGGATCCGCTCCCAAATCGCGGATCAAGGCCTCCACTTCGCGCGCAGTGTTGACGTTCTCCGGGTAGGGCATGCCGTGGGCAATGATGGTCGACGATTCCAGCGCCACGAGTGGGCGGCCGGCGGCCCGTGCGGCGGCCACAGGCACGCTGAAGTTCAACCAGGATTGGGCGAGGTCGGCAGCCATTTGGATCCTTTCAACGCTGCGATTCGATTCGAATGGTCACCAGACAACTCGAGTGTTTGGCAGGGCCGCCTTGAGCTCATCGACGTTCTTGGCCCTGGTGCCGTAGAGAACCAGCTCTCGGAGTCCTGTCAGGCCCTTCAGTACTTCGATGTCCTGGACCGGCGTGTTTGCGAGATAGAGCTCTTGCAGACCGGTCAAGCCCTTCAGCGCATCGATGTTTTGAACGTCGGTGCGAAAGAGATTCAGCGTTCGAAGGCCCGTCAGGTCTTTCAGCGCATCGATGTTCTCGACCCTGGTGTCGGCGAGATTGAGCCTTCGCAGGTCCGTCAGGCCCTTCAGCGCATCGATGTTCCTGACTTGCGTACGCGCAAGCACGAGTGTTTCCAACTGGCGCAATCCCTTCATCGCATCGATGTTCTCGACGTTGGAGCCGTCGAGCACGAGCGTTTTCAGGGTGGGCATTCCCGTTAGCAAATCGAGGTTCCGAACTGGAGTATTGGCGAGATAGAGCGCCTGCAGATCGTCCAGCTTCTTCAACGCATCGAGGCGCTCGACTTGCGTCTCGTTGAGATCGAGCGTTTTCAACGCGGTCAGCTGGCTGAGCGGCTTGATGTTCCGGACATTCCTCGCGCCACCCAGCTTGAGTGTTTCCAGGTGAGGCAATTTCTCCAACGCGTCGAGGTCCCGAACCTGCGTGTCCCGGAGATCGAGTTCCCGCAGGTCAGTCAAGCCCTTCAGCGCATCGAGGTTCGAGACCCGGGTCTCCCACAGATTGAGCGATTGCAGGCCGGTCAGTCCTCGAAGCGCATCGATGTTCTGGACCTGGGTGCGGTGGACCACGAGTCGTTTCAGGGAACGCATGCCCTTGAGCGCGTCGATGCGCCAGACCGGAGTCCCCGTGAGGTCGAGCGATTGAAGACCGCCCAGTCCGTCAAGCGAGTCGACGTTATCGACTTCGGTGTCTGCCAGATTCAACTCGAGTCTGAGGCGGAGCTTGATTAGATGCGGGAGCGCCGCGTCGAGCTGCGAGGTCGTCAATGCCGGCTTTGCCCGCAATGCCAGGCATCCCGACTCGGGTGTCGTAGCGGAATCGCTGCTGTCATTGCAGGCGCCCGCGTAAAATCCCAGATCGATCAGCGCCCGTTCATCCAGTTTTTCCCGAAAAGGGCTCAACACCACCAACAGGCTCACAAGCAAAAGGCCGATGCCGCCGGCAATGGCCCATGGCCTGGCACGGCGCCAGACCGATGTGCGCAAGCCTGCAGAAGTGGGCTTTGTGCTTGAGGGTGGTGTTTCGGACACGGCGGGCTCTGTTCGTCCAAGGTCGCTTCCTTTATACACGAAGCAAGGGAACAAAACGGCGCACCGGAACGTTCTCCGAGATGGATGGGTCGTACTTTCAGACGCGCTTTTCAAAACGCTTTCGACCCCAAACTTTTACCCCATCAATCAACTGATGACGACACGCATCGAATCGCCACCTATCGCGCTCGACGGCGCGCAGGCGCCGTCGCAGTACACACGCACGGCGATGGTCCTTCACTGGACCATCGCCGTTTTGATGATCGGTAACGCGGCCCTTGGCTTGAGCGCGGACTCACTGTCCGATGGCTGGGTGCGTCCGGTAATCGACACGCACAAGTCGATCGGCATCACCGTGCTCGGCCTTGCGCTCATGCGCATCCTGTGGCGCGTTTCACACCGGCCGCCGCCGCTGCCGCGCGAGTTCCCGTCGTGGGAGCGCGTGGCCGCACACGTCGCGCACTTCCTGCTATACCTGTTGATGATCGCGCTGCCGCTCTCGGGATGGGCGCACGACTCCGCATGGAAGGATGCGCTCACGCATCCGATGCGGCTTTTCAACCTGTTCCCGTGGCCGCGCATCGGCTTCGTGATGAACCTCGTTCCGTCCGTCAAGGAACCGCTGCACACGGGCCTCGGCACATTGCATACGTGGCTCGGTTATGCGCTGTATGCGTTGCTCGCGATGCACATCGGCGGCGCGCTCAAGCATCAATGGCTCGATCGTCAGTCGGTCTTCAAACGGATGGCGCCGTGATGGACGCCGATATCGTCATTGACGCCGTGCGCCCGGCGGCACGATCGACCGGTTCGGCAGACGCGCGGAAGAAGTTGCTGGATGAAGCGTTGGCGAGCGTGTCTCCGCGTATCGTGCCGCGCCCGGCGACGTGGACCAGCAGGCTGATTCACGGCGGCGTCACGGTGCTGTGGCTGCTGCTGTTCGCGCGAGCGTTCTTTCTCCACGGCGTCGTCGCATGGTCGAGCGGCATCATCTATGTCTTCTACGACACGCTGCTGCTGTTTTTCGTTACGGCAAAAACGCTGCCGCTCGCACGGCGAATCGTATCGACGCGCGCGGCGCAGCATGAGCGACCGTTGCCGGAGATGGGTGTCATCGTCGCGGCGCATGACGAGGCGGCCGTGCTGCCGGTGACGCTCGCCGCGCTGCTCGAACAGGTCGACGGTCCGGCGCAGATCGTGATCGCCGACGACGGCTCCACCGACGGCACCGCCGAGCTGCTCACCCGCCGATTCGGCCTGACGGCGCCTGCACTCGGCGAGTTGAGCGCGCCGAGCGCTCGTCACCCGAACCTCTACTGGCTGCGCGTGCCGCACGGCGGCAAGGCGCGCGCGCTGAACGCGGCGATAGCGGCGACGACGACCGAGACCGTGATGACCGTTGACGCCGACACGCTGCTCGCGCCCGACGCCACCCGCGCAATGCGCGTGGCCTTCGCCGGAAGACCGACGCTCGTGGCGGCCGCGGGCATTCTGGTGCCGGTATGCAGCAAGTCCGTGGGCGGCCGCATGTTCCAGTGGTTCCAGACATATGAATACATGCGCAACTTCATCGCGCGCTTTGCGTGGATGCGAGCGGACAGCCTGCTGCTCGTGTCGGGCGCGTTCGCATCGTTCCGGCGGGACGCTCTCGTCGCGGTCGGCGGCTTCGATCCGCAATGCCTCGTTGAAGACTACGAGCTGATCCACCGGCTGCGCCGCTATTCGGCAGACCGACGGCTCGACTGGGACGTGCGCGTGGTCGGCGACGCGCACGCGCGCACCGACGCGCCGGGCACGCTCGCCAGTTTTTTGCGGCAACGCCGCCGCTGGTTCGCGGGTTTCCTCGAGACCCAATCCTGGAATAGCGACATGACGGGCAACCGGCGGTACGGAACGCTCGGCACGCTGATGTTGCCCGTGAAGGCGTTCGATACGATGCAGCCAGTCTACGGACTGACCGCCTTCGGCCTGCTGGTCGCGTTTCTGCTCGGCCGCCACGACGCGATCGTCGTGTCGATCTTCAGCGTCATTTTTCTGAAGACGGTAGTCGATCTGGCGTTCTACGTGTGGAGCATCCACCTTTACCGGCGCTGGACCGGCCTGCGCGCCGGATCGAGCCTTTGGATGGCCGTGGCGGCGGCCATCGCGGAGCCGTTCACGTTCCAGTTGCTACGCCACGTCGGCGCGGTGCTCGGCTGGCTGCACTTCCTGCGCGGCGGCAAGTCGTGGGGCAAGAAGCACCGCTCCGGCCTCATCGCGTCGGCCGGCGAACGGTACTAAGGAGCGCGTCAGGTCAGTCTATCTTGGGTATTCGTATTTCCCGGTTGATGCGCGCGTTTTCTGTTGCGCTGCACATTTGAGCGCCCTGCGCGTGTGTCGTCCGACGGGCTCATGTCGACCCTTCCCGGTCTTACAGGGGCCCGAAACCGAACGGCAGTTATGAAAGTACAGGCGACCTACGATCAGCTCGGTCACCAATCGAATTTGTCCGTCTATTTTGGTTGTCAGGGTGCGCCATATTTCTCACCTTCTTTTTGTTTTGCTACGAAGTACTGATGATTTTTTTTGAACGTGAACGCTAGCCAATAGGCAGTTCATGTCACAGGCTTGTCGCCTGGAATTGGCCGGCCCTTCGAATCCGACAGCTTGTTCCGAAGGGCCTCACGACGCCAGCGCCGCCGGTATACGTCGGGCGCCGAACTGCGGCGCGGCGACCTCAGCCCTAGCCCACCTGGGTGAGCGTGGCGAGCAGCTTCTGGCCGTCAGGGATACCCCAGCCCGTGACGGCACTGAAGCCTCCGGCGACCGGCGGATATCCGATGCCGGGATCGGGGTCCGAGTCGTTGTTATGGCCTGAATTGACCGCCGTACAGGCAGTGCCACCCACCGTGCCGCCGCCGGGGAGCAACTTGTACAGCAGCGGAGCGAGGAAGCGCTGCTGTTTGCCCGTCGGCAGCTTAGCATTCGTGCGTGCGATCAGTGCGGCCCACATCGGCGTCGCCGCGCTGGTGCCCTCGCCGGGCACCCATCCCACGGCTATGCTGCCATCCTGCTGCTGGAACCGCATCAAGCAACTCGACCCTGGATCTCCCGCGAGCGCCGCGACGTCAGGCACGATGCGGCCATTCGCGCTGACAGGATTGAGCGAAGTTACCTGGATCCCGCTCTGCCAGTCAGGCCGCGCAAAGCGATCGCTAACACCGCCGCCAGTCGACCCACCGCCTGTCTGCTGTTGGCTATTTGGCTCGAAGCGCGTGCCGGGAGCGTCCCACCAGGTCGATTCCACGCCGTCCTTGATCATTGTTCCGCCGACGGCGAGTACATGCGGACTCGTGCTGGGAAACTCGACATGGACGCCGCCGTCGAACATGTCGCAACCGGTCCCGTCGTCGCCCGTGGAAACGCATACCGTGATGCCGATCAGGCGAGCGGCATTCAGGCGTCGGTCGATGGCGCCGAGGGCAGTGGCCGACCAAGTGTGAAGATCATCCTCGGAAACCCCGTAGCTAACCGACAGCACCACCGGTCGATCAGCGATCACCGCGTCCATCATCCGGATGAATCCCTCCTGCGTGAACGTGGCGAAATAGACGGTAATCTCCGCTGCGGGACACAGGCCCGCGACGATCTGGACGTCCATGTTGACTTCCGAACTGGTGTCCAGGTCGGTTGGGTCCTGCTTCGTGAGCAAGGCCTTGATCTCGATCTTTGGAGTAGCAATACCAAATCGCTGAGCGAACGTGGCCAGGTCCTGCTTGAAGACGGCCCCGCCGAACTCCGCGATGCCGATGCGCTGGCCATTGCCATCCCCGTCGGGAAACTTGTAGTGTTGCTGCAACTGCGCCGGCGACAGGCCCGGGATCGTTGGGGCTTCTACGGCTGCCGCTGCAGAAGGGCGCGGCCTTGTAGTACGCCGGAATACCCGGCGGCCGTCCAAGCCGTGCACGCCCAGCACGAGATCTTTCAATTCGGCTGGGATCGAATACGCCCCCTCGCGTCGACCGACGTAGGCACCCTGGCCGGCTTCGCGGTAGATGGACAGCCCCGGCCGAAACGCGCTCTCGACATCGGCAGCACGCCCCGAGACATATAGCGAAGGCGTGTGAGTCGGGCTTTGCTCCACCTGCAGGTGATATTGACTGAGTACCTCCTTGACCTTCGCGATCGTATCGGGATCTGCCGCATAGGTCGCCGCAAGTTTTTCCGGCGACCAAGTTGATGTGACTGCCCCTTCAGGCAGAGCCTCCCGCGACTTCAGGTCGAGAATCAATTCGATACGGCGATCGGGATCGACGTCGCCGACACGAGTCGCACCCTTAGCAGCCGCCCGGTAGCTACCCGGAAGGATGACGTGAGTGTTGTTGGCCATGATCCATTGCTCCTTTCTTGCGTTGTTCCCCAGTCGTACCTCGAACTTCCACCGCACCACACTGTTCACTTCCTCGGATACTGGTGTCGCAGCTGGATAAATGTTTTTCGGCTATCCGGGTTCCTCTGTGATGGGCAGTTACGCGGCAGGCACTGTCTGAGTCAGTTGGACGACAGAGTCTTGAAGGGGTTTTACAAAGCAGCCTGTGACTACCACCATTCCTTGGGGTGTTCTCCTCAAGACGGGGTAGTAGATTTTCAGACCATCCTTGATGTCCTGCGGGATGTTGACGGGGCGGAGCCGACGCCTGAATGTCCAACCGTCGACGCATGTGAACGGCTGTTCGTGGCGGGTTTACGACGATCTCGCCGGTCAAGTCCACTATGTCATGTGCGCTTGACGGTTTCGATGGGTAATCGACCTCCAAGATGGGTAGGTTGAAACGGTATGCCCTTCCGCTCAGGCGTTTAGGTCATGGCCAAACTGCGCGCTGAATTGTCGTGAAATTGAGTAAATGTTTTGAAAAGCATCTCTTGATCGCGAGCAGATTCTTTGGAAGGCCGCTTACTTGGCTGAGCCGACGCCAGAACGTCCGAGAACGCGACGGGCGAATGACGCTTCATGGCTGATCCTGGACGTCAAAGTCGGCGTGGCGCTCATCCGTCCGGTCGGTGTCGAAGGAATCACATGCGAGTTTATATTTCCAGAGCGCAAGCACGCTCGCGCTGGAGTGGCTGACGACGTATACGGGGCGGTCGATTTTTTTAAGCGCCGAGGTCCAGCTCGACGGATCCGGCGCAGCCAGCTCGGCTCACACAAGCTGGCCGGCCGCTTGCAACCCGAGGCAGTCGCGGAGCCCCCGCAATGGGAAGGGCCGGAGTTTGGCCCTCCCGGACGTTTGGGCACCCGACGCCGACTTCGCCGAGTCGCCCGTGCCTGTCCCGAATCCCGCGCGTGCGGCGTGTGGCTACCTGCCATTCGGGCTATCTCCGCTGCTGCCAGCAGAGGCCAACGGAGTTCGTCCGGCAGCGGAGATATGATCAATCAACGCAAAGAAATGGTCCACCGCATAGCCCGCCACGAATGCGATTGCGAGAGGCGATGCCGAAACAGAACCGTCGATGAACTTGTCGAATAGCCCAATCACTGTCCCTACAATCACGGCGACAACCACGCGTCCGCAGTAAGCACATCGAGCATGTGATGCGTGGTACGTCTGATTTCGAGTCCGGGCACACAAGTCTCGAAGAATAAAGGCCAAACTGCCAAGGAGCGCGTATAGGACCGGCAGCATATAGGCGGCGATGGCACTCCAAAGAAAATCGCTGGTATGTTGAGCATTCTGTGCCATCGCCCGAATGTCCTGATACACCGCAAGCTTCTGGAGGCCATCGTCTATCGAGTGCTCGGCCCCTTGGGTTTGTTGGTCGCCCTTACTGCCATCACTTGGCTGAACGTGACGCACCAGCATCGGCAGGTTCACTTCCAGATTTTCTCTCCGGGTCCACGCGTTCAGCATCCACGGCGATGCGTAGGGGTTCTCGCTACCATGAAGCGAGAGTCGTTCCAACCAAATTGTTTCCGCGTAGAGTTGGCGATTGTTGCGGGCGAAGATCTGAAGCTGTTTCTTTATCTCGAGGGCATTCGGTGTCAGCGCTTGTTCGTATTCGATCTCGGGTATTTCATTCGCCACGGGCACTATGCCTTGGGCAGTTGGGGGGTATGGGGCGTGTGCGCGCGTTCGAACCGATGCACTATCGGAATGGTGGGCATCACGTCGCATTTCGAGTGAGACAAGCAGGTTTCGCTGCGCCTGAAGCGCCTCGTGGAGAGGAATCGCGATCTTGTCGTTCTCTTCGACCAGTGCTTTCCCGTTCTCCGACAGCTTCGAGTTGACGAACATGAACATCGATACGGGAACGAGGAACATAGCGAGTATGGTTGTGAACATGAAATAGCGTCGGGTCTCGTTCCTCGCCACTTTCAGTGATTTCGGATCGAGCGTCTCTGCGCTAACTGGTCTTATTACATTCGCCAAACGACTTTGCGCGCAATACACGGCCACCTCGAGTTCAGCCGGCAATTCGCCGCTGGTCAGGGCTTTGCGAGCCTTCGCAATCGTTTCTGGTATATCCGGCTCGATCTTTTTTCCGGCGCGAGCCGCATATGCCAGCATTCGTTCAGACTCGTCGAGCACCTTTCCAGCAGATGACCCGGCAAAGTTAGCACTTGACATGATGCCCTCCAATTTAACCAAGGCTAGTGACGTTTACGACTTGGACGGCTGTACTAACGCATCTATCATGCCATCGCGCGAACGCCGTAATCCGGCGGACGCGTCAATTGCTTCGTTCCGGTTGGTGCGCGGAAGTGTTGACGGATGGCCAACATTTTTCGCGTCATGAGTTTGGTCGACGGAGACAGCCATTCACAAGGACGTGGCGACAATCTGAGCCGGATCCGGATATACCGATGCGAGCCGAAAGCGTTCTGCTCCGACCATTGGGTGCCGCGGGATCCGTACTACAGATTTCGAGGTGTTGCCGACGTTCCAACATCGGGACATGCGGGCGGCAAATAGCCGCGAGCCGTCCGACACGGTGGGCCGTAGCCGGCCACAACCGCCTTTCGACCCAATGCGAGGGATATGACGGGTTTCAAACTGAAACGGCCATTTCGCGCGGCACGTCGGCCGGCAAGTTGTCGACCATTGCTGCATTCGGAACCGGCTTCGTGCATCGCGTAGAATCCTCGCCTACCGCGGTTACGCGAAAAAATCACAATGACAATAGAACCGTCTTTGGCGACTTCCACACGTACCGTCTACGGGATTGCGTGGTTTGAAGAAGCGATTGCATGCGCGCGTGACGTGTTAGGACATAGGGAAGTAATTTCCGTTGGCGGGGTACAAGGAACGGTTGAGTTTCCCAGCCTGCCCGATTGGTCGCCCACTGAGAGCGATCCCCTGAACGGGCCTCTAGTCTCCCCCGAGATAGCGAAAGATTGGACGCGCGGTGGCAAACCGATCTGGTGGGGGCGGCCAACGAGTTATCCGGCTGGGAACGCCAGCGTTAACTGTGTGCTGCTCGAATTCGTGATTCAGGAATCGGAACTGCAGTCCGCCGGAATCCAGATCCGTGATGCGTTCATGCTGTGGCGCTCAACGTTCGATGAATTTCTGGAGTTGATCACCAAGCAAAGACGAATCCGCGCTATCGAAGTCACGGGGGAGGTTTCCGGACTGCATTTGTTCTATCGGGATGCAGAAGATAAACATGTCTGGGCCTATGACGACATTATCCACGTCACCATCACGAGCTCGCGCGAAGACACGCGTCTGAAGCTGACGCAACTGAAACAGATATGTAGCCTGTGTTCGTCCCACGTGCGACCATCGTTGGAATATTCGCTCCAGCTAGATGCGTATAGGGCACTGCGAAGGGCGGATTATCGTAAGGTGGTTGTCGATTCAGCAACCGCAGCAGAAGTGGTACTCACGAAAGCCATCGTTAAGCTATGCAACGAGACTGGCAAAGACGCTGGAAAGCTTCTGAAATAACGTCATACCCAGACACTGGACCTATCCGTGATTTCGTGGGCGAGGCATATCATGAGGTGTAAAAATCATGGATATGCCGATGAAGAAGAAAAGGCAAACTGTAGCTCGTCAGGCAGCGGCCCGCGGGCCGCTGCCTGAACTGCCCAAGGAATTGCTGGACCAGTTGGTCAAGGGGCCGATGACGCCGGCCGAGGTCCAGGATCTGATGCTGGCGTTCAACAAGGCAATCATCGAGCGCGCGATGGGCGCTGAGATGAACCTGCATCTGGGCTACCCGTCGGGTCAGCCCAAGCCGCCCGGTCAGGTCAACGAGCGCAACGGCGCCAGCGGCAAGACAGTCATCACCGATCGTGGTCCGATCCGGGTCGATGTGCCTCGTGACCGTGACGGCAGCTTCGAGCCGATCCTGATTCCCAAGCACGAGCGCCGTTTCACCGGCTTCGACGAACGCATCATCGCGATGTACGCCCGCGGCATGAGCGTGCGCGAGATTCAGGGATTTCTGGCCGAGCACTACGGCACCGAGGTCTCGCCCGATTTCATCAGCTCGGTCACCGACGAGGTGATGGCCGAGGCGCTGAGCTGGCAGAGTCGCCCGCTCGAAACGATGTATCCGGTGGTGTTCTTCGATGCGCTGCGGGTCAAGATCCGCGACGACGGTGTGGTCAGCAACAAGGCCGTGTATCTGGCGCTGGGCATCCAGGCCGACGGCCAGCGCGACGTGCTGGGCCTCTGGATCGAGCAGACCGAGGGCGCCAAGTTCTGGCTCAAGGTGTTCAACGAACTGAAGACGCGCGGCTGCCAAGACATCCTGATCGCCGTGGTCGATGGCCTGAAGGGGCTCATCGAGGCCATCAGCACGGCCTATCCGCGAACCACCGTTCAGACCTGTATCGTGCATCTGATCCGCAACAGTCTCGAGTACGCCAGCTACAAGGATCGCAAGGCATTGGCCGCAGCGCTGCGCCCGATCTACGCGGCTGCCAGCGAAGAGGCGGCACAGCAGGCGCTGCAAGACTTCGCCGACGGACCTTGGGGCGCGAAGTACCCGACCATCGTGCAATCGTGGCAGCGAGCATGGGAGCACGTCGTACCGTTCTACGTGTTCCCGCCGGAGATTCGACGGGTCGTGTACACCACGAACGCCATAGAAAGTTTGAACATGCAGTTGCGCAAGATCATCAAGACCCGTGGTCACTTCCCCAATGACGAGGCGGCCATCAAGCTGCTCTGGCTGGCGCTGCGCAATGTACTGGCCAAGACCGTGCGGTCCGCCTTCGACTGGAAATCAGCGATGAACCAGTTTGCTATCCTGTTCGGCGAGCGATTTATGCAGGCGCGTGGATAACGCGTTGTTCAACCGCCTCGCCCACAAAAATGCGGACAGGTTCCAGACACTCGGTGGGCGACTTGAGCTGGCGCGTACACTTGCAGTCCCGCTGCCGAACATTGATTTTCGCCAACTGGTGGTGACACCACGGAACGACGCGATACACCAAGGAAAAGTTCCGACCAAAAGCGCAGCAACACAGGCTATCCACGCGGTTGATAATTTGCTAGCCTTACTAAACCCCTCGCTCTCCTAGATCAAGAGATTCATATCTACATCGATTGACGAACGTTGCCTTTGGTCGAATTGTGTACGTACCCCCTCCGTCAGGTTCCGAAGTATTGCGGCCGCTCCAACGGCAGATTTCTCCGCTCGCTGAGCGGCAGATTGTGGCCGCCTCCTGACGCTGGGACATGTAACGGTCGCGAGTTCCCGTTCTCCATGCGCAGCTTCCCAATCATGAAGCGTGGCCTCACCGGGGAGCCTCTTTCCGTTTGGCCCGGTGGGTTCAGAAAGTCAGCGGATAAGCTATCGGAAAACCTGAGCCCATACCGCCCGAAGGCGTCGCGCGCGGTCTTCGAAGAGATATGAGGCCGCGAGCGTCAAGAGACCTGAAATTGCACCCGTCGCGACGTGTTCGACATAGGGGATACGGTAGTGACTCGTGTGTGAGTAGGCGTCGCCCAACGTTGTCAGGACGCCAACGACCAGCGCATTGCCGTATCGATGCGCGTAGAGTTTCGCCGCAGGCGTGAAAGTCAAAAGTACAGCCAGGAGTCCAGTAAGCAGCCCTGTCTGAAATGCAATAGTCCAGTGGGCGAGGCTCATGATATTTCCCCAGCTCCCCGGCATGCAGGTCATGCACGCACTGGTCGGCTGCCAGAAACGCTGGGCAAACAGTCTAACGCGGTGCTTCCACTCGGTTGCCATGATGCATCCCATCAATGCCGTCATCACGGCCGGCGCCACCACACGTATCGTTGAAGCAGTTTCCAAACCCTTTAACGAGCTTGCCGCCCTCACGGATGGGTGTCCTGTGCGCCGTAGCGGCCGATCAATAACTCGGACATGGGGGAATACTACTCCACGATTCGACGGCCGCTGTTTCGACCAAGACCGGAATTCAACTCTTGCGTCTATCGGTGCGGTCCCATCCGTGACGGGCGTCGAACGATGCGCTTCCGCGCGAAGTCGACGTCCGGCATCGACCCTTATCCCAGCCGAAGCGGACGCCGAAACGTCTGATTGCCGGCAAACGCGAATGACGGCGCAGCCGACAGCACGCATCCGCTGGCAGTAACCGCGCACGCCCATCAGCCGGCCGTGGAAAGCGACCTCGACGTGCGCTAACCCGACCGCAAATGTCTCGGCAATAACTTGCAGAGATCCCCCTTTCTTCATGCCGGCAAATTGAAGCGCGCGACAACCTGTGTGCAATCGTGGTGCAGCACACCATTGAATTGCACCATCTCCATTCTTGCTGCACCGCACGCAACACGCGTGGCTCGGCTTCATTTCACTTCGGCGCCAATCGATTTTCAACCGCCGCTCCCCAGAGCCGGCAATGAAATGGCGTACGCTTGCCCGATGCGCTAACGGCGGCATGGCTTTGCGCAATACAGACATGCCGAGTCGCGAGCGTCGGCCGATCTGCGGGCACGGGGCAGCACGAAGTGGCACAGGTATTGCGTTGGATCCGGTAGAGGCCAATGGCGGCCTTTGCGTTTCACCAGTTTTCCCTACGCTCTTGCGAGCGGATGCGGGGCAATGGCGTCCCGGAGCGACTCTTGCGCTGATCGGCCGATCGGTTCGTGCGTGCGTCGCTCCGGGATTTTTTTGTCTCGTTGACGGGGGAGCCGGGATGCGCGCTGGGCTCCCATGCGGTTCGACACATCGGCGATCTCCGCCCTACACCTTCCAACACATGAAACGACAGACGCATTCGACTCACGCCCCGGTCTCGGCGCAAGCGATCGGCGAGCTCATCAATTTGGCCGGCCGGCAGCGGATGCTGTCGCAACGTATCGTGCTGCACGTGCTGCTCGCTTCGCGCGGAGACGATGCCGCACTGGACGTCGCGAAGCAAAGTGCGGCGATGTTCGCGAATGCACACGCCGATCTGGTCGATGGCAACGAGCAGTTACCTGGCGTGTTCTCCGGCGCGCTGAGGCAACTCTATTTCGGCACCCCGCGCGCAGACGAGCATGTCCGGCACTTCGTCGCGCACACGGCCAAAGTGCTCGCGAGTCTCGAATCGGGCAGCGCTGCCGCAGACGAACAGGTCGACGCGCTCGTTAGGCAGGCCACTCCGCTGCTCGAACTGCTGCAGCAGATTACGCTCGCGTACCAGAACGAAATGCGCGGCATCGAGGCCGAGGCGCTCAAACGTCAGGCGAGCATCGCCGAACAATTGGGCAGCATCTCGATGCAAGCCAACATCGTCGCGCTGAATGCGCGCATCGCCGCCGCGCGCGCGGGCTCGTATGGCCGCGAGTTCGCGGTCATCACGACAGTCCTTGCCGACATCATCAAGGAGATGGATCAGCTGATGTTCAGCGTCATCGGCACGCGCGGCCCGGCCGAAGCGTCACCCGGGCGTGGCGCCATGGCACACGGCCGGCACGCAGGTGTCGGCGCTGCACTTCGATAGCCTCAACAAGTTGAGAGAACCCTGCTATCACAATGCCTTTATTTTTCATCGAAACTCGGCCGCGAACAAATACGCCGGGCGACTCGATCGCCTCCTGCCCGCGACACCGTGCTTGCCGCACACGGCGCGACGAAACCCAAAGACACGGGAAGACGGCAGACGAACGCTGCGAAACGCGCGAATGAAGCGCCGCTCCGGCGCGCCCCCCGCGCGTATGCCGCAATTCGCCGCCGATATCCTGCCGCAGTCTCAGCAGGTTGAAGATCGGGCAGACCGCTTCGACCGCCTGAAGCAACGCACTCGAGAATCAACCGTGGAACGTGCGACTGAAACGGCCATTCAGGCCCTTTGCAAAAGGTCGGTCGCCTGCTCGGCGTCGGCCAGCGAGTCGAGCGCGAGATACGCAATGAACTGCGAGCCGAGCACGGCAGCGGATACGCCGCGCAGGTTAATCCCGCCGTCCGACAGTTTCCGGGTCAGCTCCGCGATGATCCCCAACTGGTCCAGCCCCATCACACGGACGGAGTGCAGGCTCGAGGTAGGATTGAATCCCACCTGGGTGGCCGCGCGGATCTCTTGATCTCCCTGCAGCGGCGCGACAAATACGACCCCTTTGCCTGGCGCCTCCGGCGTGCGCCGGGCGACAACGAATTGCAAATCGGCGCCAGCATCGCGCAACGCGCTCAACACGTGGGCAAGACCGCCCGGCTTGTCCTCGATGGTGGCCGCCCAGACGTCAACACGTTCGACGAGCAGTTCCATGGCCCCTCCGAAAAATCGGACTTCGATGAAGACAATCTACGTCGCGCATGACCGGCGAGCAAGTCCGCTGACGCGAGGGATGCCCGGATGCGGCGATAGCGATCGGAGATGCAAGCCCCGCCTAGGCATCCGCCGAATCCGCCGACGGGGGGCGCAAGCCAAGCATGGCCGTCCGCCGATGCTGCCATTGCACCAGCTCGTCGCGAAACGCATCGGGTGATTGCTCGGACGTTACGCGCAATGTTCCGGATTGAAAGGTTCTCGCAGCACGCCAGAACGGCCGGCCATCCGGTACATCGTCGATGGCGGTAATAGGCAACTGGTACGTTCGATGCAGATACGACAGGAATGCGAGACCATAGCCGCGGCGCCTCATCGGCGGGCGAATTTCCAGTCGATGGACGTATACCCGATCGGTTCGAGGCGCCAGGCTGTATATCGCCGCGCCAACGGTCCGGCCGGACGCCTCCAGGATCGCGACTTCCCAGCCCGAATGCCGGGCACCGTCGATACCCAGATCGATCGGCCTGGATTGAAAACGAATCACGGGAAGCCGGCGAAATTTGCGTCGAGCAAAAACGGACCGCAGGTAGGAAAGCACGTTCAGCCTTTTGTCATGTCCGCAGCGATCCGTTTCTTCACCCTCGTGAGCGACGGCAATCCGCGGCCGCACATTTGCGCGTTGACGCTTCCGATATCAAACGCAACCACCCACGACATGAACGACCCCTCATGGATGTCCGGATCAACGCGACCGTGCGATTCTCGAGCGACATCGACGAAAACTATTTTCGATTCTTCAGAAACGTCTGTCCGGCTGCCGTAATCGAAACGCTTCCGCGACCGTTCGTCGGATAGCGCACGAATCCTGCGCCGATGAGTTCTCGGGTAACGGACCAGCCAAGCGCAGGCGTATCGCGACCATAACGAATATCGGCAATGCGCTCCAGCGCCCAGATCGCGGATGCCGAGATAGTCGGAACGGTCGAAGTATCGTTATCGCTCATGGCGTCTCCAGGAATTTGATCATGATCAAGGGTGCTGCATGTCTCGAGCTCAAATGGCAAGACAAGCACTCAGGCGCGTCCAGTCGTAACTGGCGCCGACCTCGATGCGTATGGCGGCTTCGACGAGGTCGATGCCGTGGTGCCCACAGTGTCGATCCGCGCGTTCGACGAGTGCCTCGAGCGACGGTAGCGGCGCGTCACTCTTCCAGGCGAAGACGATCACGTTACCCGCACCGTCTTCAGCCGGCGCGATCGCGACGGAAGGACCGAACGTGTCACGAAGTCTCGCGAGACAATCACCCAGTCGCGGATCGTCGCCGAGCAGATTGACGACGAGTACGCCGTCGTCGTTCAGTCGCGCCCGACAGGTGTCGTAGAAGGCTGCGCTGCAGAGTTCGGGCGGCGCGCCGTCCGCATTGAAACCATCCAGCAAAAGTGCATCGAATGAGTCTGTGGTCGTCGACAAGTGCTGCGCCCCGTCCGCGCAGATGATCGTCAGTCGCGCGCCATCAGGTGGAACGTGGAACCGATCGCGCAGGGCAATGACTTCCGGATTGATTTCGATTGCCGTGAGATGGGTGTTCGGCAGGTTCCGATAGCAATACTTCACCAGCGAACCACCTCCGAGCCCAATCAAGCCCACGCGCGCGGGTTCCGGCTGAAACAACAGGAAGCCCATCATCGTGCGCGTGTAGCCGAGTGCGAGCGCATCCGGGGCCTCCCGTAGCATGGTGCTCTGCATGCCACGGCCGTCAAAGCACAGCGAGACGAGGTGCTCGGTTTCCACGACGATCGGCTTGTCGGCGAGTTCGGCCGAGGAAGCCGCGCGCAGACCCAGGAACGGGAGATCGACAGGTGGCACGCGGCTCAGCCTTCCTGCAGCAAGGGTAAAAGCGCATGAAGCGCCGCCTCTTCGTCCGGACCGCTTGCAAGGACTTGCGCGGACGTGCCTCGGCGCAGCTGAAGCGACGACATGGCCATGCCGTCCTTTGCATTTCCGCGACGCCCATTCGCGATAAGCAGGATGTCGCTGTCGAAACGGCGCGCCGTGTCCACGAGCACATCGCGGACGCAGTTCGCACCGTCCCGGCTCCAGGCGGAACGCATTTCGAAATAGACGACGGTCGCCATGTTCCTCGCGGGTGCCGTGAGAGGGATCCTGGTATTCAATGGGACGGAGCGCGCTCGCAGGCCGTCAGGAACGCCTCGAACTCACCTTCCCATGCCGTGTCGCGCAGGTCGATTTCGAAACCGGCGAGACGCTTCATTTCACTGCTCAGATACACGGCACTGAGCAATCGAGGCGGCACACCCTGCGCAAAACAGCAGCCATCCGCATCGAGAAGCAGGCGCGGGTGGTGTCGGAACCGCGCACTGGCCACCGAGATCGGATCCATCACATGCCGAGCCGACTCCCGCGGATAAACGAAGGCCAGATGGGTACCGGCTGCCGCGAGCCGTTCACCCGCATCATGGAAGCGGTGGACCATCTGGAAACCACGCTCGCCACCGCGCCCGACGCCCACAACGACAAGCCCCCTGCTTCCCGCGACCTCCGGCAGGGATACGGACCGCCGATCGGGCAACAGCAGCATCCCATCCAGATCGAACATGTCGACACCTCCGCGAATCCGCCCGCAATTCCAGCGATCGGCGGCAAGACTGAATTATAAGACAGCATGAATCAAATGTGTATAGCATTATAATGATGTGTGCGCCCGATCCCCGATCGGCCTGTACGTGTGCGGACTGCGGTCACGCACGGTCGGCGAGCGGCCGCGAACCCGTTTGTCGTTGCCGTTCGCCGCACGCACCCCCACCAACAACTTGCCCACCTGAATCGATCGAGCATGGAGCGGGATCCAACTTCCTACGATGCGTTCGTCAAATTCCTGTCGACCCCATTGAACGCCGGGCGCCCGTATGTATTGGAGACGCAGCACGCGATCTCGCTGCACTTCGATCACGTGGCCACCCAAAGCTTCATGTCGCTGCGCACGCCGGACAAACTTGCGCTCGGCTATACGCGAACCATGATGGGATGTCTGCTGCTGCACCCGGCCGCCAGGCATATGTGCATGATCGGGCTCGGGGGCGGCTCGTTGGCCAAGTACTGTTATCGGCATCTGCCCGGCGTGACGGTCGACGCGGTCGAAATCAATGCGGAAGTGATCGCACTACGCGACGTGTTCAGGATTCCCGCGGACGACGCCCGGTTCAAGGTGATCCGTGCAGATGGTGCGGAGTACGTGACGCGGGAGGATGTCCACACCGACGTGATCCTCGTGGATGCCTTCGACGCGGAAGGTATGCCGAGCCGGTGTGCGGATATCGCGTTCTTCACTGCCTGCCGCGAGCGATTGAGCGATGCCGGGGTGCTCGCAATCAATCTGGCGGACGACGACCTGTCGCTGCCCGGTCACATCGAGCGACTGGGCGCCGTGTTCGGCCCTTCATATGCGGTTGTCCGATGCGACGACGACAGCAATTTCGTCGCGTTCGCCTGGAAAGGGCCGCTTCGCTTGCCATCGCGGCGAGTTCTGTTCGAACGCGTGCTCTCGTTTGCGTTTGCCGGCGAACTCAAACTGTCGTCAACCGCCCGGCGCATGAAGGAGGGAGAGCGCCTCGATCCAAAGCGGTTGATCTGGCATGCGCAGGGGCATGCACACTGGGAAATCGACGCCTGAACCGCTTTCGGGCTCAGCCCGCGTTTCGATTCACCCGCTTGCCGAGCGGGCTTTTTGTCCTGTAGCTCACGCCGTGCTGATCGAGATACTCGCGAATCAACTGCCGCACGACTTGCGACGGCGTCAGGTCCTGCTCCGCGCAGAGCATGTCGAACGCTTCTTTCTTGGCGGGATCGATCAGGATGGTCAAGCGTGCGGTTTTCGTTTCCATTGCAGGACAGAGTCGGCGAATATGCTAATTTGATTATAATGCATCGGCCCTTGTGCGCAGCGCCGCAAGACATTCGGCACACGCGTGTCGATCAGGCTCGGCGACGGCACCTCAAGCAGGATCCGCCGCCGACAAGGCGAGCTCGGGTTTCGTTTCACCTTATGCCGGCTCATGACCTGCGGTCAAGCCGGTAGAGATAGTCCAGCACGTCGTCGACCACGGGCACGATCGCCAGCGTGACGAGCGCCGCGGCAAGCGGCACGGTCGACACGTAGCCGACATGCTTGAAGCCGATTGCGCCAGCCAGCCCCCCGACGAAGAACGACGCCAGCATCGTTCCGTGAATCCTGAGCTTCGCGCGGTTTGCGATCACCGCATGCGCGTGCATATCCGCACCCGAGCGATTCCAGTAAAACAGTTTGCCGAGTTCGATGCCGAGGTCCGTCACGATGCCCGTCATGTGCGTCGTGCGGATTTCCGCCCCCGACAGCTTGGTGATCATCGCGTTTTGCAGCCCCATGATGAAGCACAGCAAGATGACCGTGACTGGCATGAAGAACGCCTCCCACAGCGCGAGATGGCTGCCGAGCAGCCCGAACAGGAGCAGCAGCGCGGCTTCGACCAGCAGCGGCAGCACATACTGACTCTGCAGCCCGCGGCGGCGCCCCCAGTTGACGAGCACCGCCGAGCAGCCGGCGCCAACCAGAAACGACGCGAGCGAACCGACACCGGCCAGCACGAGCCGGATGTCGCCAAGCGCTGTCTGATCCGCAATCGCCGACACGATCCCGCTCATGTGGGACGTGTATTGCCTGACCGCGAGGAAACCGCCGGCATTGGTTGCGCCGGCGACAAAGGCAAGCGAAAACCCGAGCTGGCGGTTCGCGGCCGCGCTGCGGTGTTTTCCCGTCAGGCTTCGAAAGTACTGCGCTGGCATGGGATCTTCCCTCATTCGCCCGGATCGGGAGACAACGACGCCCTGAGTGGAGCCCGGAGCGCCGCGGCAAACCGCCACGGCCGCCCGTTCCATCCGGGGAGTGATGAGATTTTTATGATAACTTCATTATCATACCTTGTTATCCGGATTCGTCTTTCGGTGTCATAATGCGAGCAGGAATCCGTCGCGGGAGACGCGGCCATTCCAACCACCTCGTCCAACCCGAGCGTACTGGAGACATTCCGGATGGCACCCGTGCCGGTCGTCCATTTCGTCCTGCTGGCCGTGGCCGCGTGGCTCGCGGTCGGCACGCTGGGGCTCGGGGCGTTGAGTCGTACGCGTCTGGTGGCCCACGGCCTTTTCCCGCTCGGCGCATTGGTCGGACTGCTCGTCGGCGCGGCGGGCCTCGCCGGCGTCCTGGCCGAACCGTCTACCGCGGTGCTGCCGATCGGGCTTCCCGGCCTGCCCTTTCATCTGCGTGCCGACCGCTTGTCCGGCTATTTCCTGTTCGTGCTCGGCCTCGTCAGCGCGGGGATCGGCGCCTTTTCAGCCGGCTATTTCCGCAAGGGTGAGGGATCGGCGCCCGGGCTGATCTGCTTCGAGTACCACGTCTGCCTCGCAAGCATCGCGCTGGTGTTGATCGCGGACGACGCATACGTGTTCATGGTCGCCTGGGAGACGCTGACGCTGTCCGCGACGTTTCTCGTCATGACCAACCACCGGATCGGCGAGATCCGCCGGGCGGGTTATCTGTATTTCCTGATCTCGCACGTCGGCGCGCTCGCGCTGCTGCTCTGCTTCGGCATTCTGCAGGCGCGCACCGGCGACTACACCTTCGCCAACCTGCGCGCGCAGTCGCTGGATACATTCCCCGCGTCGTTCGCCTTCCTGTTCGCGCTCGTCGGGTTCGGCGCGAAGGCCGGGATCTTCCCGCTGCATGTGTGGCTGCCGGAGGCCCATCCCGCGGCGCCGTCGCCGGTCTCGGCGCTCCTCAGCGGATTCGTGCTGAAAGTCGGCCTGTACGGCCTGCTGCGCGTCCTGTTCGACCTGCTGCACGTGCAGGTCGCGTGGTGGGGCGTGCTGCTGCTCATGCTGGGCGTCGGCACCGCGCTGCTCGGCGTGGTGTTCAGCACCATCCAGGTCGACATGAAGCGCCTGCTCGCCTATTCGTCGATCGACAACGTCGGCCTGATGATCGTCGCGCTCGGTCTCGCGGTGCTGTTTCGCGCGTACGGAATGACGAGCCTGTCCGCGCTCGCGCTGACCGCGATGCTCTACCAGATCGTCGCGCATGCGGCATTCAAGAGCTTGCTGTTCCTGGGCACGGGCGCCGTGCTCCACGCCACCGGCGAGCGCAACCTCGGCAGGCTCGGCGGACTGATTCGCTTCATGCCGTGGACCGCGTGGGCGGTACTCGCGGGCGTCGCGGCAAGCGCGGGCTTGCCGCCGCTGAGCGGTTTCGTGGCCGAGTGGCTGCTGCTGCAGGGTTTTCTGTTCGCGCCACGGTTGCCGGATTCGGTGCTCGCCATGACGGTGCCGATCGCCGCCGCGCTGATCGCCATGTCGGCCGCGCTGGCCGGCTACACGATGGTCAAGTTCTTCGGCATCGTGTTCCTTGGGCAACCGAGAGAAGCGAAGCTGAATCGCGCCCGCGACGCGAACGCGTGGGAACGACTCGCGTTCTGCTGGTTCGCGGCGGCCAGCGTACTGCTCGGGCTGATGCCCGCGCAGTTCGTCAGGCTGCTGGATCGCGTCACGCACGCGCTGGTCGGCGCCGGCGTCGGCGCGGACAATCATGGCTGGCTGCTGCTCGCGCCCGTGTCGGCCGCTCGTGCCAGCTACATGCCCGCGGCGTTCATGCTGTTCTTCATCGCATGCTGCGGGCTCGCGTGGGTGCTGGTGCGGCGTTTTTATCACGGCCGGCTCCGCCGCGCGGCTCCGTGGAGCTGCGGCTTCCCGTTCACGACCGCGCGAATGCAGGATACGGCGGAAGGATTCGGGCAGCCGATCCGCGAGATCTTCGCACCGCTGCTACGCATCGAGCGGCAATTGCCGTCACCGTTCGACGCACAGCCGGCCTACCGGGTGTCGGTCACCGATCGCACGTGGAGCGCCCTCTACGCGCGCATCGCGGCATTGACGCAACGTGTCGCCGACTGGGCAGGCCGCCTGCAGACGGGCAAGATCGCGGTTTACCTGACCTACAGTTTCGTCGTGCTGATCCTGCTTCTGATGTTGGTGAGACGATGGTAACCGCGTCCGGCGTCATTTCGCAGACCCTCGAAATCGTGATCGCGATCGCGGCCGCGCCATTGCTCACGGGCTGGGTCAACCAATGCCGCGCCTGGCTTCAGAACCGGCGTGCGCCGTCCATCTGGCAGCCGTACCGGATGCTCCACAAGCTGTTCAACAAGGAATCGGTGATCGCGCACGGCGCGAGCCCCGTGTTCCGCGGCGCCCCCTATGTCGTCTGGGCCGCCATGACGCTCGCATGCGCGATCGTACCGACGCTGTCGACCGAGTTGCCGCTGTCGCCCGCCGCCGATGCGATCGCGCTCGTCGGCCTGTTTGCGCTCGCGCGCGTCGCGCTGTCGCTCGCGGCTATGGACGTCGGCACGGCGTTCGGCACGCTCGGCGCCCGCCGCGAAATGCTGATCGGCTTTCTCGCGGAGCCGGCGCTGCTGATGGTGCTGCTGTCGGCCTCGCTGATTACGCAGTCGACGCTGCTGACGAGCATCGTCGCGACGCTCGGCCGCGGCGAGCTCACGATCTATCCGAGCCTGGCGTTCGCCGGCATCGCGTTCACACTGGTCGCGCTGGCCGAAAATGCGCGGCTGCCCGTCGACAATCCGACCACTCACCTCGAGCTCACGATGATCCACGAGGCGCTGATCCTCGAATATTCGGGACGGCACCTTGCCCTGATGGAGTGGGCGGCAAGCCTCAAGCTGTTCGCGTATTCGTGCATCGGTCTCGCGTTGTTCGTGCCCTGGGGCATCGCGAATGCGGGCGATCCGGTTGCGCTGCTGCTGGCCGTGCCGGTGCTCTTCATCAAGCTGACGGCAGGCGGCATCGCGCTCGCCGTGGTCGAAACGGCCAACGCGAAGATGCGCATCTTCAGGGTGCCGGAATTCCTGGCGACCGCCTTCCTGCTGGCCGTGATCGGCATGCTCGTCCACCTGCTGCTGGGGGCATGAATGCACGGCTACGCGACACAACTGATCAATTTCCTCGCGGCCGTGCTGCTGATGCTGTCGTTCGCGATGCTGAGCCAGCGCCGGATCCTGTCCCTGATCCATCTCTATACGCTGCAGGGCGTCGCGCTCGTGTCGGCGAACCTGATCCTCGGCTTCGTCACGGACGACGTGCACCTGTATGTGTCCGCCGGGCTGACGCTCGTGCTGAAGGTCGGCGTGATCCCGTGGTTCCTGTACCGGCTCGTTCGCAGGCTCGACGTCAAGACCGACGTCGAGCCGCTCATCAATATTCCGACCACGCTGCTGATCGGCATCGTCCTCGTGATCGTTGCGTTCAACGTCGCCGCGCCGATCAGCCAGCTCGCGACCTCGGTCGCACGCGGCACGCTCGGCATCGCGCTCGCGTGCGTGCTGCTGTCGTTCATGGCGATGATCACGCGCGCCAAGGCCATTCCGCAGGTGATCGGCTTTCTGTCGATGGAGAACGGCCTGTTCTTCGCGGCGGCGGCCGCGACCAACGGCATGCCGATGATCGTCGAGCTCGGCATCGGGCTCGACGTGCTGATCGGCATCCTGATCCTCGGCGTCTTCATGTTCCAGATTCGCGAGCAGTTCGACAGCCTGGACATCCATCACCTCGAGAAACTCAAAGATGAATGACGCCGACGTCGTGCTCGCCGTGCTCGGCCTGCCGCTCGCGGGAGCCGCCTGCCTTGCCTGCGTGCGGCCGAGCCGGGTCGCGCGCCATCTGAACATCGGCTTCAGCTTCCTGACGTTCTCGGCAACGTTGGTGCTGGCCGCGCGCACCGTCGAGCACGGCCCGTCGTTCGCATTCGGACGCGCGTTTTTCGTCGATCCGCTCAATGTCTATCTCGTTGCGCTCACGGCGTTCGTCGGCTGGACGACGTCGCTGTTTTCCCGGCCCTACATGCAGATCGAGGAGGCCCGCGGCCGGATGACGGCCGCGCGGATGCGGCTCTATCACAGCATGTATCAGCTCTTCATGTTCGCGATGCTGCTCGCGCTGCTGACCGACAACGTCGGCGTGCTGTGGGTTGCGATGGAAGCCGCCACGCTCGCCACCGTGCTGCTCGTCAGCGTCTACCGTACCGCCGCGAGCCTCGAAGCCGCATGGAAGTACTTCATCCTGTGCGGGGTCGGCATCGCCCAGGCGCTGTTCGGCACGATCCTGCTGTATCTTGCCGCGAGCCGGCAACTGACCGACGGCGACGCGCTGCTGTGGACAAGCCTGGCCGCGGTCAGGACGCACCTCGACCCGACGATCGTGTCGATCGCCTTCGTGTTCCTGCTGGTCGGCTACGGTACCAAGGTCGGCCTCGTGCCGATGCATAACTGGCTGCCGGACGCGCATGCCGAAGGTCCGACGCCGATTTCGGCGGTGCTGTCCGGCCTGCTGCTGAACGTCGCGCTGTATGCGGTGCTGCGCTGCAAGGTGCTGGCCGACGGCGCGCTCGGCAATGGCCTGCCGGGGCGGTTGCTGGTCGGCTTCGGGCTCGTGTCGGTCCTGATCGCGTCGTTCTCGCTGTTCCGGCAGAAGGACGTGAAGCGCCTGTTCTCGTACTCGTCGATCGAGCATATGGGCCTGATGACGTTCGCGTTCGGGCTCGGCGGCCCGATCGCGACCTTCGCCGGGCTGCTGCACATGACGGTCCATTCCCTCGTCAAGTCGGCGATCTTCTTCGCGGTCGGCCATGCTGCGCAGAAGGCCGGCACGCAGGCGATCGACGGCATTCGCGGGCTGCTGCAAGTCAGCCCGGCGGTCGGCTGGGCAATGATGCTCGGCACGCTTGCGATTCTCGGCCTGCCGCCGTTCGGCGTGTTCGCAAGCGAATTCCTGATCCTGACGACGGCCATGAACACGCTCCCGTGGACCGCGCCGCTGCTGCTGCTCGGGCTCGCCGTCGCGTTCGCGGCGATCTTCGCGCGCGTGCAGCGGATGGTGTTCGGCGAAACGACGACGGCGACGCCGCTCGAACACCGGCCGGCGCTGCTGCCGGTGTTCGTGCATCTCGGACTCGGCCTGATGCTGGGCCTGTACGTGCCGCCTTATCTGGCGATGTGGTACCGCCAGGCTGCAACGATGCTGGCAGGATAAACGATGCGACTCGACTTGATTCAGCCGGACGGCTCGACTCGCCTCCGGCACGAGGCAGGCCAGGTTCCGGCTGCCGTGGTTGACGCCGACGAACCGCGATGGCTCGACATCGCGCAGGCCGCGCGGAGGGAGGGAAGCCGGCTCGTTGCGATGTGGGGCGGCGAAACGCCCGAGCGCGTCTTCTCGGTCAACGCGGCGTACGAATGCGACGACGGCGTGCTGTGGGTACGTCTCGCGACAGGGCAGGAACCGCGGGCCGACGGCGACTATCCCGATCTCGCGGGCGTGTTTCCCGCCGCAACGCGCATGCAGCGCGCAATTTTCGACCTGACCGGCCTGCGCGAGCGCGATGCGCGCGACACGCGTCCGTGGCTCAATCACGGCAACTGGCCCGGCGACTACTTTCCGCTGCAGAAGCAGGCAACCGGAATCGAGCGATTCGAATCGAGCGAAGCGGATTATCCGTTCGTGCAGGTTGCCGGCGACGGCGTGCACGAAATCGCGGTCGGGCCGATTCACGCCGGCATCATCGAACCGGGCCATTTCCGGTTCTCCGTCGTCGGCGAGAAGGTGCTGCGGCTCGAGGAACGGCTCGGCTATGTGCATCGCGGCGTCGAACGGCTGTTCGAACGGACGGCCGCATCGAACGGCCATCGCGTTGCGGGCCGGATCGCCGGCGACTCGACCGTCGCGTTCTCGTGGGCCTATTGCATGGCGCTCGAGCAGGCATGCGGCACGGCCGTGCCGGCGCGTGCGCTGTCTCTGCGCGCGCTCCTGCTCGAGCGCGAGCGCATCGCCAATCACCTCGGCGATCTCGGCGCGCTCGGCAACGATGCCGGATTCGCGTTCGGTCTCGCGCAGTTCTCGCGGCTCAAGGAGAACTGGATACGGACCAACGGCGGGATCTTCGGGCATCGCTACCTGATGGATCGGATCGTGCCGGGCGGACTGGCCGTCGACATCGAGCCGGAGGACGCGGCCGCCCTCACCGAACAGGGCGAACGCATCGCACGCGACGTGCACGTGATGCGGAAGATCTACGAGGACCAGTCCGGGCTGCAGGACCGGTTTCTGGGCACCGGCCGATTGAATGCCGACGTCGTCGCGCATTTCGGCGTGCGCGGCATGGCCGCCCGCGCCAGCGGCCAGGCATTCGACGTGCGCGCGAACCTGCGGCCGGCCCCTTACCGCGACCTGGCCGTCAAGGCGGCATGCGATGCGCGCGGCGACGTCGCCGCGCGGGTCGCCGTGCGGTTTGCCGAAATCGACGAATCGCTGCGTCTGATCGGTGAACTGCTGGCGCATCTTCCGGAAGGGCCGATCGCCACCGGCGTCACGCCCGCGGCGGCGCCATCCAGGGGAATCGGCTGGGTGGAGGGCTGGCGCGGCGACGTGTTCGTCGCGCTCGAGACAGCATCGGGCGATGCCATCGCCCGCTGCCATTGTCACGATCCGTCCTGGCAGAACTGGCCGGCGCTCGAGCACGCGATCATCGGCAACATCGTTCCCGATTTCCCGCTGATCAATAAATCGTTCAACCTGAACTACGCGGGGCACGATCTCTGATGTGGCAACTCATCCGTCAATTCGCGCGCACCGAATTTCCCGACGAACCCGTGCCGACCACCGAAGCCGCCTGGCGACAGGAGGCACAGCAGATTCGTCAGGACATTCTCGACCTCCTCGGCCGGGCCTTGTGCATCCGGCAGATCGACGCGGGTTCGTGCAACGGTTGCGAGCTGGAGATTCACGCGCTGAACAACCCGTACTACAACATCGAAGGGCTCGGGATCAAATTCGTCGCCAGCCCGCGCCATGCGGACCTGCTGCTCGTGACCGGCCCCGTCACGCTGAACATGAAGGCAGCCGTGCTTGCCGCGTACGACGCCACGCCGGCGCCGAAACTCGTCGTCGCAGCTGGCGAGTGCGCGTGCACGGGCGGTATCTTTGCCGACAGCTATGCGGTGTGCGGTCCCGTTGCGTCGATCCTGCCCGTCGATGTGACCATCCCCGGATGTCCGCCCCCGCCGGTCGATTTGCTGCGGGGCATTTTGACAGCTTGCCGATCACGCGGAGATTGAAGCGGATGCCCGCGGCAATCCTTCCGTCGGCGATACCTCGCTTGCTCCGGCGGCGACGCGGCTGGCATCGGTCCGGCGATCCGGACGATCGCTGCCCTGCCCACGTTATTCGCAATGACACCGCTTCCCGTTTCACGACCGATCGCGGACGCGATGAACCACGGCCGGATCGATGACTGGAACTGGAGGTATCAGGCGCTCGTATGCGGCTCGCTGGCCGGCCTCCGGCGTCGGCGATGTTGCCGCCGAGCAGCAAACACGGACCCCTGCAATTCTTATCGAGGCGAAGGAAAACTGTATGAGTGAAAATCGTAAAGACCAGATCGTTCGCGCGTTCCGCGCGGTCTTCCTGGCGTTTCTCGGAATCAACAAGCGCGCCAATCTCGAGGCGGATGCAACGCAGCTCAACCCGTTCGCCGTGGTCATTGCCGCACTCGTTGCGCTTGGCGTATTCATTGCGCTGCTGCTGTTCGTCGTGCATTTGGCCGTGGGTTGACGGTTCGCCGCCACAAATGCGCGATGTCGCGACAATGACCGAACCGGCCACCTTGTGCAGATGACCCGTCGCTACGGCGTGAAGATCGGCAAGGCCGGTGCGATTGGGTCGCCCGGCTTGATCAGCCGGTTCTCCCGCATCGCATCGAACATCCAGGTCGCTGCCGCCGGGCCGCGCCGGTTGACGTCCGCGCACATGCCGCGCATCACCGCCCGATCGGCAGCCCCGTCGGTTCGATCCACCCGAGCCGGTACGCGATCAGCAGCGACAGAAACAGCGTGATCGACAAGCCGACGCGCGCCGCCAGCGACCACGCCATTCGCTTGCTCCCGCCGCGGTCGTGATTCATGAAATACAGCGCGAAAACCAGGCTTCCGATAATCATCACGAAAGCCGCCGAAACCAGCGCAATCTTCATTGTTGATGTTCCTCTAGGCCGGCATCGGCCTTCAGCAGTTGGGTCAGTCTTTGCCGCTCGGCGGCGACGTCGGCGACGCCCGACGCCGGCCAGTCCAGCGCCACGCCATTCCCCAGCGAATCGCGCACGAGCGTCTGGTAACGGCGGTCGCTGATCCGGCCCTGCTCCATCGCTTCCGATATCTCGTGTCGAAACGGTAGCGGGAAACTCGCGTATCCGCGCGACAGCGCCGCATATTGCCGCGCGTCGATCTCTTTCGACGACGGCACGACCGCCCAGATCACGACGGCCACGATGGCTGCGAAGGGAATCGCCGTATAGCGGAGAACGAACTTGATCGGGGTCATGAGGCGGATATCGAAGTCGCGGCGAAGTGGCGGCGCACGCGGGCCGTGTGGAACCGGAAGCGGCCGGACAACCGGTCGCGCGGACGACGGAGCCGCCCGGGCAAGCCGGGGCCGGCAGTGCCGGCCGACATTGTACTTAAGGCCCAATACGACCAACAGATCATGATAATGTCGTTACCACGTTTGCAGATGATTCGAGCAACCCGGCGCCTTGGACGGGTGGCCCGCGCGCGCACCGCCATGGCGCCATGGCACATTCGGACAGGGTGCCGACAGCGGATGGATTATAATTTGATTAACATATCGACCACCCCTGCCTCACGATGGAAACGAAAACCGCCCGCCTGACCGTCCTGATCGATCCCGCCAAGAAAGAAGCGTTCGACCTGCTCTGCGCGGAGCAGGATCTCACGCCGTCGCAAGTCGTGCGTCAGTTGATCCGCGAGTATCTCGACAAACACGGCGTCACGTACAAGACCAAGAGCGCGCTCGGCAAGCGGATGAAGTAAGCGCGGCCCCCGGCGCCGTCAGGCGCAGATTTCCCATCGTGCATGTTCACGCGCGCGCCAGACGAGCCGCGCGGGATCGATGCACTCCCCTGCCTTCATGCGCCGGGCGGTGGACGACAGCTTGAGCTCGCCGGCCGAGCCGAACCCCAGCGCGCGCTCGAGCAGGATGCGCAGCGACGGCAACGGGTTGCCGTTCTTCCACGCGAACGCGATGAAGTTGTTGTCGTCACCGCATGGCACCAGCGCATACGAATCGTCGAACACCGCGTGCAGTTGCTCGAGATGCCGCGGCAACGCCGGATCGTCGTCCATGAAGTTGATCGCGAGCACACCCGTTTCGCTCAGCCGCGCACGGCACGCGTCGAGAAAGGCCGCACCCGTGCAACTGCCCGGCATGCCGTCGGCGACGAACGCGTCGTGCAGGATCACGTCCGCCCGGACCTCCGGCCTTGCCACGTAGTCGGCGCCGTCCGCGCAGACCACCGCGAAGCGCGCGTCGTCTTGCGGAATCCTGAACACGTCGCGCAGCGCGATCACGTCCGGGTTGATCTCGACTGCGTCGATCGCCGTGTCGGGCAGATGCCGATAGCAGTACTTCGCCATCGATCCGCCGCCGAGCCCGATCATGCAGATGCGCGCGGGCACGGGCTGCAGCAGCAGGAAACCCATCATCACGCGCGTATAGCCGAGTTCGAGCCTGACCGGATCCTTCAGCGACATGAAGCTCTGCGTGCCGAAGTGGTCGAAATGCAGCGACACCGCGTGCTTCGTCTCGAGCACGAACGGACGGCCGTCGTTCAACGGCATCGCCAGGAACCGCAGGAATGCGTCATAGGACGTTCGATCCTCGCTCATGCTCGGCAGGCCCGGTTGACCGGAGCGTCGTTCGTACCGCGCGCGGTCATACCTTCTTCAGATAGCAGGCCTTCAGCATGAAGCCGCCCATGTCGGTCTTGCAATCGACTTCGTGATCGCCGCCGACGAGGCGGATGCTCTTGACCTTGGTGCCCATCTTCAGCGTGATCGACGAACCCTTCACGCGCAAGTCCTTGATCAGCACGACCGAATCGCCGTCCGTCAGCACGTTGCCGTTCGCGTCCTTGACGACGTCGCCCGCCGGTTCGTCGCCCGCTTCGGCGCCGGCGCCGGCCGACCATTCATGGCCACAGTCCGCGCACACGTAAAGCGTGCCGTCCGGGTAGGTGTTTTCCATCGCGCATTGCGGGCAGGCGGGGGCGGCGTTCATTGCAGCTTCCATTCGGTGGGAGTTCGGGTCAATCGAAAAAAATGCCGGGCACGCAAGCACGTGGCCCGGACCGCGCGTCGCACCGCCTCGTCGACAGATCGACCAGACGGTGCGACGCACACACGACATTATAATGCAATACACATAAACCGGTTGCCGTATTATAATCATCAACTTTCGATCATTCGCCGGACTTGATGGCGGTTTCGCTGAGGATGTCGACATGTTCGAGATGAATGATGTACCGGCGTTGAGCGCGCAAGGCCCGGCGCCCGGTCGGGAAGCCGCGTTCCGCGCGGTCCCGGCGTGCTGCCGGCCGCCCATTGCACGCCGTTCCGGCGACTTTCCCCGAGGCTGATCCGCATCGTGGCAACCGTCGTCTACGTAGAAATCGGCCCCGCATGGAACCGCAGCCGTGCGATCGCGTCCCGCGATGCGATCGTCACGGCGGCACACCGCTTCGAAAGCGACATCCTGCTGCTCGCCAACGGGCTCAGCGGCAGCGCGAAGGACGCGATCGCCATCGCGGCGCTGCAGATGCATGGCGGCACGTCCGCGCAGGTGCTCGCCACCGGCCCCGACGAAGAGGCCGCGCTCCAGGCGCTGCTGCCCTTGCTGCAGGCGGGCTGACACAGCGCCGCCCGCTCCCACGGCCTCGTGCCGTTCACCCTGAATCACCACTCTCCGAGGAAGCGATGAACGACAACGTCATGTCCAACTCCCCCAACCTGTCGGCCTCCGCGATCTGGGCGCTCGAGCGCCTCGCCGATGTGCGCTACGGCCGCGATGCGCCGGCGCTCGGCTGGTCGATCGAACAGGAACTCGTCGGCGCGGGCTTCGTCAGCCATGCCGCGAACGGCCGCTCCGGCGCGTCGATCACGGCACACGGGCGCAACTTCCTGAAGAGCCGGAAGTAGGATCGGCCGGCGCGGGCGCGATGCCGCTTCACGGGAAGCATGCGGGCCTGTCGACGTCCTCCATGAAGCAATCCGCGGACGGCCGTCCGGGCGATGCGATCGCAATCCCCGATGCAGGCGGGGATGTGCGGCCGCGCCGCGGTTTCCGCGGTATCGTACGGGTCCCGCGTGCGGTGCACGGCGCCGCCTTCGCCTTCCTTTCCCCGTGGAACGCCCGATGACCTCCAGCGCCCTGCCGCCCGTCACGTCCCCGCCGGTGCTCGACACCCCACGCCTGACCCTCGAAGGCCATCCGCTCGGCGACTTCGACGCGCTCGCCGCGATGTGGGCAGAGCCGGCCGTCGTCGCGCACATCTTCAACGGCAAGCCGTCGGCGCCGCGCGACTCGTGGATGCGGCTGCTCGCGTATCGCGGGCTGTGGCCACTGCTCGGCTACGGCTACTGGGCGATTCGCGAGAAGGCATCGGGCCGCTACGTCGGCGATCTCGGCTTCGCCGACTTTCACCGAGCGGTCGAGCCGTCGATTCGCGGCGTGCCGGAAGCCGGCTGGGCGCTCGCGAGCTGGGCGCACGGGATGGGCTACGCGACCGAAGCGCTGTCGTACGCGCTCGGCTGGCTCGATGCGCAGAACCGGTTCGAACGCAGCGTGTGCCTGATCGCGCCGACCAACGTCGCGTCGATCCGTGTCGCGCAGAAGGCCGGGTATGCCGATCCGGTGCGGATCCGCTTCAACGACACCGATTCGCTGCTGTTTTCGCGCGCGTGCCGGTAACCTCGATGCCGCGAGCCGGCGCCGCGGCATCGCCGGCTCGCGGCACAACTCCCCTTCGAGCTGCGGCGTCAGCGCATCCCGCGGCGCGTCGTCGTGCAGCAGCCGGCACGCGCCGCGAACACGGCGTTGCCGAACTGCTCCGGCGGAATGCGCCACAGCGCCATCACGCGCACTGTGAGGTTCTGCACACCGCTTTGCGTGCCAGCGCGTCGACCGCGCCGACGAACGTCCCGGCCATCGGCGCATTCGCGCTGACGGCCTCGTTGCAGGAGCCGGCCGCCCCCCTGCAAGCAGGTTCATCCATGTGTGTCGAGGCGGCTCCCATCACCGCGGCACGCGCGCATCCGTGTTGCGGGCGGTAGCGCGAATGACCGTTAGTTGCAATTAAGCGGTTCCGTCGAGGTCCGGGAAGCCGAAACGGCGTGCCGATCTTCGGTCATGCCTGCGCCATCCGCGCGGACGCGGCCCGCCGCAACGAAACCCGACGGCGGCCCGCCACCGGCCGGTGCGTTGCGGCGCAGTGCGTCAGCCGATATCGACGTCCTCGCGTTCGTCGCCCTGCAGCGCCAGCGCGGCGTTGACCAACCCGACCTGTGCGAGCGTGAACGGGAAATTCCCGCACATGCGTCGCGCCTTCACGTCGTATTCCTCGGCCAGCAGCCCGACATCGTTGCGCAGACCCAGCAGCCGCTTGAACAGCGCATGCGCATCGTCGTCGCGCCCCTGCATCCGGTACACCTGCGCGAGCCAGAACCCGGCCGCGACGAACGCACCTTCGTTGCCCTCGCAACCATCGCGGAAACGCGGCGGGTGATAACGGAACGGCAAGCCGTCCTCGACCAGCTCGCGCTCGATGGCCGCCACCGTCGCGGCGACGCGCGGGTCAGCCGCATCGAGCATCCCCGTCAGCGGAATCAGCAGCAGGCTCACGTCGAGCCCGTCGCCGTCGTAGCGGTCGACGAAGCGGCCGAGTTTCTCGTGATAGCCGCGCGAGAGCACGTCCGCATGCACGGTATCGGCCCAGCGCCGCCATTCGTCGAGCGGCGCATGATGGCCGAACGCGCGCGCGGAACGGCACGCGCTTTCGACGGCCGCCCACACCATCACCTTCGACGACGTGAACTGGTGCCGGCCGCTGCGCACTTCCCAGATCCCTTCGTCCGGCTCGCGCCAGATCGTCGCGAGATGCTCGAGCAGCCGCCGTTCCAGCATCCAGGCGTCGTCGTCGGGCGGCAGCCCGTGCCGGCGGGCCTGATACAGCGCCGCCAGCACCTCGCCGTACACGTCGAGCTGCAGCTGTTCGGCCGCCGCGTTGCCGAAGCGCACCGGCTGCGCGCCTTCGTAGCCGGCCAGGTGGGCGGCTTCCCATTCGTCCGCGCGCCGGCCGCCGTCGGCGGCGTACAGCACCTGCAATTGCGCCGGATGATCGGCGATCGCGCGCACCAGCCAGTCGCGCCAGCGCGCGGCCTCCTCGCGGTAGCCGCAGCGCACCAGCGCGCGCAGCGTGAAGCTCGCGTCGCGCAGCCAGCAGAACCGGTAATCCCAGTTGCGCGCGCCGCCGAAGTGCTCGGGCAGCGAGCTGGTCGGCGCCGCGACGATGCCGCCGGTGCGCACGCTCGACAGCAGCTTCACCGTGATCAGCGCACGCTCGATCGCGTCGCGATACGGGCCCTGCGCCGCGTTGCACTTCGACCAGACGTGCCAGAACGCCTGCGTGTCGCGCAGCGACGCGTAGGCATCCGGCACGCACGGCGGCCGGTCGTACGAGCGCGCGTAGCTGATGCAGAAGTCCGCTTGCTCGCCCGCCGCGATGCGCTGCGTGCCGACGAGCCGGTCGTCCCGCACGTCGAGGCGCGTGTCGGCATCGAGCCACATCGCGTCGCCGCCCGTCAGCATCCGCCAGCGCCGGCCGAAACGGCGGCACCACGGCAGCGCGTTGCCGTAGTCGAAACGCACGCCGAGATCGACGTCGAACTCGACCGTGCCGCGCTCGCCGCGCACGCTGCGGATCAGGCACGGGTCGGGCGCCGCCCAGCTCATCCAGTCGATCATGACGGCGCAACCCGATGACGTCTCGAACGTCGTTTCGAGCACCGCGGTGGCAGGCAGGTAACGGCGCGTCGCTCGGGCGCCCGGCTCGCGCGGCGCGATGCGGAAGCGGCCGTTGCCGGGCGTGCCGACGAGTGCGGCGAAGCATGGCGGCGAATCGAAGTCCGGCCAGCACAGCCAGTCGATGCTGCCGTCGAGCGCGACGAGCGCGGCACTGCGGCCGTCGCCGATCAGCGCGTAGTCCTCGATCCGCATCGCGCTCACCGATCGGGCTTGCGCGCGGCGGCAAAAGCAGCCACGCGCATGGCGAACACCGCGCCGCACGCCATCGCGCGCGATGCGCCGAGCCCGGCTTCGGCACCGGTGCGGCGCACTTCGCATGCGGTGTCGTGCAGCGCCCGCGGATCGCGTGCAATCAGCGCGACGTTCGCGCCGTGTCGCGCGAACGCGTGAGCGGTCGCGCGGCCGACGCCGGTAATCGCGACGGTCTTCACGGTTGATCCCTCCCGTTTTTTCATGCTGGCCATCAATCGGCGTAGCAAGCGGCGTGCCGCAGGCCGGGCCGACCATCCGATCCGGGCGCGCACCGTGAACGGTCGCCAAATTTACAAGCAGGCTGTAACACGCCGGACGTTGCGTACGCAACGCCCGCGCCGCGCACGCACGGAAATTGCTCCGCCGCGAACGGCGGTGGTCATCCCGTCGAATCCGTCGTGCTGCTGTCGAGCAGCGTGTTCGTGTGGTTCGCCGAGCGCGCGGTGGCCGCGCTCGCCGTCGCGCTGGTGCTCGGCGTCGCGTTCGCGCTCGTTCAGCTGCACGAGTGGCGCGACCATCCGTACGGCCCGACCGCGCACCTGTACGGCAGTCTGTACCTCACGATCACCGGCTTCCACTTCGCGCACGTGGTGGCCGGCCTCGCCATCCTCGCGCTGCTCGCCGGCTGGACGGCCGCCGGCTTCTTCTGCCGCGAGCGGCGCGTCGCGCTGACGGTCGGCGGACTCTACCGGCACTTCGTCGACATCGTGTGGCACGCCGACGTGCGGGTCGCACCATTGGGTCCATCATGCCGGACGGCGGAACGACAGGCCCGTGAAGAAGTGGCCCGACATCGCTTCGGCCATCGGGTCCGGCAACGCATCGGGCATCGTCATGTTCAACGCGCACAGGCCGTCGACGAGCGCGATGACCGCGCGTGCGTAGTCGGCGCAACGCATGGGCGAGTTCGTGTTCGCGCGTTCGCACCACCGCTCGATGAGGCGTGCCGTCAGCGCGCGCCGTTCGGCGCATAGTGCGTCCAGGTGCTGCCGGAACGGCGTATCGCGCATCGCGTGCAGCCGTGCTTCGGCCCAGAGGATGTCGCTGTCGCGGTCGCGATGGCATCGCACGCGGACGATGGCGAGCTGCACGGACAGGTCGGCGACCACCGTCTCGACGTCCAGAAGCGCACGAAGGCTCTGCTGTATCCGCTGGTGATCGATTCGAAGCCATTCGACAAAGAGCTCGCACTTGCTGCTGAAATTCGAATAAAACGCACCGCGCGTGTAGCCCGCGTGCGCGACGATATCCTCGACGCTGGTCGCGGCCAATCCTTTTCTCGCGATGCTCGACGCCGCCGCATCGAGCAGGCGCTGCCGCGTCCGTGCGCGGCTTTGCGCGCGCGTCATTCGTGTGGGCGGCATACCGCAACGCACCCGTTCAGGCTGGCAATGATGGTCATTGGCGCATGTCCGGCCGAGCCAGCCACATTCCGAAGATCCCGCTACCGGCTCGCAACGGCTTCGGCTTCCGGCGCCTGCCATCCGCCCCCGAGGGCCTTGAACGCGGCGACCGCCGCGCGCGCGGATTCGGTTTGCGCCTGCACGCGCTCGTCCGACGCGCGCAGCAGGCTTTCGTCGGCCTGCAACACTTCGATCAGGCTGACGACGCCTTTCTGGTACGCCGCAAACGACGCGGCCCTCGCGCGGCCAAGCGAATCCACGCCGCCGGTGAGAACGGCAGCCTGCTCGTCGCGCTTGACGAGCGCCGAGAACGCGTTTTCGACGTCCTCGGTCGCGTGCAGCGCCGCGAGCCGATACGCGGCGAGCATTTCGGCATCCCGTCCCTTGGCCTGCGCGATCTGCGCATTGATCCGGCCGAAGTCGAACAGGCGCCAGCGCAGGCCGAGTACGCCGGCAGCCTGGTTCGCGCCGCCGGCAAACAGGTTGCCCGCGCCCATCGTCGTCGCGCTGCCGATCAATCCGCTCAGCGAGAACTTCGGGTAATACTCGGCAATGGCCACGCCGATGCGCGCGTTCGACGCCGCAAGGCGCCGCTCGGCGACGATCAGGTCGGGCCGCCGCCTGAGCAGTTCGCCTGGCGTGCCCGTCGCCGCGATCCGCGGGGCAACCGGAAGGTCGCCGCCGTCGAGCAATTCCGCGCGATGCGTGCCGGGTTGCGAACCGAGCATCACGTCGAGCGCATTCATCGCCGCGTCCAGCGCCGCTTCGAGCACCGGCACCGTTGCGCGAACCTGGGCAAGCGCGCCTTCGGCCTGCCTGACCTGAAGCTCCGCCGCGAGCCCCTTTCCATACAGCAGATTGATGGTCGACAACAGGTCCCGCTCGGTCTGCACCTGATGCCGCGCGACCTTCAGGCGGCCCTGCAGCCCGCGGATCGTGATGTACGTGTCCGCGGTTTGCGCGGCGACGGCAAGCCGCGTCGCGACTGCCGCCGCTTCAGATGCCTGATAATCGGCGAGTGCCGCTTCGCGGCCGCGCCGCAATCCTCCGAATACGTCCAGTTCCCAGCTCGCGTTGAAGTCGCCCTCATAGTCGTTGCCGTGGCGGTCGAAACCGGGCGTCGAATTCAGCACGCGTCCCAACGGCGTTTCGACCGACTGGTAGACCCGTGCTGCCTGCCCGCTCACATTGCCCGAGGGCAGCAGCGCTGCATTTGCCGCACCGAGCCCTGCACGCGCTTGCGTGACGCGTGCGGCGGCCTGCGCGTGATCGAGGTTCTGCGCGAGCGCGAGCGTGACGAACCGTGTCAGTTGCGGATCGCCGAAGCCCGTCCACCACGTCGCGAGCTCGGCTTCGGCCGCCGCGCGGCGCTGATCCACGGCGCTCTGGCCCTGGAACCGTTGCGGCATGGCCACGTCCGGCCGCACGTAGTCGGGACCGACGGCGCATCCCGCCGACAGGATCGCGGCAAGCACCGCGGCAACGATGGGTTTGGGTAGCATGACGGTTTTAGCAAGGACCAGATGGTGACTATAATACCAAATAGTCACTCGTTGTCCATTCCCGTCACCCGCAGCCCATGAAAAAAAACCCCCCTTCCCCTGCCCCCGCGCGCGGCCCGGCCGACCACGACGTGCGGGACCAGATCGTGGCGGCCGCGACCGAGCACTTCAGCCGGTACGGCTATGAAAAGACGACCGTGTCCGACCTCGCGAAGGCCATCGGTTTCTCGAAGGCCTATATCTACAAGTTCTTTGAGTCGAAGCAGGCGATCGGCGAGATGATCTGCGCGAACTGTCTGCACGAGATCGAAACCGACGTGCGCGCCGCCGTCGCGGAAGCCGAGCTGCCGACAGAAAAGCTGCGGCAGATGTTCAAGGTCTTTACCGAAGCGAGCCTGCGGCTGTTCTTCCGCGACCGCAAGCTGTACGACATCGCCGCGTCGGCCGCCACCGGCAACTGGCAGGCGGTGCAGGCCTATGAAGCACGCGTGCAGAAGCTGCTGCAGGACGTGCTGCAGCAAGGCCGGCAAAGCGGCGAGTTCGAGCGCAAGACGCCGCTGGACGAAACCGTGACGGCGATCTACCTGGTGATGCGCCCCTATCTGAATCCGCTGCTGCTGCAGTACAACCTCGACACGACCGACGCGGCGCCCACGCAACTGTCGAGCCTCGTCCTGCGCAGTCTCGCCCCCTGAATCGACGTCGCTTGTGACCATTGACTATTTTAGTCACTAGATACACAATGAAAGCCCCGATCACTTCGTCAGTGGGTCTTTCATGGTCCGGCGTCGCCTCGCTCTCCTCGCAGTCGCTTCCGCACTGCCCCTCGCGCTAGCCGCCTGCAGCGGAAAAGCACCTTCCGATCCGCGCACGGAGGCGCCGCTCGTGCGGACCGCCATCGTGCAGGCGGCCGTTCCCGCGTCCCGCTCGTTCACCGGAACCGTCGCCGCACGTGTGCAGAGCGACCTCGGGTTCCGGGTGTCCGGCAAGGTGCTGGAGCGGCTCGTCGACGCCGGACAAACCGTCCGGCGCGGCCAGCCGCTGATGCGGATCGATCCCGTCGACCTGAAGCTCGCGGCCCGCGCACGCGACGAAGCCGTGGCCGCCGCACGGGCACGCGCGCGGCAGACCGCCGAGGACGAAGCCCGCTACCGCGACCTGCGCGGCACCGGCGCGATTTCGGCATCGGCCTATGACCAGATCAAGGCGGCGGCCGATGCCGCGCAAGCGCAGTTGAGCGCCGCCGAGGCCGACGCCGGCGTCGCGCGCAATGCGACCGGCTATGCGGAACTCGTCGCGGACGGCGACGGCGTCGTGATGGAAACGCTCGCGGAACCCGGCCAGGTCGTCAGCGCGGGCCAGCCGGTGGTGCGGCTCGCGCACGCCGGCAGCCGGGAGGCCGTGATCCAACTGCCCGAAACCGTGCGCCCGGCGCTCGGGTCGATTGCGCAGGCCGAGCTGTTCGGCAAGCAGGACGCGGGCGTTCCCGCGACGCTGCGCCAGCTCTCCGATACCGCGGATGCCAGAACGCGTACGTTCGAGGCACGCTATGTGCTGCAAGGTGCATTGGCCGGCGCACCGTTGGGCGCAACCGTCACGATCCGGATCGCGGACGACGCGCGCGCGGCGCCGCCAACCGGCCTGCAGGTGCCGATCGGCGCGCTGCTGGACGCAGGCAAAGGGCCCGGCGTCTGGGTCGTCGCCGGCAATCCGGCCAGGGTGGCGTGGCGGCCGGTCAGGCTCGAGCATCTGGACGACGACAGCGCCCGCGTATCCGGCGCCCTGAAGCAAGGCGACCAGGTCGTCGCGCTCGGCGCCCAATTGCTGCGCGAAGGCGAACCGGTCCGCGTGTCCCCGCCGGCCGTCGCGGTCGCAAGCGAAGGAGCACGGCCGTGAGCGAGCGCCGATTCAACCTGTCGGCGCTCGCGGTGCGCGAGCGCGCGATCACGCTGTTCCTGATCTGCCTGATTTCGCTCGCCGGGCTCGTGTCGTTCTTCAAGCTGGGCCGCGCGGAGGACCCCGCGTTCACCGTCAAGGTGATGACCATCGTCACCGCATGGCCAGGCGCCACCGCGCAGGAAATGCACGACCAGGTTGCCGAAAAGATCGAAAAGCGCATGCAGGAACTGCGCTGGTACGACCGGACCGAAACCTATACGCGCCCCGGCCTGGCGTTCACGACGCTGACGTTACTCGACAGCACGCCGCCGTCCGAGGTGCAGGAGCAGTTCTATCAGGCGCGCAAGAAGATCGGCGACGTGGCGAACGATCTTCCGGCCGGCGTGATCGGTCCGATGGTCAACGACGAATACGCGGACGTCACGTTCGCGCTGTTCGCGCTGAAGGCCAAGGGCGAACCGCAGCGTCTGCTGGTGCGCGATGCGGAGATGCTGCGTCAGCGGCTGCTGCACGTGCCGGGCGTGAAGAAGGTCGACATCATCGGCGAGCAGGCGGAGCGCATTTACGTGCAGTTGTCGCACGACCGGCTCGCGACGCTCGGCGTGAGCCCGCAGGACGTGTTCGCGGCGCTCAACGGACAGAACGCGCTGACACCGGCCGGCTCCGTGGAGACGCGCGGGCCGGAGATCTTCATTCGCGTGGACGGCGCGTTCGACAAGCTGCAGAAGATTCGCGACACGCCGATCGTCGCGCAGGGCCGCACGCTGAAACTGTCCGACATTGCCACCGTCGAGCGCGGTTACGAAGACCCGTCGACGTTCATGATCCGCAACAACGGCGAACCCGCGCTGCTGCTCGGCGTCGTCATGCGCGACGGCTGGAACGGGCTCGACCTCGGCCGCGCGCTGGACCACGAAGTCGGCGCGATCAATACCGGGCTGCCGCTCGGCATGAGCCTGACCAAGGTGACCGACCAGTCCGTGAACATCAGCTCGGCCGTCGACGAATTCATGGTCAAGTTCTTCGCCGCGCTGCTCGTCGTGATGCTGGTGAGCTTCGTCAGCATGGGCTGGCGCGTGGGCCTCGTCGTCGCCGCAGCCGTGCCGCTGACGCTCGCCGTGGTATTCGTCGTGATGGCCGCGACCGGCAAGAACTTCGACCGCATCACGCTCGGCTCGCTGATCCTCGCGCTCGGCCTGCTGGTCGACGACGCGATCATCGCGATCGAGATGATGGTCGTGAAGATGGAGGAAGGCTACGACCGCGTGGCCGCGTCAGCCTATGCGTGGAGCCATACGGCCGCGCCGATGCTGGCCGGCACGCTGGTGACCGCGGTCGGCTTCATGCCGAACGGCTTCGCGCGCTCCACCGCGGGCGAATACACCAGCAACATGTTCTGGATCGTCGGGATCGCGCTGATCGCATCATGGGTCGTGGCGGTGGTGTTCACGCCGTACCTCGGCGTGAAGATGCTGCCCGACTTCAAGAAGGTCGAAGGCGGTCACGACGCGATCTACGATACGCCCCGCTACAACCGCTTCCGCCGACTGCTGACGCGCGTGGTCGCCCGCAAATGGCTCGTCGCCGGGTCGGTCGTCGGCCTGTTCGTGCTCGCGATGCTCGGGATGGCGATCGTCAAGAAGCAGTTTTTCCCTATCTCCGATCGGCCCGAGGTGCTGATCGAGGTGCAGATGCCGTACGGCACGTCGATCTCGCAAACCGGCGCCGCCACGTCGAAGGTCGAAGCGTGGCTCGCCGGACAGAAGGAAGCCCGGATCGTCACCGCGTATGTCGGCCAGGGCGCGCCGCGCTTTTATCTGGCGATGGGGCCGGAGCTGCCCGATCCGTCGTTCGCGAAGATCGTCGTGCGCACCGACAGCCAGGACGAGCGCGACGCGTTGAAGGCGCGCCTGCGGCGGGCCATCGCCGACGGCCTCGCGCCCGAAGCGCGCGTGCGCGTGACGCAGCTCGTGTTCGGTCCGTATTCGCCGTTTCCGGTCGCGTATCGGGTCACGGGCCCCGATCCGGACAAGCTGCGCGGCATCGCGGCCGACGTCGAGCGCGTGATGACCGGCAGCCCGATGATGCGCACGGTCAATGCCGACTGGGGCACGCGCGCGCCGACGCTGCACTTCACGTTGCAACAGGACCGCTTGCAGGCAGTCGGGTTGACGTCCAGCGCGGTCGCGCAGCAACTGCAGTTCCTGCTTACCGGGGTGCCCGTCACCGCGGTGCGCGAGGATATCCGGACCGTGCAGGTGATCGCACGTTCGGGCGGCGATGCGCGGCTCGACCCGGCGCGGCTCGACGACTTCACGCTGGCCGGCGCGAACGGGCAGCGCATTCCGCTGTCGCAGGTCGGCAAGGTCGACGTGCGGATGGAGGAGCCGATCATGCGCTGGCGCGATCGCGTGCCGACGATCACGGTGCGCGGCGACATCGCCGACGGCTTGCAGCCGCCTGACGTATCGGCCGCCATCACGAAGCAGCTTCAGCCGATCGTCGACAAGCTGCCGAGCGGCTATCGGATCGAGCAGGCCGGCTCCATCGAGGAATCGGGCAAGGCGACGACGGCGATGCTGCCGCTGTTCCCGATCATGCTGGCGATCACGCTCGTCATCATCATCTTCCAGGTGCGCTCGATCTCCGCGATGGTGATGGTGTTCATGACGAGCCCGCTCGGGCTGATCGGCGTCGTGCCGACGCTGATCCTGTTCCGCCAGCCGTTCGGCATCAATGCGCTGGTCGGCCTCATCGCGCTGTCGGGCATCCTGATGCGCAACACGCTGATCCTGATCGGACAGATCCATCAGAACGAACAGGCGGGGCTGGATCCGTTCCATGCGGTGGTCGAAGCGACCGTGCAGCGGGCGCGCCCGGTGATCCTCACCGCCATGGCGGCCGTGCTCGCGTTCATTCCGCTCACGCATTCGGTGTTCTGGGGAACGCTCGCGTACACGCTGATCGGCGGCACGTTCGCCGGGACGATCCTCACGCTGGTGTTCCTGCCGGCGATGTACGCGATCTGGTACAGGATCCGGCCCGGCCATTCCGCCGGTTCGCGCCACGGCCGGCATGAACCGGCCTCGCGTGCGGAGCCTGCACTTCAGCCCGCGCTGGACGCGCGCGATTGACACCCCCATTCACCGTATCGAAGGAAACAGCCATGTCGAATTCCACCGTTGTCGTCGTGACCGGCGTGTCGTCGGGCATCGGGCGCGCCGCCGCAGAGCAGTTTGCCAGGCGCGGGTGCCGCGTATTCGGCACCGTGCGCAGTATCGCGCGAACGGCGCCCGTCGCCGGCGTCGAGCTGATCGAGATGGACGTTCGTGACGACGCGTCCGTTCAATCAGGTATTCGAACGATCATCGATCGCGCCGCGCGTATCGACGTGCTCGTGAACAATGCGGGCACGAGCCTGATCGGCGCGGTGGAGGAAACCTCCGTGACGGAAGCCGCGGCGTTGTTCGACACCAACGTATTCAGCATCCTGCGTACGACCCATGCGGTGCTTCCGCACATGCGGGCACAACGGCGCGGACGGATCGTCAATGTCAGCTCGGTGCTCGGCCTCCTGCCGGCGCCCTATATGGGACTCTATTCGGCATCCAAACATGCGGTGGAGGGTTTGACCGAATCGCTGGATCACGAGCTGCGCCAGTTCGGCATTCGCGCGACGCTGGTCGAACCGTCGTTTACGCGGACCAACCTGGACGTCAATGCGCCGCAGGCAAGCGCGCCGATCGCCGATTACGACCGCGAGCGAATGCTTGCGTCGCGCGCCGTCGTCGACAGCGTGAAAACCGCGCCGGCCCCCGATGGCGTGGCCGCCACCCTCGTCGACGCAGCGCTCGGCGCATGGCGGATGCGACGGACGCCGACCGGCGAGGCGTCGCTGTTGCGCAAGTTGCGGCGCTTCATGCCGGCCGGCCCGGTCGATTCGAGCCTGCGGAAAAAATTCCGGCTCGCGTGACGCGTCGGGTCGGCGAAATGACTTTGCCCCCCGAAATCGACGGCGACATGCCCGAAAGCGCATGGGTATCGGAACGACCGGGCCGTCGCGTCGTCAAGGCGTTCAACAACATCCTCGCCTATTCGCTCGCCGAACTCGGCGCGCCCAATGGAACGCCCGGGCGTCCCGCGGTAGCCGCCGCCGCTCCCCGCGCGCATCGCTCGCGCGATGCAGGGCGATCACCGTTGCAGCACCGCCACCGCCTTGATCTCGACGATATAGCCAGGCGAGCCGCCCAGCATGTGCGCGCCGACCGCCGTCCACGCCGGCTTCGGATGCGCGCCGAGGTAGCGGTCGCGCACCTGCATGAACAGCGGCAGGTCGCGCATGTCGGTATGGAACGTGGTCAGGTCGACCACGTCGTCGAGCGACGCACCGCCCGCCTCCAGCACGCGCTTCAGGTTCTCGAACGCCTGCACGATCTGCGCCTCGCGGTCTTCCACCAGTTGCATCGCCGCGTCACGGCCGATCTGGCCGGACACGTACACGGTATCGCCAACCTTGATCGCCGGCGCATAGCCGATTTTTTCGTACACGGCTTCCATGCCGGCCGGAATGATCGCTTCGCGTTTGTGCATGAGTGTCTCCGTGGCCGGGCTCGCGGCGCCGGCCGGTTGTGTGATTGTCGAATCGCGTGCACGCACGGCTGCGCCACGTGCACGCCCGAGGCACAGGGTTCGGCAAGCCGCCGTCGCTCAACCCGTATCGCCGCCCGCGACCGGCAGCACCGTGCCGGTGATGTAGCTCGCGTCGTCGGACGCGAGGAACAGGATCGGCGCGATCTGTTCGTCGAGGCTGCCGTAGCGCTTGAAGAACGTCGAGTCGGTCACCTGCTTCACCGCCTCGGCCATCCACGCCTGTTCCTGCTCGTTGTCGCCGGCCGCGTTGCGCGGCACGCGGCGCGGCGGCGCCGTGGTGCCGCCCGGCGCGGTCGCGACCACGCGGATGTTGTGCTCCGCGTATTCCATCGCGAGCGCCGCCGTCAGCGCATTGACGCCGCCCTTCGCGGCCGAGTACGGCACGCGGCGAATCCCGCGCGTCGCGTTCGACGACACGTTGACGATCGTGCCGCCGCCCCCGGCCAGCAGATGCGGCAGCACCGCGTGGCAGCTATAGAGCGTCGGCATCAGCGAGCGGCGGATTTCCGCGTCGATCTGCGCGGGCTCGAACTCGGCGAACGGCCGCATCCGGATCGCGCCGCCGACGCCGTTGATCAGCACGTCGATCCGGCCGAACGTCGCGACCGCGCACGCCATCGCCGCGTGCGCGCCGTCGTAGGTCTCGAGATCGGCGACGAAGCCGGCCGTGTTGCCGCCCGGCGCTCCGGCAGCCACCTCGGCCACGAAGTCCGCGCGATCGACGAACAGCACCCTGCCGCCCTCGGCGGCCGCACGCAGCGCGACGCCGCGGCCGATGCCCTGCGCCGCGCCGGTGACGACGACGACCTTTCCGGAGAATCGTTGCATGGTCATGCCGCCTTCGCCGTCACGTTCGGCGTGAACTTCTCGTAGTGGAAGCTGTTGGGCTTCACGCCTGCGTCGTCGAAGTACTGGCGCACCGCGTCGACCATCGGCGGCGGGCCGCACAGATAGACGTCCACGTCGCCGTCGTTCAGCGCATCGGCCGGAATGTGCTGCGTGACCCAGCCCTTGCGCGCGTGGCTCGACGCCGCATCGGCGACGACGGTCGCGTAACTGAAGTTCGGCAGCTTCGCCGCATACGCCTCGATCGCGTCGACCAGCACGAGGTCGAGATCGCGCGTCACGCCGTAGATCAGGTGCACCTTCTGCTGCGAGCCGCCGCGCGCGAGCACCTCGAGCATCGACAGGAACGGCGCGAGGCCGGTGCCGCCCGCGAGGAACAGCAGCGGCCGCGCCACGTCGCGCAGGTAGAAGCTGCCGAGCGGCCCGTTCAGCTCCAGCGTGTCGCCTGGCGCGGCCGTCTCGAGCCACGTGCTCATCACGCCGCCCGGGATCTTCTTGATCAGGAAGCCGACCTTCGCGTCGCCCGGTGCGGACGAGAACGAGTACGACCGGTGCTGGCCGCTCCCCGGCACGCCGATGTTCACGTACTGGCCCGGCAGGAACGCCGGTGCGGCCGCGTCGACGTCGAGCTCGAGCACGATCGCCGCATCGTTGTGCTGCTCGACCTTCGTCACGGTCGCGGCAAACGCGCTGTGGCCGGTCTTGCACGCGACCGACGACGTCGGCACCGCGATCACGCAATCGCCTTGCGGCACCATCTGGCACGTCAGCACGAGGCCGCCGTCCTTCTCGTCCTCGGTGAGCGCGTCGTCGATGTAGTCGTCGCCGAGGTCGTAGCGGCCGCTTTCCGCGCGGCACTTGCAGGTGCCGCACACGCCGTCGGAGCAGTCCATCGGCAGGTTGATCTTCGCGCGGAATGCGGCGTCGAGCACCTTCTCGCCGGCCTTGCAGTCGATGAAGCGGGTCACCCCGTCCTCGAAGTTCAGTGCAATCTTGTAGGCGGACATGACATCGTCTCCCTGTGTGACTTGTCGAAACAATCGGCGTCAGACGTGGTACACGTCGAGCACCTGCCGGATGTAGTCGTTCTTCAGCACGATCTTCTTGTTCGAGATCAGCAATGCGTCGCCCGAGCGGCGCAGCGTGACGAACATCGTGCCGAAGAAGTGATCGGTGACGCGGTAGCGGTGGTTCAGCGTGTGGAAGTTGTAGCGCACGTCCACCTCGCCGTCGCGCTCGGCCAGCACCTCGACGTTCGTCACGTTGTGGCTGGTGCGCGGCTCGGGCGTCGACGCGCCGCTGCGCTCGGTCTTGATCCGGAACACGCGATCCTCGAGGCCGCCGCGATCCGCGTAGTACATCAGCGAGATCTGGCTGTGCGGATCGTCGGTCGGCCGGTCGTCGTCGTCCCATGCGGGCATCCAGTACGTGACGTCCTCCGTGTAGCAGGTCAGCCACGCGTCCCACTCGCGATCGTCGAGCAGGCGCGCTTCGCGATACAGCGCCGCGCAAATGGTCCGGTAATCGATGTTCATGCCTGTCCCTCCCCGCGTTCCTGCTTCAGCGCATCGCGCATCACGTGCACCCAGTGTTCGTGCTGGCACACGAACAGCCCTTCGTCCTCGCTGCGTTCGCCCGACATGCGCGGGTTCAGCCCCATCTTTCTCGCGTTCTCGTCCGGCCCGTCGATCCACAGCGGCGCGCCGCGCGACAGGTCGTTCCACATCGCCGTGATGCCCGCGTAGCCGGCCTGGCATGCGCGAAACTCCTCGAGGTCGTCGGCCGTGCCCATCCCGGTCACGTTGAAGAAATCCTCGTACTGGCGAATCCGCGTCGTGCGGTCGGCTTCGCTCTCGCCCTTCGGCGCGAAGCAGAAGATGCTGACTTCGGTCTTGTCGACGCCGAGCGGGCGCACCACGCGAATCTGCGTGCTGAACTGGTCCATCAGGAACACGTTCGGGTACACGCACAGGTTGCGGGTCTGGTTCACGATGAAGTCGGCCTGCACGTCGCCGACGCGCGCCTTGATCTCGTCACGGTGCTGGTACACCGGCCGCACTTCGGGGTTCATCGTCTTGGTCCACAGCAGGATGTGGCCGTTGTCGAAGCCGTACACGCCCGCGACCGACTTGCTCCAGCCGTTCGCATCGACGGCCTTGGTGCCGTCTTCCTTGCGGCGGCCCATCGTCGCCGCGTAGTTCCAGTGCACGGTGCTCACGTGATAGCCGTCGCAGCCGTTCTCCATCTGCATCTTCCAGTTGCCTTCGTAGATGTAGGATGAGTTGCCGCGCAGCACTTCGAGCCCGTCCGGCGCCTGGTCGACGATCTGGTCGATGATCACGCGCGCCTCGCCGAGGTAGTCCTCGAGCGGCAGCACGTCGTCGCCGAGGCTGCCGAACAGGAAGCCACGATAGTTCTGGAAGCGCGCGACCTTCTTCAGGTCGTGCGAGCCGTGCGTGTTGAACTGCACCGGATACTCGGTCGTCTTCTCGTCCTTCACCTTCAGCAGCTTGCCGGTGTTCGAGAAGGTCCAGCCGTGGAACGGGCAGGTGAAGCTGCCCTTGTTGCCGTGCTTGCGGCGGCACAGCATCGCGCCCTTGTGCGCGCAGGCATTGATCACTGCGTGCAGCTCGCCGGTCTTGTCGCGCGTGATGACGACCGGCTGGCGGCCGATCCACGTCGTGTAGTAATCGTTGTTGTTCGGGATCTGGCTCTCGTGCGCGAGGTACACCCAGTTGCGCTCGAAGATGTGCTTCATCTCGAGCTCGTACAGCGCCTCGTTCGTGAAGATGTCGCGGCGGCAGCGGAAGACGCCGGCCTCCTTGTCGTCCTGCACGGCGGTGGCGAGCAGGTGGTCCAGTTCGGTGGTGGGGTCGATCGTGGCGGACATGTTGGTTCCTCCTGTGCGCGTGCCGGGTCCTGCAAGCACGCTCGCATCGGTATCGATTGAATCTCGCGGGGACCCGGCCGGCGGCGGCGCATGCGCGCCGCCGCGCCGTCGGGCGGTTATGCCGTGGCGGAAGCGCGCAGGCGTTCGACGATCTGGTTGTCCTTGCCCTCGACGCGCGGCGTCAGGACGAAGTTGAACTCGATGTCCTGGTACGCATCGGCCTTCAACCCGAGCGCGGCGCCGCCGGTCTTGCCGGTGACGGGTGGAATCAGCGCCTCGCGCGTCGCATACGCGAAGTCATCCCAGATCAGCGGGTCGCCCTCGATGTTGAACTGCGTCGTGAGCTTGCGGTGGTCGTCGCTGGTCACGAAGAAGTGCACGTGCGCCGGGCGGTTGCCGTGACGGCCGAGGCGGTCCAGCAGCTGCTGCGTCGCGCCCTGCGGCGGGCAGCCGTAGCCGACCGGCATCAGCGTGCGGAATGCGTACTGGCCGTCCGCGCCCGTCTTCACCGCGCCGCGCAGGTTGAAATCGCTCTGCTTGCCGGTCGGGTCGAAGTGCGAATAGAAGCCGTGCGAGTTCGCGTGCCAGCATTCGACCAGCGCGCCGGCCACCGGCTTGCCGTCGAGCCCCGTGACCGTACCGTGGATCACGAGCGGGCCCGCGGCTTCGTCCGCGTCGACGTCGATCTTCGCGACGCCGTCGCGCACCGGCGCGCCGGCGACGTACAGCGGGCCCTCGATCGTGCGCGGCGTGCCGCCGTCCAGGCCGAGCGCCTTGTCCTCGGCGTCCATCCGGATGTCGAGATACTTCTCGAGGCCGAGGCCGGCCGCGAGCAGCGCCGCCTCGCCATCCTGGCCGAGCTTGTTCAGGTAGTTCACGCCGGCCCACACTTCGTCGGGCGTGATGTCGAGGTCGTCGATCGCCTTGAACAGATCGCCGAGCAGCCGCTGGACGATCTGCTGCGTGCGCGCGTTGCCGCCGTTGCCGTCCGCATTCGACGCGGCCTTCAGCAGATCCTGCACTTCCTTGGTTTCGAATACTTTGACGCTCATGATGGTGTCTCCACGTGTATTGGGGGAATAGTGACCTGGGGTGCTCGCTGTCCGAGAACAGGCGGCTCCGTGGCTCAAACGTCGCCGTCGTGTATCGACGACGGGTGGCGACACAACGGCGTCACCGAAATCTTCATGTACGGGAACAGCGGCAGGCCGGTCAGGATCTCGTGCAGCTCGGCGTTGCCCGACACGTCGAACACGCTGGTGTTCGCGTATTCGCCGGCGATGCGCCAGATGTGACGTCACTTGCCGCTGCGCTGCAGCGCCTGCGAGTAAGCCTTCTCGCGGGTCTTGATCTCGTCGGCCACGCCGGCCGGCAGGTCGGCCGGGAGGTTGACGTCCATGCGTACGTGGAAAAGCATCGTGATGTCCTGGTACGTAAGCGGGTTAGCGGGAGACTTTCGTCAGCCCGTCGCGGGTGAAGCGCGCGACTGTCGCTTCGTCGAGCTCGATGCCGAGGCCCGGGCCGCTCGGCACGGTCAGCTCGAAATCGCTGTAGTCGAGCGGGGTCGCGAGGATCTCCTCGGTAATCAGCAGCGGTCCGAACAGTTCGGTGCCCCACTGCAGGTTCGCGAAGCTCGCGAACAGGTGCGCGGACGCGACCGTGCTGAACGCGCCTTCGAGCATCGTGCCGCCGTACAGCTCGATGCCCGCCGCATCCGCGATCGCCGCGACGCGCTGCGCGGCAAAGAGGCCGCCGCTCTGCTCGATCTTGATCGCGAACACGTCCGCGCCGTGCTGCTTCGCGATCTCGAACGCGCTGTCCGGGCCCTGCAGGATTTCATCGGCCATCAGCGCGACCGGGAAGCGGCGCATCAGCCGGGCGAGCGCCGCGGCCGATGCGACCGGCTGCTCGACCAGTTCGCAACCGGCATCGGCCAGCGCCGGAATCGCGCGCGCGGCCTGCGTTTCGCTCCAGGCCATGTTCACGTCGACGCGCACCGACGCCCGCTCGCCGACCGCCCGCTTGATCTCGGCCACGTGCCGGATGTCCTCGGCGAGCGCCTTCGCGCCGATCTTCAGCTTGAACACGTTGTGGCGGCGCAGGTCGAGCATGAGTTCGGCCTCCGCGATATCGGTGGCCGTGTTGCCCGATGCGAGCGTCCACGCGACCGGCAGGCGATCGCGCCGGCGGCCGCCGAGCAGTTCGCTGACCGGCACGCCGAGGCGCTTGCCGTGCGCGTCGAGCAGCGCGGTCTCGAGCGCGCTCTTCGCGAAGTGATTGACCTTCGCGAGCTTGCCGAGGAACGCCATCAGCGTCTGGATGCGCGTGGCGTCACGGCCGATGATCGCCGGCGCGAGGTACGCGTCGATCGCGAGCTTCATCGTTTCCGGGCTTTCCGGGCCGTAGGCCATCCCGGCGATCGTCGTGCCTTCGCCGACGCCCGTCACGCCGTCGCTGCAGGTCACCTTCACCAGCATCAGCGTCTGGCCGTGCATCGTGGCGACCGACAGCTTGTGCGGGCGGATCGTCGGCAGGTCGACGAGGCGGGTTTCAATGCGTTCGATGGTGACTGGAGACATGGGGCACGCTGCGTGTGGGGAGTTCATGGGACGGATTTATACGCGGCGGGGAAATGGAGCGTCCAATACTTTTGACCTCGCTTTTCAATACCTGACAGGTATTGGAATTCAGCTTAAGACACGGAATATTGCGGTGCGCCATACCTTTTTTGGCTAGGTATGCGGGCTGAGATGCTTGCTGGAGCGGGGGCGCGCGTGTTCGGGGTGTGGCTTGGGCGGGGGCGCGATGCGGCTGCTTTCGGGGTGGGGAATCCGGCTGAAACCGGCGGTCTGCCGGGGGGTGATCAGGGTTTTCCTGAGGGAAAACGGTGGGTTGGCCAGCCTGCTTTCGGCGCCTGCGTCGGTTTCCATGAACGACCGGAACGAAGTCGGTATGCGGGTATCGACGTGCGTCGCCGATGCGCCCCGCCCGGCGACACCGGCAACGCGGCGCCGGCCGCCAGCCCGCAGGCGAGCCTGCACGAACAGTCGCTCGACGCGATCCGCCGGGCGCTCGACGCGCACGACGGCAACGTGTCGGCGGCCGCACGGCAACTCGGCATTTCACGCACGACGCTGTACGCGAAGCTCAGGCAACTCGATGCGGCCGGGCTCAGGAACGACGGGCCGCATTGACGCGGCGTGCAACGTGCAACGTGCGGCGTGCGGCGTGCGACGTGCGGCGATCGGTGTGCAGCGATGGCGGTCATGTCGCCACCCTGCCGCCCGTCCTTGCCAACCGGATCGGCAGCGCACACGCAGCGGGCCCGGATCGCCGCCGCCGCATCGTCCGGTCAGAATGCGTAGTTCACCGACACCAGCGTGACGAGCGGATCCAGCGTGATCTTCGCGACGCTCTTGACCACCGCACCGTTCGGCAGCCGGGTGGTCAAATTGGCTTTCGTCCCGAACGGCAGGTACGAGACGGACAGCCCGGCCGACCAATGCTTGTCGAACTGGTAATTCAGTCCCGCGTTGAAGACCGGCGACCATGCACTGTCGACGTCCGCGCTCGTCGACAGGCCCGTCGTCGCCCCGTGCGTCAATTGCGCGCTCAACGCCTGCTGGAACGCGGGACCGACATGCGCATTGGTGAACCAGATGTAGCTGACGCCGATGCCGAGATAGGGTCTCCAATGGGCATCCGCGCGGCCGAAATAGTATTTCAGCAGCAGCGCCGGACTCCACTGGCGGACATCGCCGAGCGGATTGATCGCCGCGGCGGAAAGCACACCGGTTCCCGAGAACTTGAATTTCGGCGGAACGCCGGCGACCGTCTCCACAGCGATGTTGTCGGTCAGGAAATGCGTAAAGGTGATGCCGAGCGTGTCGGCGTTATCGACGCTCGCGCCCGTATCGGGTACGGCGTGCCCGCCGATCTCGAGCGGATCGCTCGATGTTTGCGGGGCGATTCTCAACCAGCCCACTCCCATCACGTTGCTTCCCGCGGACTGCGCATGCGCTGCCGCACTCGCAACCAGCATGGCGGCAGCCGCCGCCAGTTTCATCGACTTCATTGAACGGTATCTCCATATTTATTTTCTCGACACGGGCGCGTTTGCCGGCCGTGGCGTGCCGCCACTATGGCGGGCGACCGGGGCTTTGGAAATGTTTGAAACGGACGCGAAAATTGTCCGCGCTCGCTACCACACGGAACCGGCGGATTGACGTAAGGTCGTCACTACGGACGCAGCCTGCGGAGCATCGATGCACGGCATTGCCCGATTCCGCGCCGCGACGAGAACCGACGACCTGATTCAGAGATGAGCAGCACCATGCGATTGAACCCGACGCAAGCCGGCCCTGGCGCCGGCCTGCCGTCGTCGCCCGTCGATCTGGCCACCCTGTCGGAAAAGCGCGCGTCCCCGTCGAAGCTCGCGGCGCTGATGGAAGTCGCGGCGCATCTGGAACTCGACACGTCCGCGGTGCTCGCCGGGACCGATCTCGCCCCGAGCGACGTGTCGGACCCGTTCACGCTCACGTCGGCGCAACAATTCCTGACGGCCGTGCGCAATGCGCTCCGGCACTATCCCGGCTCCGACCTGGGTGTGCGGGTCGGCAGGTTGCTGCATGCGTCGAGCTACGGGATGTACGGATATGCGACGCTGTGCGCCGAAACGCTGGGAGAGGCGTTCGACGCGGCGGTCCGGTTTCACCGGCTCGCGAACGGCCTGCTCGGCATTCGCTGGGTCGTGGAAGACGATCGGGCGTCCTGGCATTTCCCCGCCCGCGAAGACGTGGCGCTGCCTGAACTCGACGCGCGGCTGTACGCCTTCCTGCTCGACATGCAGTTCGTTCTGCACGCGACCTTCGTCAAGGACGTGATGGGATCGTGGTGCGTGCCGGCTCGCGCGCAGTTTGCCTGCGGGCGACCGGCCCATGCGGCACTGCTTGCCGAAGCGCTCGACTGTCCGGTTGCATTCGATCAGGAATGCCATGCATTGAGCTATCCCGCCGCGTGGCTGTCGCAGGCGCCGCAGCTTGCCCACCCGATCACGGCGGCCCAGGTCTCGCGGCACTGCGCGCAGCTGCTCGACGAACTCCAGGATCGCTCCGGAATCACGCTGCGCGTCTACGACGAACTGACGTGCATCCCCGGCAGATTCCCGGACATCGACGCGATCGCCGGGACCCTGCACATGACTTCAAGGACGTTGCGCCGCAAGCTCGACGCCGCGGGCACGTCCTACAACGAACTGCTGACGGGCGTGCGCAGGGCACTGGCGATCGACTATCTCGGCACGACCGCGTTGAGCATCGAAGAGATCGCATCGGTATTGGGATTCAGCGACGCCGCGAGTTTCCGGCATGCATTCAAGCGCTGGACCGGCATGACGCCGAACGAGGTGCGCGGCAACGCGAATCCGGCGCCGCGGCCGCGGAGCGCGACGGGTTGACGCCGCCATCACGGCATTATCGCCGGCATGGCGGATGAGGCGGTAAGCTACGCCACCGCCCGCCGCTCATGCAGCCGCAATGCGGCCCACGCGATCCCGGCCGAGAAGATCCCGACCACCCCGCCGAACGTGCCGATCCACGGCAGCCCGAAATCCCCGGCGATATGGTTGCCGAGCAGCGCGCCGGCGCCGATCCCGACGTTGTAGAGCCCGGAAAAGATCGACACCGCGAGATCGGTCGCCTCCGGTGCCAGCTTCAGCACCCACGCCTGCATCGCGAGACCGAAGCAGACGATCGCGCCGCCCCACACCAGCGTGTGAACCGACAGCGTGACGATGTTCAGCGCGCTCGGGAACAGGATCAGCAGGCAGGCCGACAGCGCGATGATCGACGCGAGCAGGAAATCGGCCGGCCGTTCCGGAAACACGCGGTTGAAGCAGAGCGCGGCCGGCATGCCGGCGACGCCGAACAGGATCAGCACGTAGGTGATCCGGCTGCTGCTCGCATGATTGACGCTTTGCACGAACGGCTCGATGTACGTGTACGACGTGAAGTGCGCGGATACCACCAGCACGGTGATCGCGTACAGCGCCACCAGCGCCGGCTTGCGCAGGAACGTGCCGATGCTCGCGAGCGAGCCGGCGCCCTGGCTCGGGAGCGTCGGCAGCGTCACGCGCAGCATCAGCAGCGCGACGGCCGCCGCGCCGCCGATCACGAGGAACGTGACACGCCAGCCGAGCGCCTCGCCGATCACGCGCCCGAGCGGAATGCCGGCGACCATCGCGATCGCCGAGCCCATCGCGAGCAGGCTGAGCGCGCGGCTTTTCCGGTCGCTCGGCGCGAGCCGCACGGCCAGCGGGACGGAAATCGACCAGAACACCGCGTGCGCGCACGCGATGCCGAGCCGGCCGATCATCAGCACCGTGAAATTCCACGCGACGCCGGTCACGACATGGCTGCCGATGAACACCAGCAGCGCGCAGCTCAGCAGCTTGCGGCGCTCGACGTGACGCGTGATGAAGGTCAGCGGCAGCGACACGACGGCGACGGCCCACGCGTAGATCGTCAGCATCAGGCCGACGGCGGTCGGCTGCATCTGCAGGCTGTCGCCGATCGCGCTCAGCAACGCGACGGGCACGAACTCGGTGGTATTGAAAATGAAGGCAGTGAGTGCCAGGGCCAGAACGCCCCACCACGACTGTTCGGAACTGACGGCGTCCGGGGTTGCCATACGGGAATTCGACAAAGGTTGGGGGCGCGGGCAGCCGGCCCGGCGCATCGGCGCGATTGTATCAGCGGCGCTTGACACGCTGCTGCCGGCCGCGATGCGGGGACATGGCGATGACACGGCCGTGCGTCGATAATGTCCGATGTGTCGAAGCAGCTTTCACGAACGATTCGCCCGAATGACCTCGGGCCGGGAGATTTACATGCGCATTGAAACGTCGTTTCTGTTCGATCTCGACGGCACGCTCGTCGACAGCGTCTACCAGCACGTGCTCGCGTGGAAGGAGGCGCTCGATGCCGAAGGCATCGAGCTGTCGGTGTGGCGCATCCACCGCAAGATCGGGATGAGCGGCGGCCTGTTCCTGAACCAGCTGCTGCGCGAGACGGCCGGCGACATCGACGCCGAGCGCGTCGAACGGCTCGCACGGCTGCATGCGGCCGCGTACCAGCGGCTGCGCGCGCAGGTCCGGCCGCTGCCGGGCGCGCGCGAGCTGCTGGCCGCGCTGTCGAATGCAGGCATTCGCTGGGCGATCGCGACCAGCGGGCGGATGGAAACCGCCGCGATCAATCTCGAGGCGCTCGGCGTCGATCCGGCGAGGAACGTGGTCGTCACGCGCGACCAGGTCAAGTATGCGAAGCCGGATCCCGACCTGTTCCTGACCGCTGCCGCGAAACTGAACGTGCCGATCGAACATACGGTCGTGGTCGGCGACAGCATCTGGGACATGCTCGCCGCGAGCCGCTGCCGTGCGCTGGGTGTCGGGCTGCTGTCGGGCGGTTACGGCAGCGACGAGCTGGAACGCGCGGGGGCGCTGCGCGTGTATGACGACCCGGCGGATCTGCTGTGGCATCTGGACGAGATCGCGGCGCGGCCGTGATGCCCGAACCGTCCGCCTGACCTGCATCGTCCGGGTTTCCGAAAGCGTCTTCAGCGGATTCAGCCCTTTCGTGCCCGGGTTCGTGCCGTTCCTGATCGTCCGGTAGCGCCATGCGTGAGCCGCGCGCCGGCGCCGCGCACGTTCCCGACGCGGTGCCCGGTGTTCTCGCTCGACCGGATCCGGATCCATCCGGGGGAGCTGCTGGTCGATGTAAACGTGCATCGCAGCGCGCGTGCGCGGCACGCGTCGGATCACTATCCGCTCGTCGCGCGGATGCGTGCAATGCCGGGCACGCCGCTTGCACGCTGAACACCCCGGCCTGATGGAACCTGACGGAGCTTGCCGATGCGAACCGACGAACTCGCCGGAACGGCCCTCGATTACTGGTGCGCGCGCGCGTGGTGCGTGGACGACGATTCGGCTACCGGCGAGAGTTCGGATATTCGGTCGATTCCGCGGATGTGAGGCTGCTCCGCATGGGCAGTCCGTCAGCCTCGAATGGCCACGACCATGCGACGCACACGTAGAAACGACAACGTCCGGCACGAGTCATCCGTACTCGCGCAAAACATCGTTCGTATAGAGGCGCGGTCCCCAAAAAAGGCGCCACGCGAAGCTCAGCAAGACGCCGCCGCCGATCGCGACCGTCAACACGGTCTCGGAGGTGCTCCACGCCTGATTGGGCGACATCAGGATCAAGAACGTCCACAGACCCATGAAGCCGGTCAACTCGGCCCACGGGAACAGCGCGTATTCGTATTCGGACTTCCACGGTACGTCCGCCACCGGTTTATCCTTGACGACGACATTCAGCGCGACGCCATTCGGCCTGGGCAGTGCGACGAGTTGCGCACCCTGACCGAAATGCGCCATCTTCGCCGCCAGCGCCTGAAGGAGCCACCGTGCTGCCGGCGCCTGCGGACCCACTGCCTGATCGAGCGCATGTTTCTCCACTTTCAGCTCGGTGTCCTTCACGGCTCCCAGCGTCGTGTGCAGCCCCAGTCCCTTCAGGCGGCTATACCAGAAATGGCGGATTCGCTCACGCGGCACCTGTTCCGCGCCGAGCAGCCGTGCGAGCGCGTTGTCGACTTCGTCTGCATCCGCGACGATCTGGCGGAACAGCCAGGCCTGACATTTCAGTTGCGGCTTTTCCCGCATGAGCTCAGGCGAACCGAGCAGCAACGCAACTGCTGCCTCGGACGTGTCCGGCTGGACATCCGGCTCCGCGCCGTTGAGATGCCACGCCAGCATCAGGCGGTATTTTGGGCTCCGGGCTGGCGCGTATGAATCCGCATGGGCCGTGCCGGTGTCATCCTCGAACCAGATGTCCGCAAATCCCGGATCCTTGTCGTCGCTCAACCACCGGATGCGAGGTTTCCCGGGTAGTTGCAGTTGCGTCCACACGGCCTGCACGTCCACATACGATTCGGCACGCTCGCACTGCATCACGATGTCAAACGAACCGCTGCGCGTCGCCTGCGTGAGCCGCGCCGCCAGTGGCGTCAGCAGCTTTTCGATCACCGCGCGCTCTCGGGACACGCCGTCCGCTCCTTCGATACCATCGAGTCGCATCGCTCCGCCGGGATTTTCCGGCGGACTCCCTTCAAGCTTCAACATGCGCTCGGCAAGGTTCGGCTCCGGCGCAAGAATCACGTTGTCGAGAACGGCCAGGCCCGAACGAACCTGGCGTTGCCATCTCGTGAGCAAATGCCAGCGCGCCGCATTCCTGACCGCCGCTTCAAACGCGCGACTGTCGTACATCGACGCATAAAGCACAAAGCTGACCGCTATCCAGAGCGCAAATGGCGCGGCCAGCGCGGTTCGCATGAAGTCGTCCGAAGCCATGGACTTTCCGGGCGGCCACACGGCGACAGTGCCGGCCAGAAACGCGCACTCGATCAGGACAAACAGTGCGACATATAGCCAGACGGGCGGCGGTTTGCCCGCCGTCCACTCGCCGTGGGCAGGCGGGGTCCAGCGAAATTTCATCGTGCCTCCATGATGAGCACGTTGCGTTATTCAACAATCCAGTCGCGCTGCGAAGCGACGAGGCGTGGCGGCGGATTGCAGGCGCACCGGCAAAGATCACCCTCGAGCGCATGCTGCTTGCCGTTGAAATCATCCTCTCGTGGTCTCGCGCCGTCGGGTTCGATATAACCGATGGTGTTGCATGCAGGGCATCGGACCCTCGCTCCCAGATAACTCAATTTTCGATCGTCGAGACCGATGTCATCGAGACCGTCAAGCACGACGCCATTCGCGGTGGTTCGGTCCTGTTGGAAGATGCAGGCGCGTTCGGCCATGTCACACGCCGATCCATTCCCAGTCGGCGTCACCGCCGGTATGTTTTGCTGCCGGCATCGTGTCTCCGTGGCGTAGCGTGACGATGCCCGCCACGTCGTAGCGCGTGGAATTCCAGCCTTCACGCACGCGCGGAAGCCATCGGCCGCTACGCGGGCAAGGCGTGCCAGGCTCGCTGAACTGCCGGGTCTCGTCGATGGTGTCGAACGAATACGGCTTGACCGGGGTCGGGGCGCTGCCTTCCCACAGCCACTGCACCGGGCCGTCGAGCTCGATGCCGTCGGCGGCCTCCTGGAGCATCCTCACGTTGCCCGTCGGAGCAACGTCCCCGGCCTTGAACGGTCTGAGCTGGAGGCTGCGATAGGCACCGTTGCCGGTCGTTCGCAGGGCCCGGTATAGGCCGTCTTCCGCGAACGTCTCGCCCGGGTTGACCGGGCGGGATGACATCGTGGCTCGTTGCGTTGCCTCCCATTGTTCACGATCCTGTGAAGTCGACGGGTAGTCGTGGTCGAAAGTTATACGGCTTTTGATCGGCTTAAAATCTACTTGCGGTGATAGCCCCCACCCGTGCCCCTCGTACTCGATCCTCATAAAGACAATACCGGAAAATTCGTATTGCCCTTTTTCAGCAATGTAATCCGGCGTCGTCTCGATCTTGAGTACTTTGTCTTGTCCTGGATGCAGAGTAACGATTCCATCCGGGAACTCACCCCGATTAATCAGATTCTTTGCGCCCAACCCAAATGCCCACGACTTGGGACTCGCTTCGATGCCGCCACGCTGAGAAATTTTTCCGACAGCGCCGACCCCCAGGCGCCCACCAACAGTCGTCCCGCCCCACTGATCCGGCGTCTTGAATCTAATCCACCGAGCTCCAGAATTAATAAATCTTACCGAAACAATGTAGTGATTTCCTTTACGCTCGATGCCCACGGTTGAAAAATCCAACTTAATGATCTTCTTTCCATCCGAGCGCGCCTGATCGGATAGCCTGAACGGTGCATCAAACACTTGATGTCTGAAGCGCTCAGGAATGAGGCGCAATGAACCCGACCTCCGCATGACGCTTCCTTCCTCCAGACAGACTACGCTGAACATCGCCGCAGGATCATGCGTTTCGGGACCGCCAGTTTGAATCTCCTTGTCACATAAGGTACGAGCCACGTCGTTCAGCTGTAGCACGTCACTATTCTGCAGGCTTAGAGAAAAAACCCCCACGCCGGTTTCGTGGTCGTCATTGATGGTATCCCCTTTGGCAAAATGAAATTTTCCTTCACCATCGTAAGTCATCTTTCTCGATCCATATTGAAGACCGCCGGACCAGGAAAGAGAAAACGCGCCGGGCTTCGAAGTGCCATTTTTAAAATCATTTGCCATAACACAACCACCCCATACAAATGTAAAAAATGCAAATAGAACCAGCCTTCCTACGATATTCGAATATTGAAAACCACATTCGACCGCAAGAATCTCCCCTCTCTTCTTACAAGTCGTTGCCGACCTCTCAAAATTTACCCTGCGATGCCTCATAGCCGACCCTCCACAACTTGTTGGTTTTAGCGGAAAACCATCTTCGAATATATTCGAGGTAGTACGGTGATGTCGTCGCCGTCGGCCGAAGACATCCACCACCCATTAGATTGGTTGCAGTCTCTATAATCCAGAAATTGTTCTTGGATTTATTGGAATCAGCGAGCGAAAAATCTATATCCATACCATTTCTTATGTAAATCGAATGCACAAATCCGCCCTGCTCCCAATATTCATCCGGAAAATTAAACAGATGTCCGGTTTCATGTGCCTTCGTTTGGGTCACAATCTTTCTCTTTCCGGCCCCACTGTTATCTGGTTCATAGTCGTCCTCCGGCCAATTCAGCGCGTCGGCTCGCTCGGTCGTCGGATATAGATTGATGGTGATGTTCGGGTTGAGTGTCGGAGCGTCAGCCGCCCGGGCAACATGCACGTCGGCGCAGAATTTGACGGAGATTCGACAACCGCAGGCACCGCCCTTCTGGCACCCGTCGAGAATCAGCTTGTAGTTGCCCTGATTCAGGGTCTTTTCAATCTGGTTTTTGTAGGTGGAAGCGCCAACTTCCTTCGGGTCGCGCTCCACCAGCATCAGCCCCTGCTCCGCGAGGGTCTTGGGAGAATTTGCTCCGTTCCGGAAGGTTTCATACTGAACAACAACGTAGTCATTGTTCGCGTCCCGCAACGGCTCCCCGGTCGCTCGATTCATTTTCACCAGCAGTCGCGGCACCAATGCGATAACCACCTTCGCCGTCAACGTTTTACTGACCGAATCGTAGGTGAACTGGCATGTGGTCGGCGCCGTCCCTGCACACATGACAGGTTGGCCGTCCTCCGTAAGACGCTCGGTCCTCGCCCAGCCATACTTTTGATACGGCGGCGTCTCCCGCATCATCGTTGCCGATTCAACAAAATCGGCCAGTTGCCAGTTGCATGGCGCCGGACTCTGCAACTCAATGGGATCAGGCGGAACGCAGATTGACTTCTCGTTTTCGGCGTCGTTCACCGTCAAACCGCCATTGCCTGGCGTTTTGGAACCCGCACCCGACTTCCCACCGAACAAGCCACCGAGAAACGACGGCGCCGCGGCGCCGGTATCTGCCGACGCATCCGTCACGGACGCAGGAGATGCCGGCGGAACGAAGTTCGGATTGGTGCGCCAGACCTCGCAGCCCGTCGTATACGGCACGAACTGCGGCGCAAATGCCGCGCCGCCCAGATCCATCTGCGCCGGCCCGGTCTTTTTCAGGCTACTGGTCTTGAACAACACACCGCCGCGCGTCCCCATTTCGATGCCGCCTGGCGTCATGCGGAAATACGAGCCGCCAACGTTCATCACGATTTCCCTGGACGACTTGACGTGGAGCACGCCGTTCACCGTCTCGACCGTCATGTCTTCCTGCGACGCAAGCTGCATGCGACCGCGCTGTGCCTGCATCACGACCGCGCCCGCCGCCGCAATCAGGCTCATGCCTTTCTGCGTGAACAGCGACACCATGTCGTGCGCGGCCACCGTGAAGCGCTTCCAGACGCTCCAGCTCGCATCGCCCCTGGCGATGCCCGTGATGTTTTCGCCGGCGACGACCTGCACGCTCTTGCCCGCCACGACGCCGGCCGATGCCGGCGCGGTCACCAGCACACCGGACTGCTGAAGCTGGTCAAACGCCTCGTTCGCGGCCCGCTGACGGTCGATATCGGCCGCCTCGGCCTTCGACGCCTGAGCGGACGACGCCAGCGCTTTCGCCAGTGCCAGCGCATCCTCGAGCTGTGCAACGGTTTCCTGCATGTCGAGTTGCTTGCCGGACGCGCCGTGTCGCGCATGGGCCGACACCAGCACACCACCGCCGCCTCGCAGCGCGGCAGGCCCATCCGATCTCAGTTCGGCACCGCTACCCCGCTCGCTCTGGGCGCGGTCTACCATATGCCCGAGATTGAGTTGCGACTTGCCATGCTCGGTCGCGACCTTGATGTGCTCGCGCCGTTCCCCGTCATCCATCTCCAGCGTATTGTTCGAGCGCGTGCGGATCGTGTTGCGCGTGCCCCAGGGAACGCCCGCGACGATCGGATCCGTGTGTTGGGCGGTATGCAGCACGTGGCTGATGAACGGCAAATCCACGCAGCCCCACAGGAAGCTCACGCCGACCACCGTACCCTCGACGAGCCCGAAATGAAAACCGGTCTGGTTCGGCCCCGCGAACGGCTTGGCCAACCGCATCGGGCAGCTCTGCAGACCGGGCGTCCGCGTGTCGCGATCCAGATGAAGATCGACGATGTATTCGCCCTGACCATCCAGATACGGATCCCGCCAGCCGCCCGACGACGCGATCGTCCCGGTGATGACGCCGTCGATGCGCGGCCAGGTTTCTTCCTTCAACGGCAGTCGATACTGGCGATCGGACGGAATCGCGTCGAACGCCACGTGATATGCCTTCTTCCGGCTCACGCGGCACGTCACCCTCACCACGAGCAGGCCATGCTTCGCATCCGGCAATGGCCGGTTCGACAGTTTCAGCACCGAGCCGGGCGTGAGGTCCAGCATGTCGCACTCGCCGCGGTACTCGACCTGTCCGGCCAGCGCCGCCTCGCGGCGCAGTTGCGCTTCCTCCCTCGCCTCGTCCTCGCTGGGGCTCGGCGCCCCCCAGGTATACGTTTCACCATACGTCGTGCGATCGTCGCGAATCGAGCTGACCGCCTCGATCGGCTTCGATATCGCCGATTCGGTATGGAACGTGCGTACCGCGTAGGCCGCCGGCAAGGTCTTCGCGTGCATTTCGAGCACGCCGACCGACTCGACGCCTCCGGCTTCCAGTCCGCTGTGCGGCCGGTACGCAACCGTCAAGCTGTCCGGGTCGCGGCGATAGTGCGCATAGTCGTCGCCGAAACGAATGCGCTCGCAACGTTCGCCTTCCTCGCACACGAACCAGATACCCGAGCGTCTGCACAAGCGCGTAATGAACGCAAGGTCATCCTCGCCCCATTGCATCACGAAGCTGCGCTTGCGATAGGTCCGGTACAGCTGGAATTCAAAGCGCGCGAAGATCTTGTTGAACTCATGTTCCCGAAGAATCTGCTCGATGATTTCGGGAATGCTCATGTCGAGGAAAAACCGGCATTTGGGCGCATTGCGTAGCAGCGCCAGACGCGATTCCAGCACGATTTCGTACAGCGACTGGTCGCGGTTGGTCGCCTTCAGCGCGAAGCCGGTCACGATACCTTGCACTCGCCGCGCCTTTTCCGGTTGGCTCCAGCGGTCACGCGGCGGCGGCTGGATGACGAATGCACCCATTCGATTCAGGAATTCGCCGCGCGACAAATCATGCCGCGGATGGGTGAACTGAATCGCATACTTCGTCGGCTCACCGATTCCACGCGTGCCTTCGAACTCGTACACGTCCGCGAGCGCGGCTGCCGGCGCACCCTTGATATCGAGGCGGTAGAACTGATGGATGTCGATGCCCGCACGCGCGGTTGTATCGGAAATTGCCGTGCTTGTGGTCAAGGCGCCCCCGTCGAACGTTTTTGGAATATCGCGAGCGATCCTAACCGTCCGGGAGGCAACGAGACCATAGGACCCGTATGAATTTGCCGCGCATATCGATGCGACCGTTTCATCGGGATCGGTTCTTGCGTACCGGACCTGCAGCGACAAACGCCCCATCCCGTCCGGACGTCGAGGTTTTCATCAGTGACTCGACGTCTTTGGCAAAAATTTCACGACGCCGGACCACTCCGCGGCCACACCAACCCGCGCAAAAATGCGGCGACCGTTCCCCCGCCATGCAAAAACGACAGTCCGGAGCCGTCGAAAGCCCTGCGGGCGCTTGCCGCACCGGGCGCCGCCCAGCAGGCACGCGCGTTGCGACGAACCGCAGTCACCGTTCGCCACCGCCCGCACACGCCATCCCATGAACGCCACACCGCCCTTCGCCCCGCACCTCTACTTCTGCGACGCTCGCCTCATCGGCCCGCTCGACGCGTGGCCCGACACGTTCGCGCACGTCGCGGGCATGGGCTTCGACCACGTACTGATCGGCGGCTTCTGGGCCGCCAGCGTCGCGGGCTTTCCGCGCCACGTCGCGGACTTCCACCGGCCGGCCGCGACGTTCGCGACCCGCGCCGGCGCGCTCGAGACGTTCTCGCGGCTCGCGCAGCTTGCGCACGGTCACGGGCTGCGCGTGCTGCTCGAAGTGGTGCCGGACCGCATCGCCCGCGACAATCCGCTGCGCGCCGAGCACCCGGACTGGTACGTCGTGCGCTCGCATGACGACGCGCTGATCGATCCGCGCTGCGCCGCACACGAACTGGACGTCGCGCATGCGCAGATCGGCGAGGACGCGACGCACGATGCACTGTCCGCGTGGTGGTGCGCGCACCTCGCCGCGTTCGCGGATGCCGGCGCGGCCGGTTTCCTGATCGACGCGCCGCACCGCCTGCCGGCCGCGTGGTGGCCCGGCTGGCGCGCGGCGCTGCGTCGCGCGCGCCCGGACGTCGCGGTGCTGGCCGGTGTGCCCGGCCATGCGCGCGACGCGCTCGCGCAGCTCGAGGCGGCCGGCTTCGACGCGGTGTTCTCGTCGGCACGCTGGTGGGATCTGCGCGCGCCCTGGTTCGTCGACGAACACCGGTTGCTGCGCCGCATCGGCTCGCCGATCGCGTTTCCGGACGCATTCGACGGCCCGCGTCTCGCCGACGACTGGAGCACCGCGCCGGACGAGACGGTCGCCCGCGCCTACCACCGCGCGTTGTGGACCGCGGCCGCGGTCGGCACCGGCTGGCTCGTGCCGATGGGCTTCGAGCGCGGCGTCGCGCTGCCGCTGATGGCACGCGACGCGGACGCCGCGCGCTACCGCGCCGCGTTCGACGGCGCGCGCTTCGACCTGTCCGGCGCGATCGCCGACGCGAACGCGTGGCGCCGCGCGACACCGCTCGCGGCCGAGCGCGGCGAAATCGCGCAACTGAGCGCGCCCGGCGCGGCCGCGACCGCGCTGCTGCGCGGCACGGGCCCGTCGCTCGAACACGACGACACCGCGCTGCTGATCGCACTGAATCCCGATCTCGCTACCCCAGCGCGCGTCGATTCCGCCGCCATCCTGCCCGGCGTGCCGGGCGGCTTCACGCACGTCGCGACGCCGGACGGCACGTACAAGCACGCGCCGGTCGCGCTGGAGGCCTTCACGCTCGAGCCCGGCGGCCATGCGCTGTTCGACGCGTGGCGCGCGCCGCCCGCAACCACGCACGCCGATGCCGCCCGCGAGCACGCCGCCCTGTCCGCCGCGCTCGCGGGCGACCGGATCGCGATCGAACGCGTCGAGCCGACGGTCGACGGCGGCCGCTTCGCGATCAAGCGCGTGATCGGCGAAACGCTGGTCGTGCACGCATCGATCTTCTCGGACGGCCATGCGCATCTCGCGGCCGCGCTGCAATGGCGCGCGGACGACGAAGACGCATGGCGCGAAGTGCCGTTCGTCGCGCAGCCGAACGACCGCTGGCACACGCGCATCGCGCTCGACCGGCTCGGCCGCCACGCGTTCCGCGTGATCGCGTGGCGCGACGACTGGGCGTCGCTCGTCACCGACGTCGCGAAGAAGCGCGCGGCCGGCCAGGACGTGACGCTGGAAGTACGCGAAGCGCAACTGCTGCTCGCGACCGCGCTGAAGCGCGCCGATCCGGCCGATCCGCGCGCGGTCGCGCACATGGAACGGCTGGCCGCCGACTTCAGGGACGCGTCGCTCGACGGCCGGCTCGCGCTGCTGGACGCGCCGGCACTCGCCGACGCGTACGCGGCGCTGCGCTACCGGCCGTTCGTCACGCACGACGACGCCGTCTACCCGGTCGAGGTCGAACGCCGCGCCGCACGCTTCTCGAGCTGGTACGAGATGTTCCCGCGCTCGGCGAGCAACGACCCGCGCCGGCACGGCACGTTCGACGACGTGATCGCACAACTGCCGCGCATCCGCGACATGGGCTTCGACGTGCTGTATTTCCCGCCGATCCACCCGATCGGCACGACCGCGCGCAAGGGCCGCAACAACTCGCTGAAGGCGGGCCCCGACGACGTCGGCAGCCCGTATGCGATCGGCGCGCCCGACGGCGGCCACACGGCCGTGCATCGGGAGCTCGGCACGCTCGCGTCGTTCCGCGTGCTGGTCGACGCGGCACACGCGCAGGGGCTCGAGATCGCGCTCGATTTCGCGATCCAGTGCTCGCCCGACCACCCGTGGCTCGCCGCGCATCCGGGCTGGTTCGCGTGGCGGCCCGACGGCTCGCTGCGCTATGCGGAGAATCCGCCGAAGCGCTACCAGGACATCGTGAACCCCGATTTCTATGCGCCGGACGCGCTGCCCGGCCTGTGGCTCGCGCTGCGCGACGCGGTGCTGTTCTGGGTCGACGCGGGCGTGCGGATCTTCCGCGTCGACAATCCGCACACGAAACCGCTGCCGTTCTGGGCGTGGATGATCGCCGACGTGCGCGGCAAGCATCCGGACGTCGTGTTCCTGTCGGAGGCGTTCACGCGGCCGGGAATGATGTACCGGCTCGCGAAGGTCGGCTTCTCGCAGTCGTACACGTATTTCACGTGGCGCGAGACGAAGCACGAATTCATCGACTACCTGACCGAGCTGACGGCCGGCCCCGCACGCGAGTTCTTCCGGCCGAACTTCTTCGTGAACACGCCCGACATCAATCCGCGCCACCTGCAGAACGCGCCGCACGCGCAATTCGTGATCCGTGCGGCGCTGGCGGCGACGCTCGCCGGGTCCTGGGGCCTGTACTCGGGCTTCGAGACCGGCGAGTCGGCGCCGCTGCCCGACAGCGAGGAATACGCTGACGCGGAGAAATACGAGCTGCGCGCACGCGACTGGCGCAAGGCCGCGCGCATCGGCGCCGAAGTCGCGCGGCTGAACCGCGCGCGGCGCGACCATCCGGCGCTGCAGACGCACCTCGGCCTCACGTTCGTCGACGCGGACAACGACCAGGTGCTCGTGTTCGTGAAGGCGACGCCCGCGCACGACAGCGTCGTCGCGGTCGCGATCAGCCTCGACCCGTGGCATCCGCAGGCCGCGAACTTCACGCTCGACGCGTCGCTGTGGCGTGCCTTCGGGCTCGCCGACGGCGAACCGCTCGACGCGTTCGAACAGGATGCCGCGCAGGCCGAAACCTGGCGCGGGCATCGCCAGTACGTCTCGCTCGACCCGCACGTGCGGCCGTATGCGATCTGGCGGCTCGCGCCGTCTCCCGGCGCCGCGCGAGCGGCGGCGCCCGACCCGGGCGATGCCCGGGGCCCTTCCGGAGCCCACGGATGATGAAACGCGAAGATTCCCTCGACGACGTGCGCCGCGCGCAGTTTCCGTCGCTCGCACCAGCCGGCACCCCGCGCCGGCGCCGTTCGCGGCGCCGGGCGCCCGCGCTCTGCGCGGACGATCCGCTGTGGTACAAGGACGCGATCATCTACCAGGTGCACGTGAAGTCGTTCTACGACTCGAACAACGACGGGATCGGCGACTTCCCGGGCCTGATCATGAAGCTCGACTATATCGCCGAGCTCGGCGTCGACACGATCTGGCTGCTGCCGTTCTACCCGTCGCCGCGGCGCGACGACGGCTACGACATCGCCGACTACCGCGACGTGCATCCCGACTACGGCACCCTCGCCGACGTGCGGCGCTTCATCCGCGAGGCGCATGCACGCGGCATCCGCGTGATCGCCGAGCTCGTGATCAACCACACGTCGGACCAGCATCCGTGGTTCCAGCGCGCGCGGCGCGCGAAGCCCGGCTCGATGCATCGCGACTACTACGTGTGGTCAGACACCGACACGAAATACGCGGGCACGCGGATCATCTTCCTCGATACGGAAACCTCGAACTGGACACACGACCCCGTCGCCGGCCAGTACTACTGGCACCGCTTCTACTCGCACCAGCCGGACCTGAACTTCGACAACCCGGCCGTCGTGCGCGAGGTGATCCAGGTGATGCGCTTCTGGCTCGATCTCGGCATCGACGGGCTGCGGCTCGACGCGGTGCCGTACCTGGTCGAGCGCGAAGGCACCAACAACGAGAACCTGCCCGAGACGCATGCGATCCTGAAGCGGATCCGCGCGACGATCGACGCCGAGTATCCGAACCGGATGCTGCTCGCGGAAGCGAACCAGTGGCCCGAGGACGTGCAGGAATACTTCGGCAACGAGAACGAATGCCACATGGCGTTCCACTTCCCGCTGATGCCGCGCATCTACATGTCGATCGCGAGCGAGGACCGCTTCCCGATCGTCGACATCATGCGGCAGACGCCGGCGCTCGCGCCGAGCAACCAGTGGGCCGTGTTCCTGCGCAACCACGACGAGCTGACGCTCGAGATGGTCACCGACTCGGAGCGCGACCTGTTGTGGCAGACCTATGCGTCCGACCGGCGTGCGCGGATCAATCTCGGCATCCGGCGCCGCCTCGCGCCGCTGATGGAGCGCGACCGGCGCCGCATCGAGCTGATCAACTCGCTGCTGCTGTCGATGCCCGGCACGCCGGTGATCTACTACGGCGACGAGCTCGGGATGGGCGACAACATCCACCTCGGCGACCGCGACGGCGTGCGCACGCCGATGCAATGGTCGTCGGACCGCAACGGCGGCTTCTCGCGCGCGGACCCGGAACTGCTGGTGCTGCCGCCCGTGATGGGCTCGCTGTACGGCTATGACGCGGTCAACGTCGAGGCGCAGACGCGCGACCCGCACTCGCTGCTGAACTGGACCCGCCGGATCCTGTCGACACGCCGCGCGACGCAGGCGTTCGGTCGCGGCGCGATCCGCTTCCTGCGTCCGGAGAACCGCAAGGTGCTCGCGTACCTGCGCGAGCTGGAAGGCCACGAGACGGTGCTGTGCGTCGCGAACCTGTCGCGCGCGTCGCAGGCGGTCGAGCTCGACCTGTCCGAATTCGCGGGCCGCGTGCCGATCGAGATGACGTCGGACTCGGCGTTCCCGCCGATCGGGCAGCTCACGTACCTGCTCACCTTTCCGCCGTACGGGTTCCTGTGGTTCGTGCTGTCCGAGCACGGCCGTGAGCCGTCGTGGCGGCAACCGCATGCGGAGCCGCTGCCCGAATACGTGACGATCGTGATGCGGCGCGGCGACGTGCGTCCGGACGTCGGGCAGCTGCACACGCTCGCGCACGATGCGCTCGCGTCGTGGCTCGCGCGGCGGCGCTGGTTCGCATCGAAGGATCGCGCGATCGGCGACGCGTGGCTGAACATCGTCACGCCGATGCCGGACGAACCGTTCCAGTACGCGGAGGCCTGGGTGTCCGCGAGCGACGGCGGCGTCGAACGCTACGTCGTGCCGCTGGCCGCCGCATGGGGCGGCGAGACATCGCACCCGCTGTTCGCGCAGCTCGCGCTCGCGCGCGTGCGGCGCGGCCATACGGTCGGCTACCTGACCGACGCGTTCGCGCTGCCCTCGTTCGCGCGCGGGATACTGCGCAAGCTGCGCGACGGCGCGACCGTGCCGACGTCCGACGGCGGCCGCCTCGACTTCCTGCCCGAGTTCGCGCTCGCCGGGCTCGATCCCGGCGACGACGTCGAGGTGCGCTGGCTCGCGGCCGAGCAGAGCAACAGTTCGCTCGTGATCGGCGACGCCATCGTGCTGAAACTGGTGCGCAAGGTCGCGCACGGCATCCACCCGGAAGCGGAAATGAGCCGGTACCTGACGCGGATCGGCTATGCGAACACCGCGACGCTCGCCGGTGAAGTCGTGCACGTCGATCCGGACGGCACGCCGCATACGGTCGCGATCCTGCAGCGCTACGTCGACAATCAGGGCGACGCGTGGACGCGCTCGTTCGACTTCCTGAGGCGTGCGGTCGACGAGCTCGCGCTGCCCGCCATCGACGATGGCGAAGCGGCCGAGCCCGACGAGGAACCCGATGCGCTGCTCGGCTACGCGGCGTTCGCGGGGATCGTCGGCACGCGGCTTGGCCAGTTGCACGTCGCGCTTGCACAGCCGTCCGACGACCCGGCGTTCATGCCGGAGCGCGCGACGCCCGAACACATCGATGGCTGGCGCGTCGATGCGGTCGCATCGTTCGAGCACGCGCTCGACGTGCTGGCCACGCGGCTCGATACGCTCGACCCGGCCGCGCGTGCCGCGGCCGACACGCTGCTCGCGTCGCGCGACGCGGCCGTGCAGGCGCTCGGCGGGCTGGTGCCGCGCATGCTCGACGCACAATGCATCCGCATTCACGGCGACTTCCATCTCGGCCAGGTGCTCGACGTGCAGGGCGATGCGCTGCTGATCGACTTCGAGGGCGAGCCCGCGCGTCCGCTGGAGCGGCGCCGCGCGAAGTCGCATCCGCTGCGCGACGTGGCCGGCTTCCTGCGCTCGCTGTCGTACGTGAGCGCGGCCGCGCAGTTCGTGATCGAGAAGGCGCCGCCGCAGGCGGCCGGCCGCAAGCGCGCGCTGTTCGACCGCTTCGGGCAGGCCGCCGCCGACCGCTTCGTCGAATGCTATCGCGCGGCCGCGGACCAGGCGCCCGAACGCTTCGTCGATCCGCGCTACGCCGATCGCCTGCTCGCGCTGTTCCTGATCGACAAGGCGTCGTACGAGCTGTGCTACGAAGCCGCCAACCGCCCCGACTGGCTCGGCGTGCCGGTCGGCGGGCTCGCCGCGCTCGTCGAACGCCTGCTCGACACGAACGGCGAGCCCGACAATGGAGGCACCCGATGACCGACACACTGTTCGACCGCCGCGATATCGATGCGCTGCTCGCCGGTCGCCATCCGGACCCGTTCGCGTGCCTCGGCCCGCATCGCGATACCGGGCGGATCGTCGTGCGCGCACTGCTGCCCGGCGCGCGGCGCGTGCGCGCGGTGACGCCCGACGGCGACGACCTCGGCACGCTCGCGTGTGTCGACGATGCCGGCTGCTTCGCCGGGACGATCGCACGCAACGGCCATTACCGGCTCGCGATCGAGTGGCCCGACACGCATCAGGTGACCGACGACGCGTATGCGTTCGGCCTGCTGCTCGACGACGCGGCGCTCGCACGGTTCGCGGCGGGCGACCCGGCCGCCGTGCTCGACTGCCTCGGCGCAACGCCCACGCGCGTCGACGGGATCGACGGCGTGCGCTTCGCGGTATGGGCGCCGAACGCGCAGCGCGTGTCGGTCGTCGGCGAGTTCAACACCTGGGACGGCCGCCGTCATCCGATGCGGCTGCGGCGGCCATGGGGCGTGTGGGAGCTGTTCGTGCCGGGGATTGGCGCCGGCGAGCACTACAAGTACGAGCTGTGCGCGGCCGACGGGCACGTGCTGCCGCACAAGGCCGACCCGTGCGCACGCGCGACCGAGGCGCCGCCGCGCACCGCGTCCGTCGTCGCCGATACGGCGGCGCTCGACGCGTTCGCGTGGCACGACGACGGCTGGATCCACGCGCGGCCGCATGCGGACCGCCGCTTTCGCATCCCGTGGTCGATCTACGAGGTGCATCCGGAGTCGTGGCAGCGCGTGCCCGAGGAGATGGACCGCAGCGCGACCTGGGACGAACTCGCCGAGCGGCTGATCCCGTACGCGCACGGCATGGGCTTCACGCACGTCGAATTCATGCCGATCTCGGAGTACCCGTTCGGCGGCTCGTGGGGCTACCAGCCGCTCGCGCAGTTCGCGCCGTCCGCGCGCTTCGGGCCGGTCGACGGCTTCGCGCGCTTCGTCGACCGCGCGCATGCGGCCGGCCTCGGCGTGATCGTCGATTGGGTGCCCGCGCACTTCCCCAACGATCCGCACGGCCTCGCGCAGTTCGACGGCAGCGCGCTGTACGAGCACGCCGATCCGCGCGAAGGCATGCATCCGGACTGGAACACCTGCGTGTTCAACCTCGGGCGCAACGAGGTCGGCGCGTTCCTCGTCGCGTCGGCGCTCGCGTGGGCGCGCCGCTATCACGTCGACGGAATCCGCGTCGACGCGGTCGCGTCGATGCTGTACCGCGACTATTCGCGCAAGGAAGGCGACTGGGTGCCGAACATCTACGGCGGGCGCGAGAACCTCGAATCGGTCGCGTTCCTGCGCGCGCTGAACGACACGCTGCACGGTGCGCTCGCGCCCGCCGGCGTCGTCACCTTCGCGGAGGAATCGACCGCGTGGCCGGGCGTCACCGCGTCGACCGTCGACGGCGGGCTCGGCTTCGACTTCAAGTGGAACATGGGCTGGATGCACGACACCCTCGCGTATCTGCGCGAGGATCCGATCCATCGCCGCTATCACCACGACCGGATGACCTTCGGGCTCGTCTATGCGTTCTCCGAGCGCTTCGTGCTGCCGCTGTCGCACGACGAGGTCGTGCACGGCAAGGGCTCGCTCGCCGCGAAGATGCCGGGCGACGCATGGCAGCGGCTCGCGACGCTGCGCGCGTACTTCGGCTTCATGTGGGCGCATCCGGGCAAGAAGCTGCTGTTCATGGGCAGCGAATTCGCGCAATGGGCCGAATTCGCGCACGACGCGACGCCGCACTGGGACCTGCTCGACGCGCCCGCGCATCGCGGCGTGCAGCGGCTCGTGCGCGACCTGAACCGCGCGTACGCGGCCGAGCCGGCACTGCACGCGCTGGACTGCCACGCGGCCGGCTTCGCCTGGCTGATCGGCGACGATCGCGACAACAGCGTGTTCGCGTTCGCGCGCCGCGACGACACGGGGCGCCTCGTCGTTGCGGTCTGCAACTTCACGCCGGTGCCGCGCGCCGGCTATCGCATCGGACTGCCCGCGCCCGGGCGGTGGCGCGAACTGATGAACACCGATGCGGCCACGTACGGCGGCACGAACGCCGGCAACGACGGCGTCGTGTGGGCGGAGGACGGCCCCACGCACGGTGAATCGTGGTCGGCCAGCTTGCGCCTGCCGCCGCTCGCAACCCTATGGCTGAGCCCGGCCTGACTCCCGGCGCCCTCGACACGGAAATGATCCCCATGCCGACCGCCCTGCCTGCCCGTCTCGACCCCGGCCGCTGCTATCCGCTCGGCGCGACCTGGGACGGTCTCGGCACTAATTTCGCGGTATTTTCCGCGCATGCGCAGCGCATCCAGCTGTGCGTGTTCGACCCGACCGGCCGCAAGGAGCTCGCACGGCTCGACCTGCCCGAATGCACCGACGAGGTGTGGCACGGCTACCTGCCGAACGCGCATCCGGGCACCGTGTACGGCTTTCGCGCGGACGGCCCGTACCAGCCGCAGCACGGCCATCGCTTCAATCCGACCAAGCTGCTGCTCGACCCGTATGCGCGCAAGCTGGTCGGCCACTTTCGCTGGTCCGACGCGCTGTTCGGCTATCGCGTGCATTCGAACCGCGCGGACCTGTCGATGGACCGGCGCGACTCGGCCCCTGCGATGCCGAAGGCCGTGGTCGTCGACGAGGCGTTCGACTGGCGTACCGACCGGCGCCCGAACGTCCCGTGGCGCAGCACCGTGATCTACGAGACCCACGTGCGCGGCGCATCGATGCGCCGCGCCGGGCTGCGCGCGCCGGAACGCGGCACGTTCGCGTCGCTCGCCCACCCGGCATTCATCGATCACCTGCTGTCGATCGGCGTGACGACGGTCGAGCTGCTGCCGGTGCATGCGTTCCTGCAGCAGCGCGCGCTCGTGCAACGCGGGTTGCGCAACTACTGGGGCTACGATACGGCCGCGTTCTTCGCGCCGGAGCCGTCGTACCTGTCGACGCGGCGGCTCGACGAAATGCGCATCGCGATCCGCCAGCTGCATGCGGCCGGCATCGAAGTCGTGCTCGACGTCGTCTACAACCACACGTGCGAAGGCAACGAGCTCGGCCCGACGCTGTCCTGGCGCGGCCTCGACAACGCGAGCTACTACCGGCTGCGGCCGGACGATCCGCGCTACCACGTCGACGAGACCGGCTGCGGCAACACGCTGAACCTGTCGCATCCGCGCGTCGTGCAGATGGTGATGGATTCGTTGCGCTACTGGGCGAGCGCGTTCAACGTCGACGGCTTTCGTTTCGATCTCGGCGTGACGCTCGGCCGCGAGGATCACGGCTTCGAACCCGGCGCGGGGTTCTTCGACGCGTTGCGGCAGGACCCGGTGCTCGCGCAGCGCAAGCTGATCACCGAGCCGTGGGATCTCGGCCCCGGCGGCTATCAGCTGGGCCGCCATCCGCCCGGCTTCGCCGAATGGAACGACCGCTTTCGCGACACGGTGCGGCGCTTCTGGCGCGGCGACGCGGGCCAGCGCCAGGAACTCGCCGCGCGGCTCGCGGGCTCGGCCGACCTGTTCAATCACCAGCGGCGCCGCACGTGGGCGTCGGTCAATTTCATCACCGCGCACGACGGCTTCACGCTCGCCGATCTGGTGTCGTATGCGCACAAGCACAACGACGCGAACGGCGAGGACAACCACGACGGCCATGGCGACAACTGCAGCGCGAACTGGGGCGTCGAAGGCGCCACCGACGATGCGTCGATCCACGACCTGCGCGCGCGGGTCGCGCGCTCGATGCTCGCGACGCTGTTTACCGCGCTCGGCACGCCGATGATCGTGGCCGGCGACGAATTCGGCAGGACGCAGCACGGCAACAACAACGCCTATTGCCAGGACAACGAACTGTCATGGCTCGACTGGGATCTCGCGCGCACCGACGAAGGCGTGCAGATGATGCGCTTCGTGTCGCGGCTCGCGGCACTCCGACGCATGTACACGGTGATGTCGGCGCCGCACTACCCGTCCGGCGACCGCGACTGTGCAGCGGGCATGCACGAGATCGACTGGTTCGACGAGCGCGGCGACCCGCTGACCGTGCCCGCGTGGGAAGACGGCGAACGGCGTGCGCTGACGATACGGCGCGTCGGCACCGGCCGCACCGGGCGCATCGAGGCGTTGCTCGTGATGCTGAATGCGTCGGCCGCCACGATCACGTTCAAGCTGCCGGCGCCCGTGCTCGACTACCGCGTGCTGCTCGACACGGCGACGCCCGACACCGGCCCGCGCTCGTGGCCGAACGCCGGTCTCGACGTCGCCGCGCATGCGGCCGCGATCGCGGTCGCGGCCGTGCCGCCAGACCTGTCTTCGTGAGGAGCCGCCATGACGTCACGCACTGCCCATCCGCCCGGCACGCACGCATTCGCTTCGTCGTTCGGCGCGGCCTGCCTCGACGCGGCGCACACGCGCTTCCGGTTGTGGGCGCCCGCGAGCCGCACGGCCGCGGTCGAACTGCACGGCGAACGGCGCGTCGCGATGCGGGCCGCCGGCGACGGCTGGTTCGAGATCGTCGCGCCGTGCGGTCCGGGCACGCTGTACCGCTTCCTGCTCGACGACGGTCTCGCGGTGCCCGATCCCGCATCGCGTTTCCAGCCGGATGACGTACACGGCCCGAGCCAGGTCGTCGATCCGGCCGCGTACCGCTGGCGCCACGACGCGTGGCGCGGCCGGCCGTGGCACGAGACGGTGCTGTACGAACTGCACGTCGGCGCGTGCGGCGGCTACGCGAAGGTCGAGCGGCGCCTGCCCGGCATCGCCGCGCTCGGCGTGACCGCGCTCGAGCTGATGCCCGTCAACGCGTTCCCCGGCGCGCGCAACTGGGGCTACGACGGCGTGCTGCCGTTCGCGCCCGCTGCGTCGTACGGACGGCCCGAGGAACTGAAGGCACTCGTCGACGCCGCGCACGGGCTCGGGCTGCAGGTGTTTCTCGACGTCGTCTACAACCACTTCGGCCCCGAAGGCAACCTGCTACCGCGCTATGCGCCCGAATTCTTCCGCGCGGACCGGCAGACCGCCTGGGGGCCCGCGATCGACTTCTCGCGTGCGCAGACGAGCGCGTTCTTCATCGAGAACGCGCTGTACTGGCTCGACGAATTCCGCTTCGACGGCCTGCGCATCGACGCCGCGCACGCGATCGACGACGACACATGGCTGCGCGAGCTCGCACGCCGCGTGCGCGCGCATGCGGGCGGTGCGCGCCACGTGCACCTGGTGCTCGAGAACGAACGCAATGCGGCGAGCCTGCTCGGGCCTGACGGTTTCGACGCGCAGTGGAACGACGACTTCCACAACAGCGCGCACGTGCTGCTGACCGGCGAGCGCGAAGGCTACTACCGCGCATACGCCGATGCGCCACTCCGTCATCTCGCGCGCACGCTTGGCGAAGGGTTCGCGTACCAGGGCGAGCCGTCGCCGCTGCACGACGGCGCGCCGCGCGGCGAGCCGAGCGCGCACCTGCCGCCGACCGCGTTCGTCACGTTCCTGCAGAACCACGACCAGATCGGCAATCGCGCGTTCGGCGAGCGGCTGCGCGCGCTCGCGAACGACGACGCGGTGCGCGCGGCGACCGCGTTGATGCTGCTCGCGCCGCAGATTCCGCTGCTGTTCATGGGCGAGGAAGCCGGCAGCACGCAGCCGTTCCAGTTCTTCACCGACTATCGCGGCGAACTCGCCGATGCGGTGCGCGAAGGCCGGCGCCGCGAGTTCGCGGCATTCCCCGCGTTCGCCGATCCCGCGCATCGCCATGCGATCCCCGATCCGAACGACGTCGGCACGTTCGTGCGCTCGTCGCCGGGCCACGCGGACGACGCAGCATGGCCCGACGCTGACGCGTGGCGGCACTTCTACCACAGCGCGCTGGCCGTACGCGCGGCGCTCGTGACCCCGCACCTGGCCGGCGCCCGTGCGCTCGGCGTCGATCTGCTGTCCGCCCACGGCAACAGCGACGGCAACGGCAATGCGGCCGCGCTCGTCGCGCGCTGGCGGCTCGGCGACGGCAGCACGCTGACGCTCGCGTTCAATCCCGGCTCGCGCGATGCAGTGCTGCCCGCGCTGCCGGTCGGCAAGATCGTGTTCGAGACGCCGGCGCGGGCGCGCGACCGGCTCGCCGACCAGCGCCTGCCCCCACGCACCTGCATCGCGTGGCGCGACGGCGCGGTCAACCGCGATGCGCTGAATCACCGCGCGAACGGACATACGCGGCCATGACGACCGACGTGCCGATCGCCGAACTCGCGCGCGCGGCCGGGCTGGAGCCGGACTGGATCGATGCGGGCGGCGTCGCGCGGCGGGTGGACGACGACGCGCTCGTCGCGCTCGTCGATGCGCTCGGCTGGCCGTGCGGCACGCCGAGCGAGCGGGTCGACAGCGCGGCGGCGCTCGCCGGCGCGCGCGACGCGACGCCGCGTGTCGTGACCGGTGACGCCGGCGTGCCGTTGACGCTGCCGCGCAGCATCGCGCCGCCGGGCACGCGCTTCCGGATCTCGCTCGAATCGGGCGAGTACGTCGACGGGCACGTGGCCGATGCGGGCGAACACGGCACGCTGCCGCCGCTCGCGCTGCCCGGCTATCACGCACTCGACATCGGAGCACGACGGATCGGGCTCGCGATCGCGCCGCCGCGTGCGCGGCCGTTCAACGCCGGCGGCGGCGTGCCGCAAGCACGGCGCCGCTGGGGCATCGCGGCCCAGCTCTACAGCCTGCGCCGCACGGGCGACGACGGCGCGGGCGACTACACCGCGCTCGCCGGCCTCGCCGCGTGCGCGGCACGGCATGGCGCGGACGCGGTCGCGATCAGCCCGACGCACGCCGGCTATCCGGCGCTGCCCGAGCACGACAGCCCGTATTCGCCGTCGTCGCGCCGCTGGCACAACGTCGCGTATCTCGACTGCGATGCGGTGCCGGGCGCCGATAGCGTGCGGCGGACGAGCGGCCCGGCGGCGCACGAGGTGCCTGCGCCGGATACGCCGCTGATCGACTGGCCGCACGTCCTGCCGCTCAAGCTGCGTCGGCTGCACGCATGCTTCGATGCGTGGCGGGCAAACGGCGAACCGTCGCGCGACGCGCTCGAACGGTTTCGCGCGACGGGCGGCGCATCGCTCGACGCGCATGCGCGCTTCGACGCGCTGCAGGCGTTCTGCATCGACAACGGGATCGGCGCGGACTGGCGGCAATGGCCCGCGCAGTGGCAGATGCCGGCTTCGGCCGAGGTCGACGCCTTCGCGCATGCGCATGCCGAGACGATCGCGTTCCACACGTTCCTGCAATGGTGCGCGTCGGACGCGCTCGGCCACGCGCAGCTTGCGGCGCGCGACGCGGGGATGACGATCGGGCTGATCGCCGACCTCGCGGTCGGCTCCGATCGCGCGGGCAGCGACGCGTGGGCGCACGGCGCCGCGCTGCTGCGCGGCGTGTCGGTCGGCGCGCCGCCCGACCTGTTCAATGCGGACGGTCAGGCGTGGGGCGTGACGACGTGGACGCCCGCCGCACTGCGCGCGAACGGCTTCGCGCCGTTCGTCGACCTGTTGCGCACGGCCTTCGCGCATGCGGGCGGGATTCGCATCGATCATGTGCTCGGCTTCGCGCGGACGTGGATCGTGCCGGACGGCCGGTCGCCGCGCGACGGCGCGTACCTGCGCTATCCGGTCAACGATCTCGTGCGGCTCGTCGCGCTGGAGGCGGCACGGCATCGCGCCGTCGCGATCGGCGAGGATCTCGGCACGGTACCGGCGGGCTTTCGCGAGCGGCTCGGCGCGCAGGGCATCGCGGGAATGCGCGTGCTGTGGTTCGAACGTGACGCAAATGGCGTGTTTCGGCCGCCGTCCGCGTGGGATCGCGACACGATCGCGATGACCTCGACACATGACCTGCCGACGGTGGCCGGCTGGTGGCGTGGTGTCGATCTCGAGTGGCGGCGGGTCGTGGCTGGTGCGGATGCGGATACGGCCAGGCATGCGCGCGCGGCTGACGAGCGCGACCCGGCGCAACGCGCCGCGAGTGCGCGCAATGCCGACGACGACATCGGTCGCGCTGCCGCCGCACACGGCTCGGGCCGCGATGAACACAACGATCCGGGCCCGCGTGACGATACCCCCGCCACGGACGACGGCCACCACAGGCCTCCCGCACCCGACACATCGCCCCCCGCCCCCGACCTCATCGCCGCGCAGGCCGAACGCGCCGCCGACCGCGCGGCGCTGTGGCGCGCGTTGCAGCACGCGGGCTGCGCACCGGCCGGCGCGCCCATCCCGTCCGCCGACACGCCGCCCGTCGGCGCGATCCTTGCATGCGTCGCACGCAGCCCGGCGCCGCTCGCGATCGTGCCGCTCGAGGATCTGCTCGCCCTGGACGAGCAACCGAATCTCCCCGGCCCGCCGTGCGGCCATCCGAACTGGCTGCGCCGGCTGCCGCGCACGGTCGACGCGCTGTTCGACGCCCACGTGCGCAAGCGCATCGCGGCGATCGAGCGCGCGCGCCGCGCCGCGGAGGACGACGCATGACGCCGCGCGCAACCCTGCGATTGCAGCTGCACGCGGGCTTCACGTTCGACGACGCGGCCGCGCACGCCGACTACTTCGCGCGGCTCGGCGTGAGCCACCTGTACCTGTCGCCGATCACGACGGCCGAGCCCGGCTCGCTGCACGGCTACGACACCGTCGACCATCACGCGATCAGCGCGGAACTCGGCGGCGCAGCCGGCTTCCGGCGCCTCCTCGACGCGCTGCGTGCGCGCGGCCTCGGCGTAATCGTCGACATCGTGCCCAACCACATGGGCGTCGGCGGCGCGTCGAACGGCTGGTGGAACGACGTGCTCGAATGGGGGCCGGCGAGCCCGTATGCGCGCCATTTCGACATCGACTGGCATCCGCCCGATGCGGCGCTCGACGGCAAGGTGCTGCTGCCCTGCCTCGGCGCGCCATACGGCGACGCGCTCGCGGCCGGCGACATCACGCTCGGCGCCGATCCGTCGACGGGACGCTTCTTCATCGCCTGCCCGGGCAGAACCCTGCCAATCGCGGCGGCGACCTACGCGGAGATCCTGCGCATCGCGAACCGCGCGGACCTGAACGCGCTCGCCGAACGCTTCGCCGCCCCGACGGTGCGCGGCAGCGCGCGCCTCGCGGCCGCGCACACGGCGCTGCGCGACCATGCCGCCGCACAGGGGCCGCATGCGTTCGATGCGATATTGCGCGGCGCCGATCCGCGCCGCGCACGCTCGCGCGCGTGCCTGCATCATTTGCTGGAACGCCAGCACTACCGGCTCGCGTGGTGGCGCACGGCCGCCGACGAACTGAACTGGCGGCGCTTCTTCGACATCGCGACGCTCGCGGCCGTCCGCGTCGAGGACGCAGCGGTGTTCGACGCGGTGCACGCGCTGCCGCTGGCGCTTCATGCGGCCGGCTGCATCGACGGTCTGCGCGTCGATCACGTCGACGGCCTCGCCGATCCGCGCGCGTACTGCCGGCGCCTGCATGCGCGGCTCGCCGCGCAGCGCGACGAGCGGCCGTACATCGTCGTCGAGAAGATCCTCGCGCCGGGCGAGACGCCGCGCGACGACTGGCGCGTCGACGGCACGACCGGCTACGACTTCATGAACGACGTCGCCGCGCTGCTGCACGACCCGGCCGGCGCCGCGCCGCTCGCCGCGCACTGGGCGGCCGTGTCGGGGTCGGCGCGGTCGTTCGCGCAGGACGCGGTGGCCGGCAAGCGGCGCGTGCTGATGCGGCAGTTCGCCGGCGAGCACGAACGCGTCGCGCGAGCGTTCCACCGCATCGCGCGCGCGGCGCCCGCGACGCGCGACATCAGCCGGATCGCGATCCAGCGCGTGCTGGGCGAGCTCGCCGTGCACCTGCCCGTGTACCGGATGTACCCGACACCCGGCGACGAGCCGAGCGCCGCCGACCGTCGCGTGCTGGCGCACGCGTACGACGCGGCGTGCGCCGCGATCGACCCGTCCGATCGCTACGCGCTCGATCGCGTCGCCGGCTGGCTCGGGGTGCCGGGCACGCGCGTGCCGCGCGCGGATACCGCGGCACTGCACGCGGCACGCGTCGCATTCGCACAGCTCACCGCGCCACTCGCCGCGAAGGGTGTCGAGGACACGGCCAACTACCGTTACGGGCGGCTGTTGTCGCGCAACGAGGTCGGCGCCGATGCCGGCGACTTCAGCCTGTCGCGCGGCGCATTCCATGCGCGCAACCGGCGCCGCGCACGCACCGTGCCGCATACGCTCGTCGCGACCGCGACGCATGATCACAAGCGCGGCGAGGATGCGCGCGCGCGGCTCGCGGTGCTGAGCGAAGTACCCGACGCGTGGCGCGCGGTGTCGCTCGACTGGTCCGCGCTGAACCAGCCGCATCGTGGCGGTGCGCATCGCGATCTCGCGTGGGCGCCGGGGCCGGCCGCGGAAGCGATGCTGTACCAGACGCTCGTCGGCTGCTGGCCGCCGGGGCTCGCGCCCGACGATGCGGCCGGGCTCGCGATGCTTGCCGAGCGCGTGGTGCGCTGGCAGACGAAGGCGCTGCGCGAAGCGAAACAGCATACCGACTGGCTCGCGCCGGACGCCGGCCATGAACGCGCTTGCGAGCAGTTCGTCCGCGCGATCCTGACGCCGCGCGGCGCGGGCGATTTCGTGCACCGGCTGCATGCGTTCGTCACGCGAATCGCGCCGGCCGGTGTCGTCAACAGTCTCGCGCAGGCGGCGCTGCGGATGGCGTCGCCGGGCGTACCCGATCTGTATCAAGGTACCGAGTCATGGGATCACTCGCTCGTCGATCCGGACAACCGGCGCGACGTGCCGTTTGCCGCACTCGCGGCCGAGCGGGTCGATGAACCTGTCGCCGCGTATCTGCGTGACTGGCCCGATGCGCGCGTGAAGCGCGCGCTCGTCGAGCGGATGCTCGCGCTGCGCACGCGCTGGCCGGCGACGTTCGCGGATGGCGCGTATGTGCCGCTGCGCGTGCGCGGCAGGCTCGGACGGCATGCGGTGGCGTTCGCGCGATGCGACGAAACGGCGACGATCGTGGTGATTGCGACGCGGCTCGCGTGCCGGTTGCTTGGCGAAGTACCGGGCTTGCCGCGCGTCGAGCCTCGGGAATGGGGCGATACGGCCGTGGTGCTGCCGCGCGGCGCCGGCGAGCGGTGGATCGACTGGCTGAACCAAGGAAGCGAGGCCGAGGCGCCGGACGGCGCGATGCGGCTCGATCGTTGTCTTGCCGCGTTGCCGGTTGCGGTGCTGGTGGCGGCCGACAACCAGCGTCCAAAGAGCCGGGAGTCGTAATCGATTTGTGCCGACCGGCCCGCAGATGATCGTTTTTGTACCGCCGGAATCGTATTTCGTACAAAACAGCCTTGCCTAATCGATTTCGCGCCGAGGTCGGCGAACCCACGCCTGCAAACCTCAGATCCCGCGCTGATTCACCCGCTTCGACAATGCCTCCGCGCTTTCCTTGCGCTCGCTGTACCGATCGACCAGATACGGGCCGATGTCGCGCGTGAGCAGCGTGAACTTGACCAGCTCCTCCATCACGTCGACGACGCGATCGTAATAGGCCGACGGCTTCATCCGACCCGCTTCGTCGAATTCCATGAACGCCTTGGCCACCGACGACTGGTTCGGGATCGTCAGCATGCGCATCCAGCGCCCCAGCACGCGCATCTGGTTCACCGCGTTGAACGACTGCGAGCCGCCGCTGACCTGCATCACCGCGAGCGTCTTGCCCTGCGTCGGCCGCACGGCGCCGACCGACAGCGGGATCCAGTCGATCTGCGACTTCATGATCCCCGTCATCGCGCCGTGCCGCTCCGGCGAGCACCACACCATCCCCTCGGACCACATCACCCGTTCGCGCAGCTCGACGACCTTCGGATGACTCTCCGGCGCATCGTCGGGCAGCGGCAGGCCGCTCGGATTGAACACGCGCACCTCGGCGCCCATCGCCGTGAGCAGGCGCCCGGCTTCCTCGACCAGCAGCCGGCTGAACGAACGCTCGCGCAGCGAGCCGTACAGCAGCAGGAAGCGCGGCGGATGCGTGGACGGCGACGCCGGCCGCAAGCGGCTCGCGTCCGGCACGCGGAACAGTGCAGGGTCGAGTTGCGGCAGGTCGGTCAGTCGGTCGGTCATGAAGGGATTCCGTGGTTGGCTCAAGCGCGCTCGTACCAGCCCTTCGACCGGTTGACGATGCGCACGACCAGCAGCATGACCGGCACCTCGATCAACACGCCGACGACAGTCGCCAGCGCCGCACCGGAGTGAAAACCGAACAGGCTGATCGCGGCCGCGACGGCGAGCTCGAAGAAATTGGATGCGCCGATCAGCGCGGACGGGCACGCGACGTTGTGCTTCTCGCCCACCGCGCGATTGAGCCAGTATGCGAGCGCCGCATTGAAGAACACCTGGATCAGGATCGGCACCGCGAGCAGTGCGATCACCAGCGGCTGCTTCAGGATCGCTTCGCCCTGGAACGCGAACAGCAGCACGAGCGTCGCGAGCAGCGCGGCGATCGACCACGGGCCGATCTTCGCCATCGCGGCATCGAACGCGGCCGGTCCGTCGCGCAGCAGCCGCTTGCGCCAGATCTGCGCGAGGATCACCGGCAGCACGATGTAGAGCACCACCGACGTAAGCAGCGTCGCCCACGGCACGGTAATCGCGGACATCCCGAGCAGCAGCCCGACCAGCGGCGCGAACGCGATCACCATGATGCTGTCGTTCAGCGCGACCTGCGACAGCGTGAACAGCGGATCGCCGCCCGTGAGCCGGCTCCACACGAACACCATCGCCGTGCACGGCGCGGCGGCCAGCAGGATCAGGCCGGCGATGTAGCTGTCGAGCTGGTCCGCCGGCAGCATCGGCGCGAACAACTGCCGGATGAACAGCCAGCCGAGCAAGGCCATCGAGAACGGCTTGACGAGCCAGTTCACGACGAGCGTGACGCCGATCCCCTTCACATGCTGGCGCACTTCATGCAGCGCGCCGAAGTCCACCTTCACGAGCATCGGCACGATCATCACCCAGATCAGCAGCCCGACCGGCAGGTTGACCTGCGCGTACTCGATGCGGCCGATCCGCTGGAACAGGCCGGGCAGCACCTGGCCGAGCGCGATGCCGGCGACGATGCACAGCGCGACCCAGACCGTCAGGTAGCGTTCGAAGAAGTTGATCGCGGGCTTGACGACGGCGTCGCGGGGCGGGATGACGTTGGACGTGTTCATCGGACAGAAGGATTCGGGCTGGAGAAACGCACGCGGCACACCGGTTCATGCAAGCCGCCGTGCGCGCGCTCAGTTTCGCGAGATGGCGGTCAATGCCGTCTGGAGTTCGGCGTTGCTCATGCGCTCGAGCGGCAGTGCCAGCAGTTGCAGCATCCGATAGCCGAGCGCCTCGCGTGTCAGTTCGAACGCGAGCCGCTTGCCCGCGTCGCCGCCTGCCGCGTTCGACGGATCGGCGTAGCCCCAATGCACTTTCACCGGACTGCCGGGCCAGTACGGGCACGTCTCCGCGGCCGCGCTGTCGCAGACCGTGATGACGATGCGCATTGCCGGCGCGCCGTCGCCGACGAATTCGTCCCAGCTCTTGCTGCGGTATCCGTTGACGTCGACGCCGGCGCGCGTCAGCGCGTCCAGCGCGAACGGATTGAGCCGGCCGCTCGGCGCGCTGCCGGCGCTGTAGGCGCGCACGTCGCAGCCGAGCTTCGCGGCCCAGTGGTTGAGCATCCCTTCCGCGAGCACGCTGCGCGCGGAGTTGTGGGTACAGAGGATCAGGACGTTGGTGGTCATCGGCGGGGGCGTGAATGCGTGCTTACGTCGGGTCGGAGCAGGAGGTCGAACAGGCGGAGACCGGCGAGCACGGATTGCCGCCGCAGCAGTTCTCGGTGAGGTAGCCGATGAGTCCGTTCATCGTCGCGAAGTTCGCGCAATAGAACACGAAGCGGCCTTCCTGGCGGCTCGTGACGAGCTGCGCGTGGGCCAGTTCCTTCAGATGAAACGACAGCGACGACGGCGGCACGTCGAGCAGTGTCGCGATTTGCCCGGCCGCCAGGCCCGACGGGCCGGCCTGCACGAGCGCGCGAAAGACGGCGAGGCGCGACTCGTGCGCGAGGGCCGACAGGGCGGCGATGGTCTGGTTCGTTTCCATTGTTCGATAATACTCGAAATATGGAAACGATGGAAGCTGGCACCGGCCGCCGACGATCGCACCCTTGATCCCTTCCGCATAATCGATTTTGTGCAAATCGCCCCACGTATAATCGTTTTTGTACGCCCGTAATCGATTTGTGCACTGAACGACCGCAAATAATCGATTTTGCGCGGTAGCCGACCCGACTGACAGGAGCTGCATATGGCCGAACTGCCCGACAATCCGATCGGTGCCGCCTGGCTAATGGCACATTGCGATGTCCACCCCATGGCACGACTCCCCGTCATCAGCCGCTGCGGAGGACGCCGCGCAACCGAAGCATGCGCAGCGCCGTTGCGGCCTTCGGCTTTGTCTACATTCATCCGCTTGCTGACGGAAACGGCCGGGTCCATCGCTTTCTGATCAACGATGTCCTGCGGCGGGACGGCGCCATTCCAGAGCCCGTGATCCTCCCGGTATCCGCGGTCATCATGGACGATGCGGGCGAACGCCGCGGCTATGACAAAGTCCTGGACCACGTGTCCGCTCCGCTGATGGCGCACATTCGCGGGAGTGTGTCGTTCGAAGCGGCTCAGACTGCCTATCCTGACGGTGTCGTCTCCAACTTCGCGTTCGACGGCGAACAACAGGCGCAGCCGCTATGGCGCTACCCGGACCTTGGCCCGCACGTGCAGTATCTCGCCAATATCGTCAAGCGCACGCTGACCGAACACATGCGCGAAGAGTCGCGTTATCTGCGCAGTCACGCGCGGGCTCGGCAGGCTGTCAAGGAAATCGTGGAAATGCCGGACCACCAGGCCGACCGCGTGCTCCGCTCGATCGAGCAGAACCAGGGGCAACTCAGCAACGTTCTGGCCAGGGAGATGCCTGTCCTGCAACAAACCGGCGTCTGGCCCGCCATCGTGGACGCCGTATCTTCGGCCTTCCGCGACGAGGAATCGACCGATCCTGCGGTCGTCGATCGCTATCGGCCGGAGCGGCCAGCGGGCCAGCAGTAAGCGCGCGACGTCGCGCGACGTCACGACCACTCCTCCGGCGGCATCGCCCCGTCGTCATCCTCCCAATGCGGCTCGCCCGTCTCCGCACTCCCGTGCGTCGTCACAGGCGCGTTCGTGCGGCCGCGTCCGGTCCGCCGCGTGCCGCCGCGCGACGTCGTCGCACGCACGCGTGCCCGCGTGCGCGTCGGCGCCACGGTTCGCTGCTCGTCGCCGCGGCCCTCGCCGGTCGAAGCCGCATCCTGGATCTGTCGCGCATTCGAAGCTGCGTTCATTTCATGCTCCGTGTGATTGAAAAAGCTGATCGCCGGAATGCAGCAATTTCGGTGCCGCGCGCCGGGCAAGCGCCTTGCTGCCCGCATTCGTACCGCAACCGTTGCCGGAGGCGACCATGCCGACAGACAGCAGCACGCCGCCCGGGACACGCCATCGCCTCGGCGAATGGATGGCCCGCGAGGAATCGCACATGGCCGCGTACCGCGAAAAAATCACGAACGAAGCGCGCGCGCAGGCCGGCGAACGGCTGCGCACGCCGGCCGTGCAGGCACTCGCGCAGTTGTTCGACGACAACGCCGTGCTGCACATGTGCCTCACGCGCGCGATCGACGAGGCACGCGAAGCGGGCCGCACGCTCGGCTACACATCGATCGGCGAGCTGATGACGGTGATCGATCACCTGATGGCCTATACGCCGCCATTCAGCGAAACGAGCCTGATCGTGTGCCCGCTGAACGCGTTCCTCGACTGGCCGATGTGCATGCCGTCGGGCCATGCGGTGTTTCGCGACGCGGCGGTCAACGCGCATCTGAAGCAGGTGCTGAACGTGTGGTGCGACTTCCTCGGCGGCCCGCATTCGCGCGCGCATCTGGACACGTCGGCGCCCGACGGCTGGTTCTGCGAAGCCGCGCGGCAGCGCCTCGGCCTGGCGCAGTTCCAGTATCGCGAGGACCAGCCGCACTGGGGCTTCGACTCGTGGAACGACTTCTTCACGCGGCGTTTTCGCGCGGATGCGCGGCCGGTCGCGGCGCCTGACGATCCGCACGTGATCGTCAGCGCGTGCGAAGCCGCGCCGTATCACACCGAATCGAACCTGAGGATTCGCGACACGTTCTGGATCAAGGGCCAACCGTATTCGCTGCGCGACATCCTCACGCCCGCGCGGCTGCCGCTCGCCGAACGCTTCGTCGGCGGCGACCTGTACCAGGCGTACCTGAGCGCGTACAACTATCACCGCTGGCATGCGCCGGTGCGCGGCACCGTCACGCACGCGTACCGGGTCGACGGCACCTACTACTCGGTCGCCGAGGCGGAAGGCCCGGACCCGGCCGGGCTCAACGACTCGCAGGGTTACATGACGGCCGTCGCCACGCGCGCGGTGGTCGCGATCGACTGTGACGATCCGGGGATCGGCACGGTGGCCGCCGTATTCGTCGGGATGGGCGACGTGTCGTCGTGCGTGATCGAGGTCGTGCCGGGGCAGCGCGTCGACAAGGGCGACGAGATCGGCCGTTTCCAGTACGGCGGCTCGACCTGCTGCCTGCTGTTCGAGCCCGGCGTGATCGAGCGCTTCCTGTCCGCGCCGCCGTTCGACGGCAATACGCCGGTCGTGCAGGTCAACGCGTCGGTCGCGATCGCGCACTGAGCCGCGACAGCGATCCGGACGGCTCGCAAGCGTGTCACGCGTCGGCGCCTCCAAAGCCGCGGCCGCCGCCGTGCCGCTGCATGCACTGCACGACGGACAGTCCGCCGGCGGTCAGCGCGGGACGGCTCGCGCCCGACGCGTCGAGGCGCATCTCGATCAGTTGTTGTTCGACTAGGGCGACGACGTCGTCGCTGTCGGGCTGGATCTGTTCCGGTGCGCGATGTACCAGGAACAGTGCGGCAAATTCATGTGCTGTCAGCATGTTGTCTCCTCCCATTGACGGCTTGACGCGATGCGGCGGGGCATCGCGACGGCGCGGGTGCGAATCGTGCGCCGCAATAAGGGATACATGCAGGGAGCGTGCCGGTATGTGGGACGAAGAAGCCCCGTGAGCAGCCGGCGCGCGGCGCGATGTGTCACTTCAGGCCGAGCGGGAGGTGCTGCAAAGTTTTCAACGGCGTGTAATGGCGCGCCAAGGGGGCACGATGCGGCACGCGCGCCACCCGCGCCGCGCGAATCACGACTTCCGCGAGCGGAGCAGCCCGGCGCGCGCTGTCTTGCCCGCCGCCTTGTCGCGCACCCGGAAGTAGCCGCTTGCAGTTCCACGCCGCCCTTGCCGTCGGCGAGCACTTCCTCGCACGCGGCCTCGATGCGCGCGCGGCCGCGGTCGAACGCGTCGCGCAGATCGGCTTCCAGCGCGGAGCTTGCGCCGAAATGATCCTCGAGCGCCTCGACCGTGATCGCGCAGATCAGCGGCTTCCCGTCGACCTCGACGACGAAGCGCATCTGCAGCACCGCGCCGTCGAACTCGGGCGGAGCATCGGTCAGCGTCACGTGATGAACGGAATCGGCCGGCATCGCTCACGCTCCCCGCGACGCGAGGCACTGCACCAGCGCGCCGTTGAAGGCGGGCAGGTCGGCGGGCTTGCGGCTCGTGATCAGGTTGCCGTCGCGCACGACCTCCTGGTCGACCCACTTGCCGCCCGCGTTGCGGATGTCGTCCTGCAGGCTCGGCCAGCTCGTCATCGTGCGGCTGTCCACCAGCCCGGACGAGACGAGCAGCCAGCCGCCGTGACAGATCGCCGCGACGGGCTTGCCCGCGCCGACGGCCGCGGTCACGAACTCGCGCGCGGCCGGCAGCATCCGGATCGCGTCGCCGTTGACGACGCCGCCCGGCAGCACGACCGCGTCGTAATCGCCTTCGCGTGCGTCGTCGAACGTGCGGTCGACCTTCACGCGATCGCCCTTGTCGACGTGCCTGAATCCCTGGATCTCGCCGCGCTTCTGCGAAATCACGTCGACGTGCGCGCCTTCGGCCGTCAGCGCGCGCTGCGGTTCGACGAGTTCGGCTTCCTCGAAGCCGTCGACCGCGAGTATCGCTACCTTGCATCGATCCAGCTTGCCGATCATGGAACGCTCCCTGTCGTTGCGGCACCGGTCGTGCCATGCCCGTCGCGCAGCAATCGGCGTGCCGCGCCTCGATGGATTCATGCCGTACGACCCCGTTTCGGCGGGGCGCGACCCGCAATCGCCAGACGATGGCGCGTACGTGTGCCGCCACGTGGTGCGCGCGGCGGGCCGCGTCACACCGCGCCGCGCGGCGTCTGCAAAGATTTCAACGGGATGTGTAACGCGTCCGCATTCAGCGGAACCGCCGGCGGGCTTCGTGCGAGGCTGCGCGCGCGAGCTGCCACGCCACGCTCACTGCAGGTGACGCGCGGCGTCGAGCATCGCGTCCGTCAACTCGACCGTCAGCGTCAGGTCCTCGGTCACGTCCGGCAGCGAGTCGAGCGTCGCCTGCACGCTTTCGTGCAGCATCACATGCACGCGCATCCGTGCGCCGTCGTCGAGGTCCGCATAGCGCTCCATCGTGTCGCAGTCCAGCGCGAGCACGACCGCGTGCCGCGCGGCATCGGGCGGCGCATCGGACGCGCGCGCCCACGCCGCATGAAACGTGATCCTGCCGGTCGCGACGTCGAGATGCACCGTCGTATCGAGATCGTCGGTATCGACCGCTTCGGTGTCCAGCTCGCTGTCGTCGAGCGAGATCCGGGAATTCGATTGCATGATGTCCTCCTGCGTGGTGGCGGCGTGCCGGCCCCGCGGCCGGCGGCCGGCACCCGGCACCCGGCACCCGGCATGCGGCATGCGGCGGCCGCCATCGCGCCGCGCCGGCCGTGCCGGCGCGACACCGAGATCGTCAGTAACCGCTGGAACCCGTGCCGCCGGCACCGCCCATGCCGCCATTTCCGGCGCTGCCGGCGCTACCGCTGCCGCCGGTCCCGGCACCGGTCGGGCCACCCGGCTTGGTCCGCACGGGCGGGCGCGGGCCGCGCGGCTCCCGCATGCGGGTCGCGGGCGGCGGTGCTGCGGCATTCCCGTTCGACAGGCCGCCCGTGCCCTGTGCCGACGTATCCGGTGGCGACAGGATCGGCGCGCCGGTGCCCTCGTCCGGACGCTGCGAGTTCTGTGCCCACGCGGCCGGCGCCGCGGCGACGAGCGCGACGGCCGCGACGGCCGCGCACGCGAGGATCCGGCGCGCGACGGATTTCGATTCGGATGCTGCCTTCATGGAACGTTCTCCCTCAATGGAACCGCGGTCGTGGCATTTCCCGCGCGTACGGTTCAGCAAGGCCCGTGCCGTCAGCGATGCGCGGCATGCGGCTTGCGGCGCCCATGACCAACGCCCCATCCCGATCCCGTACGGAGTCCTGCGATGTCGTCAGCTTCCGCTTCCCGTCCGCAAGGCAAACGCGCGACACGCCGCCCGGGCCGTGCGCGCGGCAACGATCCGCATCACCGCAAGCGCTGGTCCGCCGACGTGATGCAAAAAAGCGATGCGCTCGACCTCGAGCCCGAGATCTTCAAGTCCGACGATCCGGGCGCGATCGCAGCCTCCCTCAAGCGCTCGGCCGAACGCAGCCGCCGCCGCAAGGCGTCGCCGTTCCAGTCGGCGATGTCGATGCTGAACTTCTACGTGAACCGCGCGGGCCGTAACCTGCCGAAAACGCGCCGTGCGACGCTCGAACGCGCGAAGCGCAAACTGCGCGAGGCGTTCGGCCGCAAGCCATGACGGCACCCGCCTGCTCCGTATCGACCTGCTCCGCCCGCCCTCATGCATGAAACGCTGTGGTATCTGATCGTCGGCGCGGTGCTGATGGCCATGGGCGTCGCGACCTCGGCGCTGCGTCACCTGCCGTGCAGCACCGCGATGGTCTATCTGGCGCTCGGCATCGCGCTCGGCCCGTCCGGCGCCGGCCTCCTGCATCTCGACATCGCGCGCGACGCGCAACTGCTGCGCGAGATCGTCGAGGTCGCGCTGCTGGTGTCGCTGTTCGCGATCGGGCTGCGGCTGCGCGTGCCGCTGTCCGACGCACTGTGGCTCGTGCCGTGCCGGCTCGGCCTGCTCGCGATGATCGTCACGGTGCCGCTGCTCGCCGGCTGCGCGGTGCTGACGCTCGGTCTCGGCTGGGGTCCCGCGCTACTGCTCGCGGCGATCCTCGCGCCGACCGACCCGGTGCTCGCGCACGACGTGCAGGTGCACGATCCCGGCGACCGCGACCTGGTGCGCTTCGCGCTGTCCGGCGAAGGCGGGCTGAACGACGGGATCGCGCTGCCGTTCGCACTCGCGGGCCTCGCGCTGTGCGGCGCGCCCGACACGCCGCACGTGCGGCCGGCGCTGTCGGGCACGTTCGCGCTGGCCGCGCTGTGGGGCATCGCGGGCGCGGCCGCGATCGGCGGCGTGCTCGGCGCGGCCACCACCCAGGCGATCGGCTGGCTGCGCACACGCCATGCACAGGCGCTCGGCTTCGAAGGCTTCTTCGCGCTTGCGCTGATCGTGCTGTCGTTCGGCGCCGCGCAGCGCGCGCATGCGTTCGGCTTCATCGCGACGTTCGCGGCGGGCGTCGCGATGCGACGCGTCGAGCATCGCGCGAGCGGCGAGCGCCGGCCGCGCGAAGTGATCGGCCGGATCGATTCGGAAGACGTGGCCGCAACCGAGAAACATCCGGAGAAAGTCCACGCGTTCATGGCCGAATCGGTGCTCGATTTCACGATCGAGCTCGAACGGATCGCGGAAGCGCTCGTGATGACGATGATCGGCAGCGTGCTGGGGACGCTGTCGGCTCCGCTCGTCACGTGGGGCGCGGTTGCGCTGTCGGTCGTGCTGTTCCTGGCCGTGCGGCCCGCGGCGGTGCTGCTGACGCTCACCGGCTCGCGCGCGACGCATGCGCAACGGCGGCTGATGGCCTGGTTCGGCATACGCGGAATCGGCTCGTTCTACTACCTGCTGTTCGCGCTCGAACACGGGCCGTCCAGCGCGGTGCGGCCGCTCGCGGCACCGGTGCTCGCCGTCGTGTCGGCATCGGTGATCGCGCATGGCATATCGGCGACGCCGCTGATGGACTGGTATTACCGGCTGCAGCACCGGCGCTGACGGTGTCATGTCATGTCATGTCGAGCCGAGCCGCGCGCGCATCCGCGCGGTGATCCGCTGGCGCGTGCCGGCATAGCCTTCCCACGGATCGCGCTCGAGCCGGTCGAGGCGTTCGTGCAGCGTGTCGATCGTCCATTGCGCGCCGCCCGTCGTGTCGGGCACCTCGTCCCAGCGCAGCGGCACCGATACGCCCATCCCGGGCCGCGCGCGCCGAATACGCGGCGATCGTGCTCGCGCCGCGGCCGTTGCGCAGATAGTCGATGAAGATCCTGCCGCGCCGGTGCTTCGGCCCCATCGTCGCGGTGAAGCGATCGGGCAATGCATTGGCGACATGCTGCGCGACCGCACGCGAGAAGTCCTTCACGTCGTCCCATCCCGTGTGCCGCGCGATCGGCACGACGACGTGCAGCCCCTTGCCGCCGCTCGTCTTGCAGAACGATGCGAGACCGAGTTCGTCGAGCAGCCCGCGCATCAGTTGCGCGGCTTCGATCATCGCGCTCCACGGCAGCGCCGGATCGGGATCGAGGTCGAACACGATCCGGTCCGGTCGCTCGATGTTCGACGCGTGCGCGTTCCACGTATGCAGTTCGATCGTGCCCATCTGCGCGGCGCCGAGCAGCGCGTCGACATTGTCGAGCGACAGCAGCGGGCCATGGCCCGGATCGAGCCCCGCGTGTTGCGTGACGAACGGGATCTCGCGGCGCTTCGCGTGCTTCTGGAAGAACAGCTCGCCCGCGATGTCGCCGGGCGCGCGCACGAGCGCCACGGGCCGGCCCTTCAGGTCCGGCAGCAGCCACGGCGCAACCCATTGCCAGTAATGCGCGAGATCGATCTTGCGCGTGCCGCTGCGCGGATCGAGCACGCGATCGGGATGCGTCATGCGCACGCGGCCGAGCAGGCCGGGGCTATCGTTGTCCGCGGCGCGGGCGGATGCGCGTGAACGCGCGTGGTGCTTGCGGCCGCGCGTATCGCGATCGGCGGGCGACGCGTGCTTGCGCTTGTCGTGGTGCGCGGTTTGACGCTGCTCCATCGTCACCTCCGTTTCCGTCTGCTTCGGCACTTCACGGACGATCTGCGCCGCCGGCTTGTCGTCGCGCAGCGCGATGAACGCGGCCTGCCGCACGATGCCGTCGCCGGTCCATTCCGCGAACGCGCATTCGGCGACGAGCGTCGGCTCGATCCAGTGCACGCGCGTGCGCGTGCGTTCGCGTGGCGGCGGATCGAACGGCGTCGTGTCGCGCTCGTGCTTGCGCAGGATCGCGGCGAGCCGGTCGAGCATCCTCGTGTCGAAGCCCGTGCCGACACGGCCGACGTAGCGCAGCGGCACCGGCCCGCGCCGCCGCTTGCCGTCCGGCGCCGGTTCATGCACGCCGAGCAGCAGCGCACCGAAACCGTGGCGGCTGCCGGACGGCTCGGTATAGCCGCCGATCACGAACTCCTGCCGGCGCCGGCATTTGAGCTTGATCCAGGCCGGCGAGCGTCCGGCGCGATAGCGCGACTCCGCGCGCTTGCCGATCAGCCCTTCGAGGCCGGTATCGCATGCGCTCGCGATCAGCGAGGCGACGTCGTCGCCGAGATCGGGCGAAAAGCGCAGCCGCGCGGGGTCGCTGTCGGCGAGCAGCGGTTCGAGCAACGCGCGGCGCGCGGTGAGCGGTGCGTCGCGCAGGTCGTAACCGTCGAGATAGGGCAAGTCGAACACGAACCAGGTGACCGCGTCCGAATGCCCTGCGCCGAGCGCGTTCTGCAGCGCCTGGAAATCGGGAAGACCGTTCGCGCCGAGCACGACGGCCTCGCCGTCGAGCCAGGCGCCGTCGACGTCGAGCGCCGCGAGCGCGTCGCGTTGCGCGCGCAGCTTCGCGGTCCAGTCGCGGCCTTCGCGCGTCATCAGCTTCACATGCCGGCGCGCGCCCTTCCCGGCAATGCGCGCGAGGATCCGGTAGCCGTCGAACTTCAGTTCGTAGCGCCAGTCGCCCTGCGTCGGCGGACCGTCGACCAGCGTCGCGAGCTGTGGCGCGACGCGTTCGGGCAGCGCAGCGCGCACCGCGCCTTCGATATCGGAAGGATCGGCGGGCGGGCGGGCCGGGTCGTCATGTCGTGCGGCGCGTTTGCCGTGTTTGTCTCGCTTGCCGCGTTTTTCACGTTCGCCGGCCTTGTCGCCCCGGTCGCGCGGCGTACCGCGCGCACGCGTCGAACCGCCGTCGGAACGCGCCCGCGCCGACGTTGCCGCGCCGTCATGCACACTCCCCGGCCGCTCGCCGACGACGTCGAATTCAGCCGTGCCGCGCGCATCGTCGTCGCGCTCCTTGATCAGCAGCCACTGCTCCTGCCGTCCCTGCTGCCGGCCGGTGCGCACGAGCGCCCAGCCGCCGTGCAGCTTCTCGCCATCGAGCCGGAACGTCAGCTTGCCCGCGCGGTAGCCGTCGCGCGCCTGCGCGACGCCGCCGTCGGGCGTCCATGTGCCTTCGTCCCACACGACGACCGACCCGGCGCCGTAGTGCCCGGCCGGAATCTCGCCTTCGAACGACGCGTATTCGAGCGGATGATCCTCGACATGCACGGCGAGGCGCCTCACCGACGGATCGACGCTCGGCCCCTTCGGTACGGCCCACGACTTCAGCGTGCCGTCGAGTTCGAGCCGGAAGTCGTAATGCAGGCGCCGCGCGTGGTGTTCCTGGATCACGAAGCGCAGCGGATGACGGGCGTGCGAAGCCGGCCGCGCGTCGGGCTTCGCGCCCGCCTTCGCACGCCGCCACCCATGCGCCCCTTCGGGTTCCGGCGTCGCGCCGAAGTGGCGTTTGCGGCGATACGGATCGAGCTTGGCGGCCATCGCGTCACCTCGCATCGCGCGGCATCATGCGGCGTGCTTGCGGTACACGGCGGTTTTCTTCTCCGCATGCGTGCCCGCCGCGGCACGTCTTGCGGCCAGCCGTTTCGCCGCGGTCTTCGTGGCCGCCCCCTTCGGCGCCGTCTTCGCAGCCGTCTTCGCAGCCGGCTTGCGGCGCCCGCCGCCGCGCGACGTCGAGGGCGATCCATCCGCATCGTCCTCGCCCGCATCGCGCAGGTCCGCAGCACGCGCGCCGCCACCGCCCTTCAGGCTGCGCTTCAGCAGCTCGGTCAGGTCGACCACGTTGGTCGCGGTGCGTGCCGTCAGCGCAGGCCGTTCCTCGATCTCCTCGATCTTGCCCGCGCGCACCTTGCGCTCGACCAGCTCGAGGATGTCGTCGCGAAACGTGTCGTGATACTCGTCGGGCGTCCATGTGCCCGACATGTCGTCGATCAGCTTCCTGGCCATCCCGAGTTCGCGCGCGGTCACACCTGCGTGCTTCGCATCGCCGGCCGGCACCGACAGCTCGTCGAGCGGGCGCAACTCTTCCTGCCAGCGCAGCGTGTCGAGCGCGAGCAGCGGCCCGACCGGGATCAGCGCGCCGAGATGCTGGCGGTCGCGCATCACGACCAGCGCGATGCCGATCTTGCCGCTGTCCTTCAGCGCGTCTCGCAACAGCGCGTAGACCTTCTCGCCCTTGCGGTCCGGCACGAGGTAGTACGGCGTGTCGAGATACAGGAACGACACCGCGTCCTCGTCGACGAAGGTCAGGATGTCGACGGTCTGCGTCGACTCGGGGTTCGCCGCGCGGATTTCCTCGTCGGTCAGCACGACGTAGCGCTCCTTCTCGTACTCATAGCCGCGCACGATGTCCTCGCGCATGACTTCCTTGCCGGTGCGCTTGTTGATCTGCCGGTAGCCGACCGGATCCATCGAGCGCTTGTCGAGCAGCCGGAACGACGGCTTCACGGTGCGCGTCGCCGGGAACAGCTGCACGGGCACGTGAACGAGTCCGAAGCTGATCGCGCCTTTCCATATCATCCGGGGTGCCATGCCTGTCCTCCTTTGCTGCGTGTGTGCCCGCCGCCCGAAGCGGCGGACGCCCCGCGCGGCGCTACGCCGGCACGTCCTCGCATCGGGTCGGTGAAGGGCGGCGGCGTGCGCGAGCGCGTTGCGGGGCCCCAGCGCCGTCACGGGAAACGGACGCGCCGCGCGGCGTGCCGACGCGGCCCGGCCGCGGTGTCGCTGCAGGCTGCGGCAGTTGCGTCAGGGCGCGCGCAATGCGCGATCGAGTTCGGCGCGCGTCACGTCGAGCGTGACGCTGCATTCGATCCCGGCGTCCTCGACGCGCGGCTTTTGTTCGTCCACCGCGCGCCGCGCGAGGTCGCACAGCCGGGTGCGCACGCGCAGCCGGTCGGCCGCGCCCAGCGACCCATAGCGCGTGAGCACGTCCGGGTCGAAGCGCAGGTCGACCGCGCAACGCCACGTGCGCGCGCTTTCATCGGCCGGCACGCGCACCCACGACACCTGGATCGTCAGCCGCCCCGATGCGTCGTCCGCATGCACGACGAGGGTCGACTGCGACGGAAATCCGTTCGCGAGCGCATTTTCGAGTTCCGCGATGCGCTGCGAACGGTCGGGGGTGACCGTCATCGTCGCACGACACCCAGCAGCAGCGTGACCAGGAAGATCACGACGAAGATGTAGAACAGGATCTTCGCGATCTCGGCCGCGCCGGCCGCGATGCCGCCGAAGCCGAGCACGGCGGCGACGATCGCGATGACGAAGAAGATGATGGCGTATCGAAGCATGAATTCCTCCTGGGTCCTGGAGAACGGCGAGCGTCGACGCGTGCCGCCGCCGATCAAGAATCGTGCTTGTGCTTGGGTTTGCCGCGGACCGGCGTCGACGCCATTTTCTCGAGCGCCTTCTCGCTCATCGACTTCGCCATCGACCTCGAAGGCGGCTTCAGGTCCTTCATTTTCGTTTCACCGCGCTTGGCCGACAGGGCGGCCCCCGCGGCGCGCTGCTGTGCCTGGGACTTGGCGGGCATGGCTTTCCTCCTCTCGGTGGCGCGCGCGAGCACCGCGGCTCGCGGGCCGCGCGCGGTTCGGACCGTATCGTCATGCGGCGTCGCGCCGGCGCAGTTCGGCCGGCGGAATCTTCATCGCCTGGCGATACTTGGTCACCGTACGACGCGCAAGAAGGATGCCGCGCCCCGCGAGGTTCTGCGTGAGCGCGACGTCGGACAGCGGCTCGCTGTGGCGCTCGGCCGCGATCATGTCGCGGATCAGCACCTTCGCGGCGGACGCCGAGCACACGCCCTTGCCGGCCGCCTCGAGCTTGCGCGGGAAGAAGTGCTTGAACTCGAACGTGCCGTGCGGCGTGGCCATGTACTTGTTGCCTGTCGCGCGCGACACGGTCGATTCGTGCAGGTCGAGCGCTTCGGCGATGTCGCGCAGCACGAGCGGCTTCATCGCGATCTCGCCGTAGCGGAAGAAATCGCGCTGCCGTGCGACGATGCATTCGCCGACCCGCTGGATCGTGTCGAAGCGCTTCTGCACGTTGCGGATCAGCCAGCGCGCTTCCTGCAGTTGCTGGCCGAGCGGCGAATCGCGCTCGCCGCTCGACTGCGCGAACAGCGTCGCATAGCGTTCGTGCAGCCGCGCGCGCGGCAGCACGGCCGGGTTGATCGTCACGATCCATTCGTCGCGTACCTGGCGCACGATCACGTCGGGCACCACGTAGTCGCCGCGCGTGCTGCCGTAGTGGTTGCCGGGACGCGGATCGAGCCCGCGTACCAGCGCGCACGCGGCATGCATCGTCGCCTGGTTGCAGCCGACGCGCCGCTGGATCTCCGCCGTTTCGCGCCGCGCGAGCCGTTCGAGGTGTTCGCGCGCGATCGCCTTCGCTTCCGCGAGCGCCGGCGTGCCGGCCGGAATCGCGTCGAGCTGCAGCACCAGGCATTCGGACAGCGAGCGCGCGGCGATGCCCGGGCGGTCGAGCATCTGCACGAGCCGCAGCGCAACCACGAGATCCTGTTCCGACAGCAGCAGCGCCGGATCGGCCGCGACCAGCAGCTCCGCCAGTTCCTGGCGCAGGTAGCCGTCTTCGTCGAGCGCGTCGATCACGATGCGCGCGGCCTCGCGGTCGCGCCGGTTCAGCGGATAGAGCCGCAGCGCGTCGTGCAGTTGCTGGTGCAGCGACGGTTCCGCCGCCATCCATTCGCCGGGCGACAGGTCGCTCGCGTCGTCGGCCTGGTGGCCCGTGCCGCGCTGCGCCGGGGCGGCCGTGTACGACACGTCGCCCTCCGGCGGACGCACGTCGTCACGCTCGGGCTCCGGCTCGGGCGTCGCGGCTTCGGCCGCGCGTTCGGGTGCGTCGTCGGCGGCGGCCTCGTCGTCGCCCTGGCCATCTTCGAGAAACGGATTCGAGTCGAGCGCCTGCCGCAATTCCTGCTGGAATTCGAGCGAAGACAACTGCAGCAGGCGAAGCGACTGCTGAAGCCTCGGCGTGAGTGCCAGATGCTGTCGCATCTGGAGCGCAAGCGTAACGGACATCGATGCCCTCCTGACGGTGTGCGGAATGCGTATGCGGGAATCGATGCAGCTTCCATGCCAAGACGGCGAATTGCCGTCCGGCGCGGTTCCCGCAGATTCGCACCCCGTTATCGGGGGGCGTCAGGACCGCTTTTTTACAAGCGGCGGAAAGTTAGGGGGCACGAAATTCGCGCAGGGCCGCGCGGTGTCCGGGCGTCGACACGTTGTCGCCGCCTGCGCACGGGCGGCCTCCGCGCTCATCGTTTCGCATCGATGCGATCGACGGCCGAGCGATCGAGAAACGCCGTCGTCAGCGCCGGCAGATGATGCAGCAGCCACGCGGCCATGTCGTGCTCCTGCTGCAGGATCCGCGCGCAGCATGCGCGGATTTCTTCCTCGCCGGTCGCGCGCGCGGCCTCGACGAGCGCCGTATAGGCGGCAATCTCGACCTGCTGGAATGCGTAGACGGCCATCGCGCCCTTCACGACCTCGTCGCTCGCCAGCATCTCGCCCGCCACCTGCCGGTACGCCGCGATCCGTCCCGCGAGATCCTTGATCGCGGACGGCGTCGTGCCGAGCCGCTGCAGGCACGCCTCGACGAGCGCCTGCTGGCCGAGCGTGTCGTCGAGATGCAGGCGCAGGCGATCCTGCCACTGCGGATAGTGGGCGACGCGCTTCGCCTGCGCATCGAGCAGCGTCTCGGCCTGGCGTGCCATCGCATACGCATCGCGCAGCCAGTCCTCCAGGTGTGCGTGCGGGTTCGCCATCGCGGTCCTCCTGCCACGTCACGCCGCGGCAGCGCGTCAGTACTGCATCGGCGGCGGCGTGCCCGGCGGCGGCACGTCGACCGGTTCGCCGCCGCCTGCGTCCGCCGGCAGCGTGTTGTACGGCGACCGACGCGTGTCGTAGCGCGTGTTCGCGTCCGGCATCGTCGTGGTCGGCGACGCGCCATGGCCGTCCGGCGGCGCCGGCGGTGCACCGCGTGCGCCGTAGGTGGCCTGCGGTTGCGTGCATGCGCCCAGCGCGCACGCGGCGGCGAACGCACAGGCGCCCACGCGTATCGTCTGGATCGGTTTCATCGAAATCCTCCGTCGGGTCGGCGGCGCCGGGCCCGGTCGTGGCGGCACGGCTCAGAGCCGCTTGAAATGGAAATCGCCCGCATACGCGGTCGGCGCGCGGTGCGCCATCATCGTGTCGAACTCGGCCGCGACGCGCGTCAATGCGTCGCGTTGCCGCTCGACATCGGCCTGTTCGAGCGCCGCGAACGCGTCGGCGTCGAACGTGACGGTCAGCGACGCCGGATGGCCGTCGACGCGGAAGCCGAAATGCAGTGCGCCGGCCGGCTGCTCCTCGACATGGAACGGCAGCGCGCGCACCTCGAAATGGCGGCCGAGCGTCTCGGCCACGTCGCGCAGCATGCCGGGTTTCACGCTGATGCTCATCGTGGGCCCTCCGTGGACGGGATGAACGCCGCCGGCGGCACGCCCGTCGGCGGCGCGTGAATCGGCGGCTCCCGCGTCGGCGGCTCGCGTTCCGGTGGCGGCCGCTCCGGCGGGTCGCCCTCCGGATCGTGATACGGTTCCGGCGTGCCGGGCGGCAAGTCGTCCGGCACGGGCGGCTCGGAATCCGGGTTGACGTCGGGCGGCACCGGCGGTTCGGGCCGGTGCAGCGACTGGGTGCGGTGCGGGTTCATGGGCATGCGATCGTTGCGGTATCCTCACGGGATCGGGGCGGCTGCGCGGCGCGCATGGGCCGCTCGGTGGTCGACGAACACATGGGCAGCAAGACGCGTGCCGTCCGTGTACGGCCCCGCCCCGCACGGCCGCGCACGCCGACGCGCGGTGCGCCGTGCCTTCGCTACACCGCGCGCTGCAATTCTTTCAAGGGCATGGCGCTACCCTTCGTATGCGGCCATCACGAGCCACAGCTCGCGGCCGTCGTCGCGCACCCGCGCGGCGAGCGCATACGGATCGGCCGGCTCGCATGCGCGCTGCAGCGCGAACCGCGCCCGCTCGGTCGAGCCGAATGTCTCGTCGAGCGGTCGCACGTCGGCCTTGCCATCGAACATCCGGCGATCGGGCCGGTAGATCAGCGGCTCCTGTTTCCACGCGCGGAAATGGCTCTTCACCGAATCGAACCCGCCGCCGCATACGTTGACTTCATAGCGCACTCCAGGCCGTCGTTTCGGAATCGTCATCGTGCCTCCCGCTTGATCTGCGTGTGCGTGCGGCGGGCTGCGCCGCGCGTTGTCGTCGTCGTCCACCGAAGCGGCAAGTCGCGTGCCGCCTGCACGCAGCGGGCATGGTCGTTGCGCGATCAGCGCATCATCGTCACCGACACGGAGGCTCGCCATGAAGGATTCGACCCGGTCCGGCCGCAATGCGCCGGCGCACGAACTGCCTCCCGCCCCGTCGCCGCCGCTGAAGCACCAGGACCAGACGAAGACGCGCCACTCGGAGCGCCATATCGACAAGCAGCTCGAGGACACGTTCCCCGCAAGCGATCCGCCCGCGACCGGCCGCGTCACGCGCATCGAGCCCGACACGCCGCCGGGCACGCACGACGACGGCCCGTGGCAGGACCCGGCCAAACGCCACGACGAATGACGGCCGATACGGCACGCTGCTTGCTGAACCGGACGGCCCCGCTTCAACCCGCAAGGAGGACTTCATGCCTCGCGTCAACGAAATCATGTCGCAGGACGTCGTGCGCATCGCGCCGACCGACTCGATCCGTCATGCAGCGCAACTGATGGAGCGCTACGACATCGGCGCGCTGCCCGTGTGCGACAACGACCGGCTGATCGGCATGGTCACCGACCGCGACCTCGCGGTGCGCGCGATCTCGGCCGGCAAGCCGCCGGAGACGCGGATCCACGAAGTCGCGTCGAGCCCGATCGAATGGTGTTTCGAGGACGATTCGCTGGACGAGATCCAGCACTACATGGCCGACGCGCAACTGCGCCGCCTGCCGGTCGTCGATCACGACAATCGCCTCGTCGGCATGCTGTCGCTCGCGGACATCGCGACGCGCACGACCGGCCCCGCGCGCGACGAAGTCGCGAACACGCTCGAAGGCGTGTCGCAACCGAAGCGGACGTGACGGGGCGATCCGCGCCCCGCCCGACAACCCGCGCGACCCGCAGGGCCCATCCCGGGCACGGTCGCACCCACGCAGCCAGGAGGACAACCATGCAGACTCCCGATCAAGGACGAACCCGCATCATCGGCAAGGGCGCCGCGACGGCAGCCGGGCCCGGCCCGGACGTGATGGCGGCCGACACGCTGGCAGGCGACAAGGTCTATACGACCGATGGTGACGACGTCGGCAAGATCAAGGACATCATGCTCGACGTGCGCTCGGGCCGCATCGCGTATGCCGTGCTGTCGAGCGGCGGCCTGCTCGGCATCGGCGACAAGCTGCTCGCGATTCCATGGAGCGCGCTCACGCTCGATACCGAACGCAAGTGCTTCCTGCTGTCGGTGTCGTCCGAGCGGATCAAGAACGCGCCCGGCTTCGACAGGGACCACTGGCCGGCGATGGCCGACCCGCAATGGGCCGAGCCGCTGCACGAGTACTACGGCAGCGCGCCGTACTGGAGCGCGGGCGACGAGGTCGGGCTGACCGACCCGACCGAGGAGCTGAACGATCCGCGCACGCGCGGGCATCATTGATCGATCACGATTTGCCGGTGGTGGTTTGGCCGACGGGCCCCGCGAATGCGGGGCTTTTTTTGCTTCCGGACGAATCGCCGCGGATGCCGCCACTCGCCCCGTGCCCGGATCCGCCCCATTCCGCGTGCCGGGGCGGACTCGCTCTCATTGATAACCAGACAACATCAATCCTTCCAAAAATTGCACTTATCGTTTCTCCGTCTCCGGGCGACCATTGCCGAAACGACAATCGACCGCTCCCCGCGCATTTTCCGATTCCCTGGAGACACCCTGATGCACCCCTCGCCCAGCCTTCCGACCGGACGTTCGAAGGCCGCCGCGGTATTCCGCGTAACGGCCGGCAACTTCCTCGAGCAGTTCGACTTCTTCCTGTTCGGCTTCTACGCGACGCAGATCGCGGCCGTGTTCTTTCCCGCCGCGAGCGAGTTCGCTTCGCTGATGATGACGTTCGCCGTATTCGGCGCCGGCTTCCTGATGCGGCCGCTGGGCGCGATCGTGCTGGGCGCGTACATCGACGACGTCGGCCGCCGCAAGGGCCTGATCGTCACGCTGGCCATCATGGCCAGCGGCACCATCCTGATCGCGTTCGTGCCGGGCTACGCGACGATCGGCCTGCTCGCGCCCGCGCTCGTGCTGATCGGGCGGCTACTGCAGGGCTTCTCGGCGGGTGCGGAGCTGGGCGGCGTGTCGGTCTATCTCGCCGAGATGGCCACGCCCGGCCGCAAGGGCTTCTTCACGAGCTGGCAGTCCGCCAGCCAGCAGGTCGCGATCGTCGTCGCGGCCGGCCTCGGCTTCGCGCTCAATCACTGGCTGAGCGCATCGGCGATCGCCGCGTGGGGATGGCGCGTGCCGTTCTTCGTCGGCTGCATGATCGTGCCGTTCATCTTCATGCTGCGTCGCAACCTGGAGGAAACGCAGGAGTTCAAGGCGCGCCGGCATCGTCCGGGCATGCAGGAAGTGTTCGGCACGCTGCTGCGGAACTGGGGCGTCGTGGTCGCCGGCATGATGCTGGTCGCGATGACCACCACGAGCTTCTACCTGATCACCGTCTACGCGCCGACCTTCGGCAAGACGGTCCTACACCTCAGCACCGCCGACAGCCTGCTCGTCACGCTGTGCGTCGGCGTGTCGAACTTCGTGTGGCTGCCGATCGGTGGTGCGCTGTCCGATCGCATCGGCCGCCGGCCGCTGCTCGTCGGCATGACGCTGCTCGCGATCGCGACCGCCTATCCCGCGCTGTCGCTGCTCGCTCATGCGCCGTCGTTCACCAACATGCTCCTCGTGCTCCTGTGGCTGTCGTTCATGTACGGGATCTACAACGGCGCGATGGTCGTCGCGCTGACGGACGTGATGCCGGTGGAGGTGCGCGTGGCAGGCTTCTCGCTCGCCTACAGCCTCGCGACGGCCGTGTTCGGCGGCTTCACCCCCGCGATCTCGACGGCGCTCATTCATATGACCGGCGACAAGGCCGCGCCGGGCTACTGGATGAGCCTCGCCGCGGTGTGCGCGCTGCTGGCGACGTTCGCGCTCTATCGCCGCCGGCCGGTGACGCTGACGCCAGCGCACTAAAGCGTCAGGCCGAACAACCTGCCCCGACATCGCACGACCAGATCACGACCATGAAAAAACTGCTTCTGAAACTGTGCGCGACCGCGCTCGTCGCCACCGCCGCGGTCACCGCGAACGTGCAGGCCGCCGACCTGCACGTGATGAGCTCGGGCGGCTTCACCGCCGCCTACAAGCTGCTCGGCCCGCAGTTCGCGTCGCACACCGGCAACACGCTCGACACCGCGCTCGGCCCGTCGATGGGCAAGTCGCCCGAAGCGATCCCGAACCGGCTCGCGCGCGGCGAGCCCGCCGACGCGGTGATCATGGTCGGCTACGCGCTCGACGAACTGATCAGGCAAGGCAAGGTGATCGCCGGGTCGCGCGTCGAGCTGGCCGATTCGCGCATCGGCATGGTCGTGCGCGACGGCGCGGCGAATCCCGACATCAGCACGGCCGAGGGCCTCAGGCAGGTGCTGCTGCATGCGAAGTCGATCGCCTACTCGGACAGCGCGAGCGGCGTCTACATCGAGCGGGAATTGTTCAGGAAGCTCGGCATCGACGAGCAGGTGAGCGCGAAGGCGAAGATGATTCCGCGGATTCCCGTCGCATCCGTGGTCGCGAACGGCGACTACGAAATCGGCTTCCAGCAGGTGAGCGAACTGCTGCCCGTGAAGGGCGCGACCTTCGTCGGCAAGATTCCCGAATCGCTGCAGTCCATCACGCGCTTCGCCGCCGGCGTTCCTGTCGGCGCGCAACATCCGAAGGAAGCGAAGGCGCTCCTCGACTATCTCGCATCGCCCGACGTGCAGGCGGAAGTGAAATCGACCGGGCTGGATTCAGTCTCCGCTCATTGAGCACGAACCCCGGGAAGGCGTGCGTCAGACAGCCTTCCCGTCGCGCCCGGCGTCGTCGATACCGTCCAGGCCCGCCGGCCCGGCCGCGCTCAACATCCGTGCGAGACGCGCACGATCGCACGCCCCTTCCCACGACGACACGAAGATCACCGCGCACGCATTGCTGATCACGCTCGTCAGCGCGCGCGCCTCCGACATGAAGCGATCCATGCCGACCAGAAGCGCGACGCCGGCCACCGGCAGGTCGGGCATCACCGCGAGCGTCGCGACGAGCGCGACGAGCCCGCTGCCGGACACGCCGGCCGCCCCCTTGGACGTCAGCAGCATCAGGGCCAGCATCGCCGCGACTTGCGGTGCGGAAAGCGGCACGTCGCATGCCTGCGCGATGAACAATGCCGCGAGCGTCAGGTAGATCGCGGTGCCGTCCAGGTTGAACGAATAGCCGGCCGGCAGCACGAGCCCGACGACGCCCTTGTCGCAACCCAGCGACGCCAGCTTGACGATGAGCCGCGGCAATACCGGCTCCGTGGACGATGTCGCGAGGACGATCAGCAATTCCTCGCGGATGTAGCGCAACAGCCGCCACAGCGAGAAGCCGTGCAGCCGTGCGAGCGGCGCGAGCACCAGCGCGACGAACAGCACGCAGGCCACGTAGAACGACGCCATCAGCCGCGCAAGCGAGCCGACCGAGCCGATGCCGAAGCGGCCCACCGTGAACGCCATCGCGCCGAATGCGCCGAGCGGCGCGAGCCGCATGATCATCGCGAGCACGCGAAAGACGATCTGCGCGACCCCGTCGATCAGCGCCAGCACGGGCCGCCCGGCCTGCGGATACGCGTTCAGCGAAAAGCCGAACAGCAGCGACAGCAGCAGCACCGGCAGCACCTCGCCCTTCTGGAACGCGCCGAGCATCGTGTCCGGGATCACGCTCAGCGCGAACTCGACGAGCCCGTGCGGTTGCGCATGCTGCACGTATTGCGCCAGGATGCTCGAATCGAGATGACGCACGTCGACGTGCATGCCGGCGCCGGGCCGCAGCACGAATGCGGTGACGAGCCCGAATGCGAGCGCGGCGGCGGTCAGCAGATAGAACAGCACCAGCGCGCGGACGATCGTGCGTCCGATGGCCTTTCCGTTCGCGAGCGACGTGATGCCCGAGACGATCGTGCAGAACACGATCGGCGCGATCATCATCCGCACGAGACCGACGAATGCATCGCTGAGCGGCTTGAGCATCGCGCCCGCCGACGGCCAGAAGTGGCCGACGCCCACGCCGAGCACCATCGCCAGCAGAACCTGCACGTAGAGCGAACGAAGCGGTCTTGCCAGCCTCACGATGCGGTCTTCCTCGATGGTCCTGTTGGGTTCATTGTGTTCGTTGTGTTCGTCGTATGCGTCACCTGGACGTGTCACTTCGACGCGTCGCCGGGTGCGGCGCCGCCGCGCTTCGCGTCGACGACCGCCCGGTGAAACGCCTCCGCGGCCGGCGTGAGCGGGCGTCCGCGCCGCTTCACGATGCCCACCCGGCGCTTGACCACCGGTTCGACGAGGGGCACGCTCGTGAGCAGCGGATGGTCATGTCCGGGCATCGCCATCGACGGTACCGCGGCGACGCCGAGCCCCGCCTCGATCAACCCGAGCATCGTCGTCACGTGGCGCGTCTCGCACACGCTCGGCGCACGCGGCGCGACGGTCGTCAGCGCCTGGTCGAGCAACAGGCGGTTGCCGGAAGTCTTGTCCACCGACACATACTCGTACTCGTAAAGCTCGTTCCAGGTCACGCGCTTCTTGCGCGCGAGCGGATGGTCGCGCCGGCACGCGGCAACGAACCGCTCCTGCAGCAGCAGCTTGAACTCGACCTCGGGCTCCTGGCTGCCCATGAAACTCACGCCGAAATCGGCCTCGCCGCTGATGACGGCGCCGAGCACCTCGTTCGCGCTCGCATCCAGCAGCTTGACCCTGATGCGCGGAAAGCGGCGATGGTAGCTCGCGATCACGTTCGGCAGAAAGTAGTACGCCACCGACGGCACGCACGCGATCGTCACGTGACCGAGACGGCTCGACGAAACGTCGCGGATGCCGAGCAGCGCCACGTCGAGATCGTCCAGCAACTGCTCGGCGCTCGGCGCGAACACGCGGCCGACCGTGGTCAGCGTGACGCTGCGCGTGGTGCGCTCGAACAGGCGCACGCCGAGTGCTTCCTCCAGCTTGTCGATCCGGCGGCTCAACGCGGGTTGCGAAATGCTGATCGCCTCGGCGGCCTTTCGGAAGCTTCCCAGCTCCACCACCGCGCGAAACGCCTGCAAGTCGGTCAAATCGAAGTTGATTCCCACGGGCCAAGTCTCCGCATCTCAGATGCCGCGTATTTTGCATGATCCGGGCAAGCACACCCAGCCGGGAGATGCCCGGCTCCGACGCTCCGCTACGCCCGATGCCGCAGCGCATCGATCACGATCGAGAACGCGCGCGATGCCTGGCGGCGGCTCGGGTAGTACGCGTGATAGCCGGGAAACACCGGGCACCAGTCCGGCATCACGATCCGCAGCTGCCCGCTGCGCACGTGGTCGAGTACGATGTCCTCGGTGACGAACGCGATCCCGAATCCGTCGAGCGCCGCCTGCACGAGATGCGGTTGCGTATTGCAGGTGATCCGGCCGCTCACGCGCGCCTGGATCTCGTTCCTGCCCTTCTTCAGTTCCCACGCATAGATGCCCTTCGCGGTCGCGAGCCGCAGCGTCACGCAGTCGTGATCGAGCAGGTCCTGCGGCGTCTTCGGTGGCTTGCGGCCGTCGAGATAGGCCGGCGACGCGACCATCGCCATCCGGATGTCCGGGCTGATGCGCACCGCGATCATATCCTTCGCGACCTGGTCGCCGTAGCGCACGCCGATGTCGTAGCGCTCCTCGACGATGTTCGACAGCCCGTAGTCGACCGACAGCTCGACGCGGATGTCGGGGTAATCGGGCAACACCTTCCTGAGCTTCGGCCAGATGATCGTGTCGATCGGATGCTCGGTGGCCGTGATCCGCACGACGCCGGCTGGCTTGTCACGGAAATCGGACACCGCGGCGAGCTTCATCTCGATCTCGTCGATGCGCGGCGCGACGGCCTGAAACAGTTCTTCGCCCGCTTCGGTCGTCGACACGCTGCGCGTCGTACGCGTCAGCAGCCGCACGCCGAGGCGCGTTTCGAGATCGCGAACCGTCTGGCTCAGCGCCGATTGCGACACGCCGAGGCGCGCCGCCGCGCGCGTGAAGCTCCGGTCGCGCGCCACCGCGAGAAACACGAGCAGATCGTTGAGGTTTTCGCGCGGCATGTCGGGCGGCTCCTGTCGAAACGGACGCCCATCCTAGCACCGGCACCGCCCCGCGCCGCCCGGTGCGGCCGGCGTCGATTCATCGCCCCAGCTTATAAGTCCAAGCGCGCCGGGCGACTTAATCGATCGATTGCGCGCCGATAGACTGCGAAGCCTTCAGGTTCCCACGCGGCCGCCGGCCTCGGGAACCCTCCATGCGTTCTTCCCGGAGCCCGTCTCGTGAAATCCCTTCTTCGCCCGTTCGTCGTCGCACTTGCGGTTTCCAGTCCGTTGCTCACCCACGCGCAGGGCCTGACGCGCGAGCAGGTACGCGAGGACATGATCCGCTACGAAGCCGCCGGCTTCAATCCGGCGCGCGCCAATCCGCGCACGTGGGTCGACGATGTGCAGGCAGCATCCGCACGTGTGACGGCCGCACGCGATGCCGACGGTCGCGCCCAGGTGGCCGATCGCGGCACGGCCGGCGCCCGCTGCGACTGACGCGCGTTTGCGCCACGCTTCCACCCCACCCACCCCGATTCCATCGATGCAAGCCGTTTCCACTTCCGATCTCGGCCACGCACCCGCTTACCGCGCCGCATGGGGCGCCGTCGTCGCGATGGCGCTCGGCGCGTTCGCGCTCGTCGCGTCCGAATTCATGCCGGTCAGCCTGCTCACGCCGATCGCGCGTGACCTGCATGTCAGCGAAGGCCAGGCGGGCCAGGCCATTTCCGTGTCCGGCGCCTTCGCGCTCGTGACGAGCCTGTTCATCGCGTCGCTGGCCGGCAGGCGCGACCGCAAACGGCTGCTGCTCGTGCTGACGCTGGTGATGATCGTTTCCGGAACGGTCGTCGCATGTGCGCCGAATTACCTCGCCTTCATTGCGGGACGCGCACTGATCGGCGTCGCGATCGGCGGCTTCTGGTCGATGTCGGCCGCGACCGCGATGCGTCTGGTGCCCGCTGCCCAGGTGTCGCGCGCGCTGGCGATCGTGAACGGCGGCAATGCGCTCGCGACCGTCGTCGCCGCGCCGCTCGGCAGCTTTCTCGGCGGTATCGTCGGCTGGCGCTGGGCGTTCTTCTGCGTCGTGCCGGTCGCGGCGATCGCGTTCGGCTGGAAACTCGTGAGCCTGCCGCCGATGAAGGCCGTGTCACACGCGGCGCCCGCCCATGCGCTCAAGCTGCTCGCCCGCCCGCCGGTCGCGCTCGGCATGGCCGCCGTCAGCCTGCTGTTCATGGGGCAGTTCGCGCTGTTCACGTACCTGCGCCCGTTCCTCGAAACGGTGACGCACGTCGGCAATGCCGCGCTGTCGCTGATGCTCCTCGCGATCGGCGCGGCCGGGGTCGCGGGGACGATCCTGATCGGCGCGTTCCTCAAGAACGGCTTGTATCGGACGCTCGTCGTCACCCCCCTGCTGATGGCGGCGATCGCCGTCGCGCTCGCAGGGGGCGGCGCATCGACCGCGGCGACCGCATGCCTGCTAGCACTGTGGGGCCTGACCGGAACGGCCGCGCCCGTCGCCTGGTGGACATGGCTCGCGCGCACGCTGCCGCACGACGCGGAAGCCGGCGGCGGGCTGATGGTCGCGGTCGTGCAGCTCGCGATCGCGCTCGGCGCGACGACGGGCGGCCTGCTGTACGACCTGCATGGCTATCGCGCGACGTTCACGATGAGCGCGGCGCTGCTCGCCGTCGCCGGCGCGCTGGCGTGCGCGGCCGGACGCGCCGCACGGCACCGTCTTTCAAGCACCAGGTAATACACCCGTCCGCCGCACGTCATCGCGCAACGTCGCACGCGACACGCCTCGCAACGGCGGCCGGCCTGCTCGATCAGGCGCTTCGCTTCGTTCAGGCATACGGGCACGACATCCGCGTCCTCCGTCGTGCAGCCGATCGCGGCCGCGCGGCCGAACCCGCTGTCGCCCATCGTCACGAGCGCGACCGTGCCGGCCGGGTTCCTCCTTCAACGGGCGTCCGCGAGACGTCGCAAACGACACGCCGCGCGGTGTGCGGCCCGGCCGCGCTTACGCGGGTCGAGCCGCACACCACGTTGTCGGCCCGTGCGGACATGGCGTGCTCAGCGCGGGCGGCCCCGCGTGGTGCCGCCCGGCCGGCGCACCGGATCGAAGTCGCGCCATTCGCCGTCCTGCCAGTCGCCTTCGACGCGCTCGATCGATTGCGCGCCGGTCGTGCGCAGCACGTCTTCCGCGGCTGCCGCGGTCGTCGCCGTCACGCGCGCGGCCAGGATCACGCCGGTTTCGGTGTGCGCGAGCGTGCCCGTGCCTTCGGCCTGCTCGCCGCGCATCCGGCCGAGCGCACCGCCGAACGCGCCGAGATAGGCGCCGGCGAGTGCGCCGGCGGCCGGCACGAACCAGTAGCGCACGCCGATCGCATAGGCGATCCATCCGACGATCGCGCCGATCAGCAGCCCGCGCAGCGCGCCGATCATCGCGCCGCGGCCGCCCGGCTTCGCGGCCGTATCGGCATACACGTCGCCGCCGATCGGAAAGCGCGCGTGCTGGCCGCCCGGGTTCAGGAAGAAGATCGACACGTCATCCGGGCCGAACGCGCGCTCGTAAAGGTGGCGCGCTCCATCTTCCGCTTCATCGAACGTCGTGAAACGGCCTGCGACGATCATCGCCATGCTCGTGCTCCTCGTGACGGTGACGCGCCGTGCACGCGACGACGCGCACGGCGTGACGGGCGGCGCTCACATCAGCCGCCCGAGTTCCTTCGAGACCGATGCCGGCGTCCTGTACTCGCGATCGGGGATCTGCCGGAGCATGTCGAGCATGCCCGGGTCCGCATGCGAGCGTTCCGCGCACTGGATGACGTCCGACTTGCTCGCCGGATAGTCCATCCCCTTCAGCGCCTTCTGCACGTCGAACGGACTTGGCGCCTTGCCGTGCCCCGTCTGGTGGCCGCCCTTGTCGTGGTCCTGCTGTACGCGCTCGCCTTCGTGCGCGCGCGAGTGGCTGTATTCATGCCCCGTATGTTGTCGGGATGACATGGAAGCCTCCTTCGAATGAAAAACGCAACGGAATGCGATCACGTCGATGTGCGGCGCGAGCGCGCGAGCGCGGCGACCACCAGCGCCGCTGCGCCCAGCGCGACCGCGCCCGCGAGCTTCGGCCGCTGCACCATCGCGTTGTACGCGCAGCCGCGGAGCACGGGCCCCTCCATTCCTTCGCGCTCGCGCAGCGCGTGGCGCGATTCGTACAGCGCGTTGTCATCGCGCGGCCGCGCGGGGCGCACCGTGCGCTGGCCGCGCGAGAACAGCGTGGCCGCGACGCGATCGAACAGCCGCGGCGCGTGATACGCGCTGGCCGACGCGAGCTTCGCCGCGCCGCCGACGAAGAGTGTGCGGCGCGGATGCGCGGCCGCGAACAGGATCGCGTCGGCGACGAGATCGGGGTCGTAAATCGGCGGCGGCAGCTTCGCCTCGACGTTCATGTAGTTCTTCGCGTGCATCACGAACATCGTGTCGATCGCGGCCGGCTTGATCAGCGTGACGGACACGGGCAGGTGATCCGACTCCAGCTCGAGCCGCAGCGAATCGGTGAAGCCCTTCACCGCGTGCTTCGATGCCGCGTACGCGCTTTGCAGCGGCACCGGCGCATCGGACGCCTCGCTGCCCATGTTGATGATCGCGCCGCCGTGGAAATCGCTCTTGCGCCGGAAATGGTCCGACGCGACGAGCGAGCCGTGCACGACGCCCCAGTAGTTGGTGTCGAACAATCGGCGCTGATCCTCGAGCGGCACCGAGGCCGCCGTGCCGAAGATCGATACGCCCGCGTTGTTGACCCAGGTATCGAAGCCGCCATAGGTATCGGCCGCCTTCGCGGCCGCGCGCTGCAGATCCTCGATGTTGCCGACGTCGCCGGCGACCGGCACCGCGAGGCCGCCATGCTGGCGTATTTCCTCGCACAGCGTATTGAGCGCGCCCTCGTTGCGCGCGAACAGCACCAGCTTCGCGCCGCGCCGTGCCGCCTTGCGCGCGGTGACGAGGCCGATGCCGCTCGTGGCGCCCGTGATCACGATCGTCTGCTCGCCGACCGGTTTGAGCATGCGGTTCATATCACTGGACTCCTTCCGGCGCCGCGGTTATTCCGGGCGGATCGTCAGCTGGTCGCGTACGTCCTGGACGCCCTCGATGCGCTTGACGACGCCGACGGCCTGCGTGCGCTGCCGTTCGTCCGGCACGCTACCGGTCAGCATCACGATGCCGTGACGCGTCTTCACGTGAATGTCGCCGGCCGACAGGCCGTTCGTGCCGACCAGTTCGGCCTTCGCCTTGGTCGTGATGGTCGCGTCGCGGATCTTCGTGCCGGTGCTCGAATGCGACGACGACGATGACATGGATGACGATGACGAGCCGTCGTCGCCGGCGGAAAACACGTTCGGCGCGACGACCAGGCACGCAACGGCCGCGGCGATCGCGACCGCCATGCCGACACGCTTCGCGGGATGACGACGGAATCGCGATGCGCGGGCTTGCAGCGGAAAGACCTTCATCGTGACCTCCTTTCGTGAGGCCGGCATGGCCGGCGGTATCCGCATGGCGCAAGTCGCGTGCCGCGCGCAGCACGCCGCGCGGTCGCGCAGCACGGCGACCGGACGCTCTTTCATCCAACCCTTTGTAAATTTTTCGGTGCACCGGCGTGCTGCTTCCCGCGCGGAGTGCCGACATGCCGATTGACGAACCGGCACGCAACGGGGGGCGCGCATGAGCGCGGCGGGCGCGCCATCAGGTATCCGGCTTCTCCGCTTCGTCTTCCAGTTGCGCGAGCCGGTTGTAGATCGTCTTCAGGCTGACGTCGAGCACCTCGGCCGCCTGCGCCTTCACGCCGCCGCATTGTGCGATCGTGCCGAGGATCAGCTTGCGGTCGACCTCCTCGAGCGGCGTGCCGAACGGCACCGTCACGCGATCTTCATGCGAATCGACCATGCTCGACAGCTCGTCCATGATCGGCGGCGGCAGCGTGTCGATCACGTCGGTGTCGCTGAAGATGCTCGCGCGCTGCACGAAGTTGCGCAGTTCGCGCACGTTGCCGGGCCATGCGTAGGACCTCAGCGCTTCGCGCGCGGCCGGTGCGAAGCGCAGGTTGCGGCCGCTTTCCTCGTTGTAGCCCTGCAGGAAGGCGTCCGCGAGCATCGGAATGTCGTCGCCGCGCTCGCTCAGCGACGGCAGCGGAATCGGAAACACGTTGATCCGGTGATAGAGGTCGGGCCGCAGCTTGCCGTCGGCCATCGCGGCTTCCGGATCGCGGTTGGTCGCCGCGACGATGCGCACGTCGACGTCGATCTCGCGTGTCGAGCCGAGCCGCGTGAGCCGCCCGGTTTCGAGCACGCGCAACAGCTTGACCTGCGATTCGACCGGCATCTCGGTGATTTCGTCGAGGAACAGCGTGCCGCCGTCCGCGCGTTCGAAGAAACCCTTGTGCTGCCGCTCCGCGCCGGTAAAGCTGCCGCGGTCGTGGCCGAACATCTCGCTTTCGACGAGGTTCGCGGCGATCGCGCCGCAGTTCACCGCGAGGAACGGGCCGCGGCGGCGCAGGCTCAGGTCGTGCACCGTCTGGGCAGCGAGCTCCTTGCCGGTGCCCGATTCGCCGGTGAGCAGCACCGACGCTTCGGTACGCGCGACGCGGCCGATCGCGTCGTAGACGGCCTGCATCGCGGGCGAGTTGCCGAGCATCCGGCCGAAACGGCCGAGGCGCTTCAGCTCGGAGCGCAGTTCGGCGATTTCCTCGTGCAGCGCGGTGGTGCGCGGCACCCGCGCGAAGATGCTGTTCAGCCGCTGCATGTTGATCGGCTTCACCAGGTAGTCGGTCGCGCCGCGCCGCAATGCGTCGATCGCGGTTTCGAGGCTCGCATGGCCGGTCGTCAGCACGATTTCGCAATGCCCGCGCTTGGGCAATGCATCGAACAGGTCCATCCCGTTGCCGTCCGGCAGCACGAGATCGCACAGCACGAGATCGGGAGTGTGCGTCGAGACGAGCGTGCGCGCTTCTTCGAGCGTCGCGGCCGTGTCGCACGTAAGCTGCTGCGCTTGCGCGAGCGCCGCGAGCATCGCGCGCGTATCGGCATCGTCTTCGACGATCAGGACGTAAGGCATCGAGGCTCCTGGTGTGCGGCCCGGCGCAAGCATCGGCCGGAACCGCGGACGGTATGCGATGCGGGGTACGCCGGGCACTCAGCGAGACCCCGCATGGCACACGAATGAGCAGACAAGCTGTCCTGCCCTTGATCAGCGAATGATTAGCAGTATAGAAGAAGCGTGTCGCGCATCCGCCGCTCATCGAATAAATCTATCCGTTCGCGCGGGTCACATTGCCAGATTCAATCCGGCCGGACCGGTGTAAAAGGTATGCTTTCTACGTGAAAAACGGCGCGCACCACGTCATTTTTTCATCTTGCCTCGCCGATTTCGGTCAAAACACCCCAACACGATCCCACTCATGTCGAAATCAGACGATGACGGCACGCGACTGTTCGGCCGCTCGCGAACGATCCAGGAATTGCTGCTGAAAGTGTCACGCGTCGCCGCGACGCGCGTCAGTGTGCTGGTGGTCGGCGAAAGCGGTGCCGGCAAGGACATCGTCGCGCGGCTGATCCACGACATGAGCCCGCGCCGGCGCGGGCCGTTCGTGCCCGTCAATTGCGGTGCGATCCCGAAGGACATCGCGGAATCGCATTTGTTCGGACATGAAAAAGGCAGCTTCACCGGTGCCGTTGCGCAACACGTGGGCATGTTCGAGGCCGCACGCGGCGGCACGCTGTTTCTCGACGAAATCGCGGAAATGCCGGCGGAATTGCAGGTGAAACTGCTGCGCACGCTCGAATCGAACACGATCATGCGCGTCGGCGGCCACGAAGCGATTCCGCTCGACGTGCGGATCGTCGCGGCCACCCATCACGATCCGGTCGAGGCCGTGCGCAGCGGACGGCTGCGCGAAGACCTGTTCTACCGGATCGCGACGATCGCGCTGCATGTCCCCGCGCTGCGGCAGCGCGAGGACGACGTCGGCGACATCGCGCTGCAGATCGTCGATCGGCTGAACGCGCGGCACCGCACGCGCAAGCGCCTGTCGATGCAGGCGATGAAGGCGTTGCGCGCGTACACGTGGCCCGGCAACGTGCGCGAGTTGCGCAACACGCTGGAGCGCGCGTTCATCCTCGCGGACGAACAGATCGAGCTGCAACTGCCGCGCCGGCTGCCGCCTCGCGAGGAAGTGCGTCACAACGCGATGACGCTGCATATCGGCACGACGCTCGCGCATACGCAGCAGCGCTTCATCGTCGCGTCGCTGCGACATTTCAACGGCGACAAGCCGCGCACCGCGAAGGCGCTCGGCATCAGCCTGAAGACGCTGTACAACCGCCTCGCGCTGCTGCCCGAACACGAGCGCAACGCGGCGAGCGGCGCGGCCGCGCCGACGCCGGGCGCCAGTGGCACCGCCGATGCCGCCAGCCCCGCGGCGCCTGGCGCACCGAACCCGTAAGCGCGGCACGTCGGCAGCCGCGTCGTCTACGACGCGACGTCGCGCAACACACTGTCCCAGTCGCGCACGAACCGCTCGATCCCGAACCGCTCGCACGCGTCGCGCTTCGCCGCCGCGCCCCACTCGCGCGCCAGTTCCGGATCGCGAATCAACAGGCGCATCGCGTCGATCAGCGCGGCGGGCCGCGTATCGGCGACACCGTTGTGGCCGCTCCGCACGAGCTGCGCCATCTCGGTCGTCGCGAGCGCGACGACCGGCATCCCGATCATCATCGCCTCGATCACCGCGAGCCCGAGGCTCGTATAGCGGATCGGATTGAAGAAGAACCGGTAGTGCGACAGGAACTGCGGCAGCGCCGGGTTCGGCACTTCGCCGATGCCGCCGAGTTCGGTCGAGCCCACCCCGATCAGGTCCAGCGGCACGCTGTGACGCACGACCTCGAACAGGTCCGCGCCGAGACGCCGCCCGCGCCGCGCGAGGTGGTTCACGACCGTCACGCCCTTCGGCAGCGTGCCGCGATACTCGATACCGTCGGGCAGCAGCACGCCGTGCTCGATCACGCGCGTCGGCGTGACGCCGTTGTCCCACATCAGCGCGTTGAACGGCGTCACGTGCACCAGCAACACGTTCGGGTCCTGTACCGGATGCAGCGTGTCGGTCGGATGCTCGCGCGGCGGATCGTGCTCGACGAACAGCGCCGGCAGCATGCGCTGCGCATCGCTCAGGAGCCGCATCCGGTCGTGTTCGTAGTGACGGTGATGCTGGTACAGCACGCAGTCGAACTCGGTGTCGCGCACGCACTCGACGGGCACCTCGTGCACGTTGCCGCCCCACGGCAGGTGGCCGCCCCGCCCCGCATAGCCGGGCGGATGCTGCGGTTTCGTCACGATGTAGAAATCGTGCGGCGCCTGCGACAGGTAATACAAATAGTTGCCATGCACGTGCCAGGTAAGCACGCGCAACCGCTCACGTGACATGACGTCTCTCCTTCGCGAGCAGTTCGCCCGCCCGCCCGATCACGTCGTCGACGCCGATCGCCGTCGCGCATTCGTGCCCGTACGGGCAGGTGTCGAACCGGCACGGCCGGCACGCCGGGTCGTTCGCCAGCACGCGATGACGGTCGGTGTCGAGCGGCGCCCGGCGGGCCGTGTCGCTGCCGCACGCGACGACGATGCTCGGCGTGCCGAACGCCGCCGCGACATGCGACACACCCGTGTCGTTGCACAACAGGAGCCGTGCACGGCCGATCAGCGCGGCCAGCGCACCGAGCGGCGTGCGGCCGCACAGATTCACGCACGGCCGCCCGAGCTGCCCGGTGAATGCGCTGGCCAGCGCGAGTTCGGTACGCGTGCCGGTCAGCACGATCTGCCAGCCATCGTCGGCAAGCTGTCGCGCGACCCGCGCGAAGCGTTCGACCGGCCAGCGCCGCGACGCCATCCGCGCGCCCGGATGGACGATCACGTAGCGACCCGGATCGAGCGCGTGCTCATCGCACAGCACATGCCAGAGCGCGTAGTCGAGGCCGCCGAGCGGGAATTCCAGATAGTCGCCCCAGTCCGGATAGCCGAGCTTGCGCGTCAGCGACAGGCAGTGCGTGACCTCGGATTCGCCGTCACGCCAGTTGACCGAACAGTCGAGCGCGGTCGTGCCGCCGTCGGGCGGCACGAAGCCGGCGATGCGCGTCGCGCCGAGCGATGCGACGATCGCGTTGGTCCGCGCGCCGCTGCCGTGCAGCTGGATCGCGAGATCGAAGTCGCGCGCACGGCATTCCGCGACGAACGCTTCCCGTGCTGCCGGGTCGGCTCCCGGCTGTTCGCCGAGGCCCGGCGCGCCGGGAAACGCGATGAAGTTGTCGATGTAGTCCGAGAAGCGCGACGCGAATTCGCGCGCCCACGGCAGCCCGATCAGCGTGATGCGCGCATCCGGTTCGCCGCGCCGCAGCGCGCGCAGCGCGGGCACCGCGCACAGCATGTTGCCGAGCTGCAGCGCGCGGAATACCGCGATGCGCATCGGAGCGGACGACGGAGCGGAATCGAGCATCATGGCAAGAACACCCGTAAGTGAAGCGCGCCGCGCAAGCGCCAGTACAGCGACATGGGCGGAATCGCGATCGACGTGACGATCATCTCGGCAACATGCGACGACATGCGACGGCGTCAGGCGTGTACTGCGCCAAGCGCTCGCGGCACCGGGACGGCCGCACGGCATGCGCGGTTGCCGCGCCTGTCGAACCTGTCGCGTGTCGTCGTTGCCGATCGTCAAGCGCGCGCGGCTCGTGCCGGTGGCCGGGTCGTCCCGTGCATCGCGCCGTCAATGGCGCGACTTGCGGTCGCGGCCTGAGCCGCTGCCGGGTTCGGGATCGCGCGCGGGTGGCTGCGTCGGCGTGACGGTCCGCTGCTCCGGATGCAGCACCAACCCCGTAGCGTGCTCGTCGTCGCGGCGCACGCGCACGCGGTTCTCGACGTCGCGCACGCACATGCAGCCGTCGGCGATGTCCTCGATGTCGTACTTCATCCAGCGCGACGGCACGGTACCGTCGAGTTCGACGCAGCCGTCGTGCACCTGCACGGTAACGTCGCTCACGTCGATGTCGAGCGCATACGTGAGCCGCTCGCAGACGTCCTCGCGAATCCGCTCGTCCGTGCGCGTATAGCCCTTCGGCCCGCTGCGATGGCGCATTGCCTCGCGCCGCGGATCGCCACCGACGCGCGACGGGGCGGCCGCGTCGGGGCCGTGCGGATCGTCGCGCTCGCCGCCGTACCACGCCATCCGGTGATGGCCGCGGAACCCCGGCTGGTCGCCGCCGTAGCGTCCTTCGCGGCCTTCACCCTGACGACCGGGGTTGCCGTAGCCTCGCTCGGCTTCCCACGCGGGATCGCGCCGACGCTGCTCGGCCAACGAGCGTGCCGAACGTTCGCTCCACTCGCTACCCCAGTCCTCCGGGCCGACGTCCTCGCTCGCGAAACGCCGATAGGCGGATGCATAGTCGGCATCGAGCCGCCCGGATTCGTCGCCCCGATACTCGCGCACGCCGGCGCCCCGGTACGCGCGTTCGCTGCGTTCCTGCCAGTCGGGCGAGCCGCTCCGTTCGGTTTGCCGTCCGGGATATCGTCGTTGCATGATGTCTCTCCTCGATCTCACCTGTGCCGCGCACCGCCCGATGCCGCGTCGCGGCGCGCGTCGGTCGAGTCGTTGCAAATCGCGTGCCGCGTGCGGAATCGGCGCGAGCTCGCGTGCGACGCGAGGGCGGGCCGTCGTCGAACGTCCTGATTCCGTGCACGCGATCAAGCGTCCCTGGCCGGGTGCTCCTATCTGCAACGCGATTGCAGTTTTTGCGCAGATCGCGGCCGCGCCGCGACGCTACACGTCGCCCGCACCCCGTTTTTCGGGGGCGTCCGGTTCGTCGGTGCCGCCTGGTTCGCTCAGCCGTTCCGTGCGGTCCGGCTCGATGTCGGCCCCCTCCTCGAGCCCCGCATCTCCGTCCGCCGACGCACGCTCGCCGGTGCCCGCTCGGTCCGTATCGCTGTCGAGCGATGCGTCGCCGCGCTCCAGCGCGTGCGCGTCGAGCGGCGAATCGACGTCGAACGGATAGCGCCGCGCGCCGGCCGTGTCGCTACCGCTGTCTGACGAGTCGCTCGGCCCCAGCGCGCGCCCGTCGCGGCCGCGGCGTGTGTTGTCATCGTCCGGGCCGGCCGGTTCGCTGTCAGGGCTCAGTGTGCTGTTCATGGCGGGGTCCTCGTGTGGCGTCAAGCCGCCGCGCCTGGCGGGCTGCGGCGTGTGCGCGTCACGCGACAGGGCAATCGACATGCCAGGCGGCCGGCAATCGCGTCGCGATCTGCCCGGTCGGAGCCGGATCCGATCCGGGTGACGCTCGGCACAGGCAATGCGCACCCATTGATCAGGCGAATCGAGTTCCCTTACGCTTGCGAAGCGTTCGAAGGGATCCATCCGATTTGAATCAGCATCGTCGCCGCCGGCTCGGCCAGTGGCGGCGGCAGGGCGCGCTTCGTGCGCCCGCATTTGACTGGCCGTTCCGATGAAAAAAGACGACGCCACTTCCGATCCTCACCCGCCGCTCGGGCCAGCCGACGCGCGGGACCTGCTACACCGCTTCGCCGAGTTCCGCTTCGAAACCGTCGTGGGCGCAATCAGCGATTACGCAGTCTTCATGCTCGACCCGCACGGCAACGTCGCCACGTGGAACCGCGGCGCGGAACGCATCAAGGGCTATCGCGCCGCCGAGATCGTCGGCAACCATTTCTCGCGCTTCTACCCGCCCGACCTGGCCTTGGCCGGCCGGCCCGCGTTCGGGCTCCGGCAGGCCGTCACGCATGGCCACTTCGAGGACGAAGGCTGGCGCGTGCGCAAGGACGGCACGCTGTTCTGGGCCAACGTGACGATCACGGCCGTGCGCGACCAGGAGGGAGCGCTGGCCGGCTTCATCAAGATCACGCGCGACATGACGGAGCGCAAGCGGCTCGCGGAACTCGAAGCGTCGACGCACCGGCTGAGCGTGTTCATCGCGATGCTCGCGCACGAATTGCGCAACCATCTCGCGCCGCTGCGCCACTCGGTCGGCGTGTTGCAGAGCCTGCCCGATCCGGCGCCGCCACTCGCGCAATGCCGCGACGCCGTGCATCGCCAGGTCGGACAACTGACGCGGCTCGTCGACGACCTGCTCGACGTCGGGCGCATCACGGCCGGCAAGGTCGAGCTCGACAACGCGCCGGTGACGGTGCGCGACGTCGTGTGCCGCGGTGTGGAGGGCATCCAGCCGACGCTGGCCGCGCGCGAACAGAACATTCGCGTCGACCTGCCGGCCAATCCGGTGGTGGTGCGCGGCGACGCCGTGCGGCTCGTGCAGGTGCTGCACAACCTGCTCGACAACGCGTCGAAATGCTCGCCGTGTGGCGCGCGCATCGACATCGGCGCCAGTGTCGAAGGCGCTGTCGTCGCAATTCGCGTAACCGATCACGGCGTCGGCATCGACGCCGGCTCGCTCGAATCGATCTTCGAGTTGTTCGAGCAGGAAGGCGTGCCGGGCCGGCGCCCGTCCGACGGCTTCGGCCTCGGTCTCGCGATCTGCCGGTCGTTCGTCGAGCTGCATGGCGGGAGGATTTCCGCCGAAAGCGACGGCCCCGACCGCGGCGCGACGTTCACGGTGCGGTTGCCGATCGAGCACGCGGCGCGCATGACGCCCGTCGACACGCCCGTGCCGCGCGCCCCCGAGCAGCCGGCCGGTGCGCCGCTGCGCATCGTCGTCGTCGACGACAACTGCGACTCCGCCGACACGCTCGCCGTGCTGCTGCAGGTGAAGGGCCACGCGCCGCGCGTCGCGTACAACGCGCAGGATGCGCTGGCGCTCGCGCGCGACACCATTCCGCACCTGATGCTCATCGACCTGTCGATGCCCGACGTCGACGGCTTCACGCTGCTGTGCGAACTCCGCACGATCGACGCGCTGGCCGGCATGACCTGCGTCGCACTGTCCGGTCATGCGCGCCCTGCCGACCTTGCACGCACCTCGAGCGAGGGCTTCGACGATCACCTCGTGAAGCCGGTCGAGATGGCGGTGCTCGACGCGCTGTTGCAGCGCGTCGCGCGCAAGGTTCACGGCACGCCGTAGCCGCTGATGCCAACGCGCAGCGCGCGCACATGCGCGCATGGCGCACACTCCCGCCGTGCGACCACGCTGCGGCGCACCATCGCGCCCGATTCACTCATGCGCCGCACCCTGCCGTTCGAGCGCCTCTTCCGCGCGCAGGCAGTCGAGATCGCGGCCGATCGTCGCGACCGCGAGCCGCGCATTGCCGCGCCAGTACGTCACCGAACCGTCATGCGCGCGCAGGTCGCCGTCGATCTCGACGCGGTCCCACTGCTCCGCGTGCCCCACATAGCGGACCGTCAGGTCGTAGTGCTGGGTCCAGAAGAACGGCACCGCGTCGAACGGCCGCCGCTGGCCGAGCATGTTGCGCGCCGCGGCGATGCCCTGCCGCTGCGCGACGACCCAGTGCTCGACGCGAATGCGCTCGCCCGTCAACGGATCGGGCCAGCGCGCGATGTCGCCGGCCGCATAGATGTCCGGTGCGCTCGTCTGCAGGAAACGGTCGACCGTCACGCCGCGATCGACGGCCAGGCCGGCGTCCTGCGCGAGCGCGACGTTCGGATGCACGCCGATGCCGACCACCACGACGTCGGCCGGCAGCACGTCGCCGTTCGACAGCGACACGTTGTCCGGTGCGATCTGCGCGAGCGTCGCGCCGAGATGGAACGTCACGCCGCGCGACTCGTGCAGCACGCGGATCGTGTCGCCGAGCGCTTCGCCGAGCACGTGCGCCATCGGATGCGCATCGGGCGCGACCACCTGCACGTCAAGCCCGCGCGTACGCAGCGCGGCGGCCGCTTCCAGGCCGATGAAGCTCGCGCCGGCCACGACGCAGCGCTGCGCCGTCTTCAGCTTGCCGATCAGCGCATCGCAATCGGCGCGCGAGCGCAGCACGCACACGTGCGGCAGATCGGCGCCCGGCACGGTCAGCCGGTTCGGCTCGGCCCCGGTCGCAAGCAGCAGCGCGCCGTAGCCGACCCGGCTGCCGTCCGCGAGTTCGACCGCGTGCTGCGCGGGATCGATCCGCGCGACGCGCGTGCCGCAGCGCACGTCGATGCGCTGGCCGGTATAGAACGACGCGCCGCGCAACGGCAGCCAGTCGGCTTCGGCCGTGCCGGCCAGATAATCCTTCGACAGGTTCGGCCGGTCGTACGGCGGCTCGCTGTCCGCGCTCAGCAGCGTGATCGTGTGCGGATAGCCTTCCTGCCGCAGCGTCACGGCCGCCGCGATCGCGGCCGCGCCGCCGCCGACGATCACCACCGAGTCGGGCAGCCCGGCCGTCTTCAATGCGGGCGGTGATGCAGCGGGCCGCGCATCGAGCACGACCGCGCGGCCGTCGCGGCGCTCGACGCGCCAGCACGGCAGGCCGTCGAGCGCCGGCGCACGCTGCAGTTCCCCGGTGCGCAGACAAAACGCCGCGTGATGCCACGGGCAGCGGATCGTGTCGCCGACCAGCAGCCCGTCGGCCAGCGGCGCGCCGTAGTGCGGGCATTGCGCGCCCACGGCAAACAATTCGTCGGCGCGGCGCACCAGCAGCACCGTTGCGTCGCCGACCTGGCCCTCGATCATCGCGCCGTCGGCGATGTCGTCGAGCGCGATGCCCTGCGCGAGATCGGGACGTGAAGACGAGGCGTCGCTTCCTGACATGGCGTGACTCCCGAGGTGTGAGGTGACGATCCCATTATCGGCGTCCGTCCTGAAAAGAACAGGTACAGACGCCCCCGCAGCGCACGCAAACACGGACCGTGGCCGGGATGCGGTCCACGACCGGCATGGGACGTCATCAACGTTGCGGTGCAACACGCGCGGGATGCGCGTGCGGAGGTATCTGGCGGCCCGGGCAATCCGCGTGCCGTCAGTCCATGCAGGATGCCGCGAGCTTGCCGACCGTGACGATCGCCTGCTCGATCCCGGGCGACCACGGGCTGCTGTAGTTCAGCCGGATGAAATTGCGATAGGTATCCGCGATCGAGAACATGTAGCCGGGGCCGATCGTGATCCCCTGCTCCAGCGCGAGCTGGTACAGCCGCATCGCATCGACCTGCGCCGGCAACTCGACCCACAGCACGTAACCGCCGGCCGGACTCGAGATGCGCGTGCCCTCCGGAAAGAACCGCGACACCATCGCGCGCATCAGGTTCGCCTGCTGCGCATACGCCTTGCGAATCCGCCGCAGGTGATGTTCGTAACCGTCGCGTTCGAGAAACTCGGCGATCGCGAGCTGCGGTGGCGACGGCGTCGCCAGCGTGTTCAGGAATTTCAGCTTCTCGACCTGCTCGCGATACCGGCCCGGCAACGCCCAGCCGATCCGGTAGGCCGCCGTCAGGCTCTTCGAGAACGATGCACAGTGCAACACGATCCCGTTGCGGTCATAGGACTTCAGCGCGCTCGGGTGCGCATTGCCGAAATACAGTTCGTTATACACACCGTTCTCGATCACCGGCATGTCCGATTTAGTTGCAAACTCAACCAGTTCGC